>NZ_VCKX01000642.1 GCF_005889725.1 Nonomuraea zeae
CTGCCCACCCCGCCCCTCGCCCTGCCTGCGGATCTGTCGCCTGACCTGCCTGCCGATCTTCCGTCGGCGGGCCGCTCCATCGGGGACCCGGCGGATTACCCGGCGGTCCGGCTGTTCGCCGATCGGGCGGCGGCCGTGCGGCAGGGGTTCTCGCTCGGGCCCGGCAACCTGGCCGCGGTGCTGCGGATCTGCGCGGCTCTCGACGGCCTGCCGCTGGCCATCGAGCTGGCGGCGGCCAGGGTGCGGACGTTCGGGGTGACCGAGATCGCCGACCGGCTGATCGAGCACGGCCGCTTCAGCCTGCTCTCGCGCGGCGACCGCACGGCCGCCGTCCGGCACCGGACGCTGCACGCGGTGGTGGAGTGGAGCTGGAGCCTGCTCGACGCCGAGGAGCAGGCGCTGGCCCGGCGCTTGTCGGTGTTCTCCGGGGGCGCGACCCTGGCGACGGTCGAGCGGGTGTGCGGCGGGCACAGCGCCGGCCCGCTGGCCGGGCTGGTGGAGAAGTCGCTGGTCGAGACCGACGGCGAGCGCTACCAGATGCTCGACACCATCCGGATCTTCTGCGCCGGGCGGCTGGCGGAGGCAGGCGAGGAAGAGCGCCTGAACGCGGCGCACGCGGCCTGGTTCCTGGAGTTCGCGACCCGGGCCGACGAGCACCTCTACCGGGCCGAGCAGCTCCAGTGGCTGGCCGCGCTGTCGGCCGACGACGCCAACCTGCGGGCGGCGCTGCGGTGGAGCGTGGAGCACGACCGGGCGACGGCGTTGCGGCTGATCGCGGCGCTGGCCATGTACTGGTGGCTGAGCGGGCGGCGCGGCCAGGTGACCGGGCACGCCGTACGCCTGCTCGACGCGCTCGGCCCCGAGCCGCCCGCCGGCCTGGCGGTCGAGTACGTCATGGCCGTGCTGCACGCCGTACCCGATGCCGGGTCGCCGCACTGGGAGCGGGCACGGGAGATCGTGGACGCGCTGGACCGTCCGACGCGCCACCCGTTCGGTTCGGCACTCTGGGGGATGGTCGCGGGGCCGCCCGAGCCGGAGCTCGCCGAGCGGCGGCGCCTCGTGCTCGGCGCCGATCCGTGGAGCAGGGCGCTCGCCCGGTTCAGCAACGCGTTGCTGGCGCTGCTCAGCGGCTCGGTCGGTGAGGCGGACCGGGAGCTCGAGTCCGCGCTCGCGGATTTCAGCGCGCTGGGCGAGCGGTGGGGCAAGGCGCAGGCGCTCGACTGGCTCGCGCTGACCGCGAGCTGGCGGGGCGAGTGGGCGCGGGCCATGGAGCTGTGGCGGCAGGCGCTCGTGCTGCTCGAAGAGCTCGGGGCGCTCGACGAGCTGGTGGACACGCTGCACCGGCGGGCCGAGGCGCACTGGCGGGCGGGCGACGCTCGGGCCGCGCGGGCCGGCTACACGCGGGCGGCCGACCTGGCCAGGCGGCTCGGGCGGCCCGAGCTGATGGCGTCGGTGCACCTGCGGCTCGGTGACCTGGCGCGGCAGGAGGGCGACCTGGCCGAGGCCGGGCGGCTGCTCGAAGCGGCGCTGGCGGCCACGGGGTCGGGCGCGTTCCTGGCCGCGGGCGCCCGATCGCACGCGTTCACCGCGCTGGGACGGCTCGCCGAGGCGAAGGGCGACCTCGCGGAGGCCACTCGCCTGCATCGCTCGGCGCTGGCGATCGCGCTGAAGTCGCCGCTGGCCATCGACCGCGCCGACGCCGCGGAAGGGCTCGCCGGCCACGCACTGTTCGCCGACGCCCCGGAGGGGCTCGCCGGCCACGCCCTCCGCGCTGAAGGGCTGGGGCACGCCTCGGGAGCCGCGGCTGAGCGGGCGGCGGTGCTGCTCGGGGTGGGGG
>NZ_VCKX01000643.1 GCF_005889725.1 Nonomuraea zeae
CGGTACGCCTGCCGCCCGCCCCCGGCGAACCGGTCGCCGTGGTCGGGATCGGCTGCCGGTTCCCCGGGGCGCACGGGCCCGCGGCGTACTGGGAGCTGCTGATCGAGGGCCGCGACGCCGTCGGGCAGGTGCCGGAAGGGCGGTGGGAGGCGTTCGACGACGGGTCGGCGCGCACCGGGGAGGCGCTGGCGGGGACGCCCAGGCACGGCGGGTTCCTGGACGACGTCGCGGGGTTCGACGCGGAGTTCTTCGGCATCGCGCCGGGCGAGGCGGCGGCCATGGACCCGCAGCAGCGGCTGCTCCTGGAGACCGCCTGGGAGGCGCTCGAACACGGCGGCATCGCGCCCAGATCGCTGGCCGGAACGAGGACCGGCGTGTTCGCGGGCCTGTCCGGCAACGAGTACGCCCACCTGACCAGCGCCGACCTGGCCGCCGTCGACGCCTGGACGGCGACGGGCGCGGCGTTCAGCATCGCCGCCAACCGCCTGTCCTATCTCCTCGACCTGCGCGGGCCGTCCCTGGCCGTGGACACCGCCTGCTCCTCCTCGCTCGTCGCCGTCCACCTGGCGGTCGCCAGCCTGCGGGCGGGTGAATCCGACCTCGCGCTCGCCGCCGGCGTGAACCTCCTGCTCTCACCCATGATCACGCTCGCCTTCGAGCGCGGGGGCGGAACGGCGGCCGACGGGCGGTGCAAGGCGTTCGACGCCTGGGCGGACGGGATGGTCAGGGCCGAGGGGTGCGGGGTGGTGGTGCTCAAGCGGCTGGCGGACGCCGTACGGGCCGGGGACCGGGTGCTGGCGGTGATCCGCGAGAGCGCCGTCAACCAGGACGGCCGCTCGAACGGGCTGGTCGCACCCAACCCGGAGGCGCAGGAACGGCTGCTCAGGCAGGTGTACGAGGGGCTGGGGCGCGGGCCCGACTACATCGAGGCCCACGGGACCGGCACCCTGCTCGGCGACCCGATCGAGGCCCGGGCCATCGCCGCCGCGATCCCCACGCCGGTGCTGCTGGGCTCGGCCAAGACGAACCTGGGCCATCTGGAGGCCGCCGCCGGGCTGGCCGGGCTGATCAAGGCCGTCCTCGCCCTGCACCACGGCGTCATCCCGCCCAGCCTGCACTTCCGGCACCCGAACCCGCACATCCCATGGGACACCCTCCGCGTCGTCACCGCGCCCACGCCCTGGCCGAGGGCGGGCGCGCGGGCGGGCGTCTCGGCGTTCGGCTTCGGCGGCACCAACGCGCACGTCGTCCTGGACGCCCCCGGCCTGGACACGCGCGGCCCGGACTCGCCTGGGGCCCGTGGGCGGGCGGGCACGGCCAAGCAGGTCTTCCTGCTCACCGACACCACGGCGGACCGGGTCGGCGAGCACGCCAGGGCACTCGCCGCCTGGCGGCCCGCCGCCGACCTGCGGGACGTCGCCCACACGCTGGCCAGACGGGCGGGCCGTGGCAAGGTGGCGGCGGCCGTCGTCGCGGGGGACGCGGAGGAGCTGGCGGAACGGCTGCGTGCCGTCCGTCCCGCCGCACCGGTGACGGGGAAGGGGCCGGTGTGGGTGTTCGGCGGCTACAGCCCGCAGCCGCCCGCCATGGACCTGTACGCCGCCGAACCCGCCTTCGCCCGCGCGATCGACGACCTGGCCCCGCTGCTGGCCGCCGAGTCGGGGATCGACGTCCACGACCCGGCCCCCTCCGGCGTCGCCACGCTGCAGCCGATCGCCTTCGCGGTCCAGGTGGCCCTGGCGAACCTGTGGCGGGCCTACGGGTTCGAGCCGGCCGCGGTGATCGGCCACTCCATGGGGGAGGTGGCCGCCGCGGTGGTGGCGGG
>NZ_VCKX01000644.1 GCF_005889725.1 Nonomuraea zeae
CTGGGGGGCGGGGCGACGGCGGTCTCGGCCGTCTCCAAACGTTTGCTCATCTATCACCCTTCATGCCGCACCGAACTGCGTGCGGCCGGGATAACAGCGGTCAAGCGCCTTTCCGGCTTGCGAGTAACCAGTTTCTAACAGAGCGAACAGAGGGTGTCAACGCTTTGTGAGCGCAGCAGTGAGCTGCGGTAATGCTGGCAAGCGCTTTCCTACGCAGCTCTTCACAACCGATTGCAGGCATTTCGAGAAACCGGTATCTTGCGGCTGGCGCCCCGCTGCGGACGCACCTGCCGCGGCTCGGCGATTTAATGCATGCAGGACGACGGGCCCAGGCGTGCGGGGAGAGCGAATGAGGGCGAGCACGGGAGACCGCGAGCAGGACCAGGACCCGCCGGCGTCCCCGCCGCGCCCGGCCGGCCGGCGCGGGCCTCGCCCCGCGGGGGCGGCCACCATCGGCCGGGTCGCCGAGGCGGCCGGCGTCTCGCGCGCCACCGTGTCGAGGGTGATGAACGGCTCCCCCACCGTGCACCCCGAGCTGGCGGCCCGCGTGCGGGCGGCCGCGGCGGCACTCGACTACGAGCCGAGCGTGGCGGCCCGCAGCCTGGCGCTCGGCCGCACGGGGACGATCTCTCTCGTCGTCCCCGACCTGGCCAATCCGTTGTTCCAGGGCGTGCTGCGCGGGCTCAGCCAGGCGGCGGCCAAGGCGGGGCGCCAGCTGCTGGTGGCCGAGTCCAACGAGGACCCGGAGGAGGAGACGATCCTCGCGCTGGAGGCGCGGCGCAACTCCGACGGGCTCGTGCTGGCCTCGCCGCGCGCCCCCGGCGAGCGGCTGCGCGCGCTCAGCGACCGGCTGGCGCCGTTCGTGCTGGTCTACCGGGAGGTCGCCGGGCTGGGCGCGCCGTCGCTGTCGATCGACAACGCCGCCGGGGTCGGCGACCTCGTGGCCCACCTCACCGGCCTGGGCCACCGGCGGCTGGCCTATCTCGCCGGGCCGGCCGGCAGCGCGGCCGGCGCCGAGCGGCTCGCCGCGCTGCGCGCCGCTCCCGGGATCGAGCTCACCGAGCTGGCCTGCGGGTCCATGTTCGACGACGGCCACGCGGCGGCGCGCGCGGTCGTGGACTGCGGGGCGAGCGCGGTGGTGGGGTTCAACGACATGGTGGCCTCGGGCGTGCTGACCGGGCTGCACGAGCTGGGCGTGCGCGTGCCCGGTGAGGTGTCCGTCACCGGGTTCGACGACATCCCGTTCGCCCGGTACACGACGCCGCCGCTCACCACCGTCTCGATTCCGAAGAACGAGCTGGGCGAGCAGGCGTGGGCGCGGTTGTGGGCGCTGATGAACGGTGAGCCGGCCGGCTACAACGTCCGGTTCCAGCCCCGGCTGCTCGTCCGCGACAGCACCGGCCCGGCACTGGCGTAGGCGACCGGCGGGCCCGGCACCGGCATAGGCGGCGGGCCCGCGCCGGCTTGGCCGACCGGCAGGCGTGGCACCCGCTCGGGCGCCCGCCGTCGCGATCGGGGCTGATTCCGTCGGCCGGGTCAGGCGGGGACGGTGGCGCGGGCCAGGCGGCACAGGTCGGCCGGGCGCAGGACGTCCGAGCGCTCCCAGAGCCGGGGCTCGACGCAGCCGGCCTGCCTGACGTGCTCGACCGGCTCCAGCCCGTGCCGCTCCAGCAGGGCCGACAGGTCGCCGGGGGTGAAGAAGGCCAGCCAGGGCTCGCCGCGCTCGGCCGCCGCGGGCAGGGCGAACTCGGCGTACGCGCTGCCCTGCTCGTCCCGCAGGGCTGTCTCTTCTCCACATTCTTC
>NZ_VCKX01000645.1 GCF_005889725.1 Nonomuraea zeae
GCCCCCGCCTCCGCCAGACGGGGCCGGCCCGGCGCCTGCGCTCGAATTTCATCAACGGCATCAAGGAACTGCCGGTCACCATCGCCTGACCAACTGCTGGACTGCCATCCTGGCCACCAGCGGCAACACACTTGCGTCCATTGGCACTCTCCGTGTGACTCCAGTGGGAACACGTTCTAGACCGCTGTGCCCCCATTCACGCGAGCGGTCGCCGTGCCACAAACCGCCCGCACGGCACAACCCCGACCATGCGCCACAACGGACCGCCCGGCGCGCGAACGGGCCGCTGTGACAGACCGCCCCACCCATCGCCCCCCGCGCGGTGTGAACGGTCGCCGTGCCACAAACCGCCCTCTGCGCGGTGTGAACGGTCGCCGGGCGGTGAACGGCCGCTGTGGTGCGAGGTGGCCGATGCGCGCGGGAGGACGGGTTTCGTGGTCGATCAGAGGCGTCTGGGTGGACCTGATCTGAAGCGGGATTTGCGGCGGGCGGCGCGGATGCGGCGGAGGATGCGGATGGTCTCGTCCGGGCCGGGTTTCCAGCCTCGTTCGATCAGGGCGTCGGCGACGTTGTGCAGGAGGTCTGCGATCTGGCCGGGAATGACGTCTCTTCGGACGGCGATCACCCGCCAGCCTCGTTGCCGGAGCTCCTCCCGGCGTTGGACGTCGTATTGCCGGTCGGCGTCCGAGGTGTGATGCGCCTGGCCGTCGTACTCGACTGCGACCTTGAACTCCTCCCAGCCAAGGTCAAGGTACGCGGATCGGTCGTTGCCCAGTTCGACCTTGATCTGGGTGACGGGCCTGGGGAGACCGCCTTCCACGAGCGTGACCCTGAGCATGCTCTCCCTGGGCGAGGCGGCGCCCCGGTCGGCCATGCTCAGGGTGTCGCGCAGGTGCCAGGAGTTGAGCGGGCGGTGCCACAGGGCTTCGAGATCGACGCCCTTGCGGGCGAACTGGTCGAGGAGCACGACCGCCTCCATGCGGGGCAGCCAGCGAGCGCAGTCAAGGGCTGTGCGTTCCATGGTGGTGAGGCGGACGCCCTGGTGCTCGGTGATGTCTTCGGCGGAAAGTGGCACCACGTACGAGACAGAGCCGGGGAGGGCGAGATAGGTCGGAGCGATCAGCTCGACGGGCCAGTCTTCCTCTGTGCCTTCGGTGAGGCTGATGCCCCAGATGTGCGCGGCCGTCTGGCGGCAGACGACGGCTTGCGGGACTGATCGCGTGATCCGGGCGGCGCGCTCGGTCAGCGGCGGTGGTTTGAAGGCTGGGCGTCCTAGAGGTGAGTAACGCCTCTGGTGGAGTGGGATTTCGGTCTCTGGTTGGGGGGACGGCTCAGCCTCGCGAAACGATGCCGCCGGAGTCAGCATCGAAGCCCGTGTCGATGCCTGTGTTGACGGTGCTGGAGCCAGTGCCGGTGCCGGAGCCAGCGCTGGTGCTGGTGCTGGTGCCGGTGTCGGAGCCGGTATCGGTGTCGGAGCCCGTGATGCCGGTGCCTGTGCCGGTGCAGGTGCTGGTGCCGCCCGTACTGCCCGCGCTGCCTGGACCGCCCGTGCCGTGAACTCACCGGTGACGTTGCTCATGGGATTGCGTCTGGGGTCGGTCGTCAGCCCAGTGGCGTGATTGCCGACGCGACCGATGATGGACCGCGCAGGCCCCGTTGGCGCCGCCAATTCAGCGGGCGTTGCCGGGCCGGTCAGTGCTGCTGGCTCGGTGGGCGGAGGTGGTCCGGTGGGCACCGTTGACTCGGTGGGCGCGAGCGGTCCGGTCGGCGCCGCCGATTCGGTGGGGGTGGGAGGGCA
>NZ_VCKX01000064.1 GCF_005889725.1 Nonomuraea zeae
CGGCCGCGGGGCCCCCGCCGAACCGGCGCGAGGGCCGCGCCAACCCACCCCCCCGTGGTCACGGCTTGCGCGTCAGGATCCGGACGTCCCCCGATGTGCTGCGTGCCACGATGGTGCGGCTGCTCTTCTCGTCGTGCTCGACCTCGGACCGCTCCCCGCCGTCCCTGCTCTTGACCGTCACCGCGTACGCCCCCGGCGGCACGGTCGCCGTCACCCGCCCGTCCCGGGACTGCAGGTCGAGACCGGTCGGCTCGCCCGCGAACGTCAGGTCGATCGCCCCGTCGGCGGTTCGGCACCGGACGTTCGCCGACCTGAGCCCGTCACCGGTGATCGAGCCCTCGCTGAGCAGCCGGAGCCGGCCCGAGGTGCCCGACACCTGGATGCGGTCCCGGCTGGACACGTCCACGTCCTGGCCGAGGTCCTTGAGGATGACGCCGTCCGACGCGTCGATCGAGAGCCGCACCCCGGGCGGGACCCTGATGTGGTAGCGGGCGCCGCAGTCGCCGAAGACCATGGAGCAGTTCGCGCTGAGCCGGAGCGTGCCGTCCCGCAGCGACCAGGCGGGGGAGTTCGCCGCCTTGCCGCGTAGCCACCGCTGCACCTCGACCTTGCCCCCGCCGCCCGGCAGGACGCGGACTCCGCCCAGCGAGGATCTGATCTTCAGCTCGGCCCCGGTGAAGGGGAACGACTGGGTGGAGCCGACCTCTACGGCCTCCATCCGCACCCCGCAACCGGCCGTCGCCGCCGCCAGTGCCGCACTCACCGCGAGTGCCACGACTCGCCTCATGGGTCGCCTCATGGGAAAGATCGTGGCCGAAGGCGGAGCGCCCGCCATCGGCCATCCGACCGACCACCATCGACCATTCGGCCAGACGCACAGACCACGGAGGGCACGACGGCCCCAGTGGACACCGGCGGGCCCAGCAGGTCCCAGCGGGCGCGCAGGCGGCTACATGGCCGACAGGATCGCGTGCACGTGCCGAAGCGGATCGGCCCCGAGAGGCCGCAGGGCCACGGTGTGCGCCCCCGCCGCCCAGAACGCCTTCACCTGAGCCGCCGCCTCCGCGGGCGTCCCGGCGGCCATCACCACCTCGTCCGGCCTGATCCCCAGGAACTCGGCCTGCCCCGCCACCATGTCCGCGGTGGCCTCGGCGGCGCCCGCCCCCGTGTGGAGGTAGGTGAACACCACCAGCTCGTGCTCCGCGTCACCGCCGATCTGCGCCAGGATCTCCGGCACCTGCGCGGGCCCCACCCCCTCGGGGACGATCGTGCCCTGCGCCACGCGGCCGGACAGCGCCAGCGAGCGCGGCCCCTTCACCCCGGCGAGCACGGGTGGCGGCTCGGTCGGCGGATGCACGAGCGAGACGCCCTCCAGCCGGACCGACTTCCCGTCCAGGGTGACCGTCTCGCCGCGCAGCAACGCGCGTACGGAGGTGATCGTCTCCTCCAGGAGCGCGAGCGGCGACGGCGCGGCGGCGCCCACCTGGCGCATCCAGTCCTGTACGCCGTGGCCGATCCCGGCCGCCAGCCGTCCCGGGTGCACGCGGGCCAGGTTGGCCAGCTCCATCGCCAGCAGCATCGGGTTGCGCAGGGGAGCCGGCGTGATGCCGATGCCGACGCGCAGGCGGGAGGTGACGGCGAGCGCGGTGGCCGCCGCCGAGATGCCGCCGGTCCAGCCCAGGTCCTCCACCACCCACAGGTCGTCGACGGCGCTCTCGCCGTCGAGTGCCCTGGCGAACGGGATCAGCTGCTCGGGCGGCAGGTCCCTGTCGAACATGACCCCAAGTCTCACGACGTCCTCCAGTAATAGCGGTAGAGCCGGCCGACCTCCGAGTATCCAGCACGGAAGAACGCGTTCGCGGTCGGGACGTTGGCGACGTCCGTGGCCGCGACGATGCGCTGCAGCCCGGCCTCGGCCAGCGTGCGGGTGCCCCTGGCCAGGAGGTCGTCGACGTAGCCGTGGCCGCGGTGCTCGGGGACGACGCCGATGTAGGCGATCGAGTGGTCGTCGGGGGCCACCAGGCCGACGGGGGAGTCGCCCAGGTAGCCGAGCACGAACCAGTCGGGCTTGCCCTTGCGGTTGACGAGGTCGTCGTACATCCAGCGGGCCTCGTGCTCGGGGCCCGCCGTGGCCACCTCGATCTGGGTGTCGTAGTCGAGCGAGCCCTCGGAGATGCGTACGAGCAGGTCGAGCACCTCGGCGGGGTCGTGCCCCCGCGCGGGGCGGTAGGTGAGCCGGCCCGGGTCGGCGGGCAGGTCGGTGCCCGTCACCCATTCGAGCATGAGCCGCTCGACCTCCATGGCGAACCCGGCCAGGGTCAGCGCCTCGTGCTCGACGGCGCGATCGACGACAGGGGTGAGCCCGGGTTTGAGCGAGATGTCGTGGATTATCTTGGTCAGCCCCATCGCGTCGAGGCTGCGGCGCAGCAGACCGGCGGCGGCGACGGGATCGGGACCGGGGTCGAACTGCCAGACGATCACGGGCTCCGAGCCGGCGAAGGGGGCCCAGAACGCCAGGCGGGCCTGCCCTTCCGCGAAGCACCACTCAGGCCGCGTCCTGCCTTCGTCGAAGGCGGACGCGAGCTGGGTGCGCGCGGGCTCGGGGAACTGCTCGAACAACGTGAAAGCCTCCGCGTGTGAGGGGGCTCTCCCGCGACTTCATGCTGCCGTGGGGAGGTGTGCCCGCGATGACATGACCATGTTCTCGCATGTTCTCGCACACCTCCCGTCTCCTACGCCGCGCTCCCGAGTGCCGCGCGCGCCTCGACGAGTGATCCGCTGGTCTCGAAGTGCCGATCGAGATTCGTGATCGTCAGCAGATGACGGATCATGCCCGGCGCGAGCACCAGGATCATGCGCCCGTTCATGTGCTGGACGTAGTTGAGCGTGGCCACCAGCACCCCGAGCCCGACGGAGTCGCAGAACGGCACTTCACTCAGGTCGACAACCAGATTGAGCGGATCGGCGGCGGACACCGCCTGATCGATCTCGGCCCGCAACCGCGGGGCGCCCGCCACGTCGAGATCGCCCACGACGTGCAGGACCGTACAGGGATCCTCATGCCAACACCTGACCACCATGGGCCTCACCTGCCCGTACTGCAGAAAATATAGCTATTTCTTACATATGTTCTGCATTGCCGTTTTGGTGGTGGGTGTAACGCTGGGCTTCGCGGATGGTGTGCCAGTCGACTGCTGTTTCTGGATTTTCGGCTGGTCACTGCCGACGATGACCTCGATGCCCTTGATGTCCACCTTGCGGACCTCGGCTCCCGGGATGGCCCGGGCCACCACGCGGGCCGCGGCCTCGTTGTCGCCGCCGTAGCGCACCAAGGTCTGCTTGTAGTCTTTCTTGCCGGTGTTGCCGGGCTCGCCGGGGACCTTGAAGCCGTACGCCACGAGCGCCGTCTTGGTGCGGGCGCCGAGACCCGTGATGAGCGTGCCGTTCTTGACCTTGAGCGAGATGCGCTCGGGCGGGATCGCGGACGGCTTGGCCGACGGCTTGACCGTGACGGTCGGGGTCGGCTTGGCCGGGTCCTGGTCCGCGTCGATCTTGGCGAACAGGTCGCGGGCCGCCGGCTTGTCCCACAGCACGGCGGACTCGCCCGTGGGCGCCTTGAAGTCGACGTTCGACAGCGGCACCTCGGCGAAGCGCACGTCGCCCAGCGAGACGTCCCTGAGCTGGGTGGCCAGGCCGATCAGCCCGTCGTCCGGATCGACCTTGACCGTGCTCAGCGTCGTGTTGACGAACGATGCCAGCTTGCCCGGATTGGCCAGCGTGTCTGCGCTCAGCGCCCGGTTGAGCAGCGCCGAGATGACCTGCTGCTGCCGGTCGATGCGGTCGAGGTCGGAGCGGGCGGTGGCCCGGGTGCGGGCGTAGCCGAGGGCCTGGACGCCGGCGAGCTGGTGGGTGCCGGCGGGCAGGCTGAGCGCGATCTTGGGGTCGTTGATCGGCACGGGGGTGCAGACCGTGACCCCGCCGAGCGAGTCGACGACGTCGATGAAGCCGAGGATGTTCACCTCGATGTAGCGGTTGATCTGCAGGCCGGTGGCCGCCTCGACGGTCTGCTTGGCGAGCTTGGGCCCGCCGAACTGGTACGCCGAATTGATCTTGTGCTCGCCCTTGCCCGGGACCGTCGTCCAGGTGTCGCGGGGCAGGCTCACCACGGTGACCTGCTTGTGGTCCTCCGACAGATGGATCACCATCATCGTGTCGGTGCGCTGGCCGGACTCGCGGCCGAGCTTGAGCTGGTTCTGCTGGCGGCGGGTGAGGTCGTCGCGCTTGTCGACGCCGACGAGCAGGATGTTCTCGGCGCCGGTGGAGGAGGCGGCGGTCACGCCCGCGTCAACGGTGCCGATCTGGCGCGGCGTCGCCCACACCACGCCGGTCGTGACCAGGACGCCGGTGGACAGGAAGCCGGCGATCAGCACATTGCGCCGCCTGGCCTTCGCGCCCCTCTTGAGCGGCCTGCGGGTGCGGCCGGGTGCGAGCTTGACGCCTCCGTAGGCGTCGCCGCCCACGAGCACACCGGCGTCCTCCTCGTCCGATCCCTGCCCGCCCCCTTCGCGCATGCCCTCTCCTCGATGTCACCCCGGAGGATCGGGCTTTCGATTGCCCTCCTCCCCTGGTCGTACAGTAGCGTGAGCCCCGCCATGAAGCAGTTCCCCGACTCGCCGCACGCGCCCGCGGAGACGCGCGGCTGGCCCCCCATCTCCGTCGTCATGCCGGTCCTCAACGAGGAGCGGCACCTACGCGAGGCCGTCGACCAGGTACTCGCCCAGAGCTACCCCGGTGAGATCGAAGTCGTCCTCGCCGTGGGTCCATCCCAAGACCGAACCCAGGAGGTCGCCGACGCCATCGCGGCGGCCGACCGCCGGGTGACCGTGGTGCCCAACCCGACGGGCCGCACCCCCAACGCGCTCAACGCCGCGATCGCCGCTGCACGCAACGGCATCATCGCCAGGGTCGACGGGCACGCCATGCTGCCCCCCGACTACCTGCGCGTCGCGGTCGAGACGCTGGCGGAGACCGGCGCCGACAACGTGGGCGGCATCATGGCGGCGGAGGGCATCACGCCCTTCGAACAGGCCGTCGCCTGCGCCATGACCTCCAAGATCGGCGTGGGCGCCGCAGCCTTCCACGTGGGCGGCACGGCGGGTCCCGCCGACACCGTCTACCTCGGTGTCTTCCGCCGTTCGGCGCTGGACCGCGTGGGCGGCTACGACGAGCACTTCCAGCGCGCCCAGGACTGGGAGATGAACCACCGCATCCGCCAGAGCGGCGGCCTGGTGTGGTTCCAGCCGCGCATGCGGGTCTCCTACCGGCCACGGCCCAACGTCAAGGCGCTGGCCAAGCAGTATTTCCACTACGGCCGGTGGCGGCGCGTGGTCGCGCGCACCCACGAGGGCACGATCAACCTGCGCTACCTGGCGCCGCCCGCCGCCGTGCTGGCGATGCTGCTCGGGCTGGTCGTCTCGCCGTTCTTCCCGCTCGCGCTGATCGTCCCCGGCGGCTACGCCGTGGCCATCGTGGCGGGCTCGGCGCTGACGAGCGGCGGGCTGTCCGGCGCGGCGAAGCTGCGGCTGCCCATCGTGTACGCGACCATGCACTGCTCCTGGGGCTGGGGCTTCCTGACCAGCCCGAAAAAGCTGGCCAGGCCGCCAGGCTAGGAGCCTGAGACGACCCGCTCGACGGCCGCGTTGAAGCGGGTCAGCGCATCCGGATACTCCGGCCCGAGCAGATGGCTCCTGAGCTTGATCCTGGCTCGGGCCAGAGTGTCCTCCCCGTCCACGAACTCTGTGAGCCCGGCCAGGTCCTCACCGAGCAGCACGCCCGCCTCGGCGCTCGGATAGCGCTCGTGGAAGGCCCGCTCGGGCAGGCTCGCGACGTTCGTCACCGCGTACGGCTTCTCGCTGGCCAGGAAGTCCGTCACCACGCTGGAGATGTCGCTGATCAGCAGGTCGCACTGGTTGAAGCAGTCGTAGAGATGCGGCTCGGGGCCGGTCACGATCAGGTGCCTGATCTCCGAGGTCTCGCCGGCCGCGCTCGACGGGTGCCTGGCCTTCGACTTGGCCAGCTCGACCGCCTCGATCATGGTCACGATCTTCCGGTGCGCGCGGGCGGCGTCCTTGGCGCGGTGGCCGGTCAGCGGGTGCGGCTTGTAGATCACGCGCACCGCCGGCCGGTGGTCGAGCAGGGCGCGCACGATGCGCGGGCCCATGGTGATCAGCGAGGTGTGGAACAGGTCGTCGTTCCAGCCCTCCCAGGTGGGGGCGTACAGCACGGTCCGGTACGGCAGCCCGGGCCCCGCCGTGGAGATGCCCTCCAACTGCGGGCGGCCGACCTCGTGGATGTCCTCGTCCCTGACGCCCACCTTGGCGCGGCGGTAGCGGTCCCGCCCGGCCGGGCCGGCCACCCACACCTCGTCGTACACCCGGGAGAACGGGTTGAACGAGGCCTCCTTGTCGCTGTCACCGTGGTTGAGGAACGCGCTGCGCAGCGTCGGGATGCGCAGCATGTGGACGTTCCTGCCGACGTTGGCGACGTACAGGCACAGCTTGGCGCTGGACAGGGCGCGGAAGCTCATCAGGTCGGCCGACGACGGGATGCACAGCATCGGCAGAGTGGTCGACTCCAGATGGGTGGCCATGCCGCGCTCGCGCAGCACGACGATGGCCCTCCTGCTGATGCGTTCGAGCGTGGGCAGCCACATCCTGGCCTGGTAGGCGGCCGCCGTGGCGCCGGAGAAGTACAGGATGACCTCGGGCTGGTAGGCCCTGACCTGCTCCCCGACGATCTCCAGGACCCGGGCGGTGTCGGTGAGCGGGGTCGTGCGGCGTACGTACGGGATGAGGGCGAGCGCGCCCGCCGCGCCGAGCACCACCGCCAGGCCCGCGCCGAGCGCCGCGGGCGCGGCGCCGACGGCCGCGCCGAGCACCGGCAGCGCGTCCGGGTAGAGGAAGCACACGCTCCTGGAGTCGCGCAGCCAGCGGGGCGGCAGCTTGGGGATGCGCAGCGCGGAGACGTCGATGTTGCGGGTGGTCACCGGCATCCTGCTGAGCATCTGCCTGAGCCGCAGGGCGAGGCCCGTGTGCAGGGCCCGCACGACGTGGATCGCGAACAGGCCGGCCGCCAGCGCGGCGAAGTACGGCGAGTCGGGCCCGGCCGTCCGCGCCACCAGCAGCAGCGCCATGGTCTCCCGGGCCGCGAACCGCATCGTGAGCCCGAGGTGCACCTTCCCGAGCAGGTCGGGCAGCGGCCGGCCGGCCCGCGGCGCGACGCATTCGGCGGCGTAGGAGGCGGCGGCGATCAGCCCGAAGAGCGCCGGGGCCGGCCAGAGCGCCGTCACCAGCAGCGCGGGGTAGCAGCCGAGCAGGACGGCGATCACGATGAGTCTCCCCATGTGATCGCACGGTAACAAGGCTCAGGTCAAGGAGCGTCCACGCCTGCGTCTATGACGTGCCCGGATAGGCCGGAGATGAGGATGTCCAGCGAGGTCTGGGCGGCCAGGTGGGCAGACGCGGTGGTATTGAGGCAGTTGACCCGAATGCCGCCGGCGGCCCACTCCTCGGCCAGTGCCCGGGTGAGCCCGGCCACCGCGCCGGCGGCCGAGGCGTGCAGCGCGCCGGAGCCCTGCGGGACGTGCAGCAGCAGGCTCTCGCGCAGATGCGGATGGGCGGCGCGGGCCACGTTGAGCGCGCCCAGGTAGCCCACGCTCATCACGTCGGCGACGCTCTCGTCGGAGACCTCGGCGAGCCGGCCCAGGTGGCTGACGCCCGCCGCGTTCACCACGTGGTCGACGCTCCCCACCCCGGACAGCGCCTTCGCGACCGAGGCGGCCTCCTCCACGCGCACGCCGTCGGCCCTGGAGAAGGCGTGCACCCGAGCCCCGCGCGCGGCGGCCAGCCCGGCGAGCTCCGCCCCTGCGCCGTAGGAGCCGAAGATCACCACGCTCCTGCCGTCGAGCGCGCCCGCGGCGGCGGCCGGCGCCCTGCGGGCGGCGAGCTGGAAGAGCCGCTCCGCGATGTGCAGGTCGGCGGGATGGGTGACCTTGATGTTCTGCTCGCTGCCCGGCACGAGATGGATCGGCACCTCCGGCAGGTAACGCAGCACCACCCCGCAGTCGTCGGTGGCGGGCCGGCCGGCGAAATCCGGGTCGGCCATGGCCCGCTCGTACGCCTCGCGGATCACCGACAGCCGGAAGCACTGCGGCGTCTGGCTGCGCCGCAGCCGCGACCTGTCCAGCACGTCGCTGATGACCTCGCCGCCCGGCCCGGGAACGGCCACGAACACCGTGTCAGAGCTCGGGATCGCCACGTTGACGGCCGGATGCGTCTCCAGCGCCCGGACACACTCGGTGATGATCCGGGGCTCCAGGAGCGGGCGTACGGCGTCGTGCAGGAGCACGTTGCACTCCTCCGTGCCGAGGGCCCGCAACGCCCGCCAGGTGCTCTCGGTACGGCTCGCGCCCCCGTCCACGACCTGGCTGACCTTGTCGTAGCCGCCCCTCGCCACGATCTCCCGCACCCGGTCGCCGAACCCCGGCGTCATCAGCACCACGATCTCGTCGATCTCCGGCGCGGCCTGGAAGACCGCCAGCGAGTGCTCGATGATCGGCCGGCCCGCGACCTCGATGAGCTGCTTGGGCGTGTCGCGACCGACCCGCTGCCCCACCCCGCCCGCGAGGAGCACTCCTATCGAGCGCAGCCGTGAATCCATACCGCGAGCGTAACGGTCCTGTTCCGTGATATTGCGTTGACCGGTCGCTACGCTGTGTCTACGCACCCCCCACGTCTAAGCACTCCCAAGTCCACGCACTCCCGAGTCAAGCACTCCCGAGCGACCGGGAGGAGGCCTGCGCTTTGCCCGACTCATTGATCAGCGAAAGCACAACCACGTCGGTGGTGCTGCTCGCCACCACTCCTGCCTGCAGACTGTCCTGCGCCGACGGCACCCTGCTCGACAGGATCGGCGACCAGCTCACCGTCCTGCCCGTTCGCGACGTCCAGGTGGTGACGCCGGGCGGCGGTCTCGGAGCCGATCTCCGGGGCGTCGCCAAGATCGCCCGCACGGCCACGGGGGCGGTGGCGGTGCTCCCCGCCGACCTCGTGGCGCACACCGAGGCGCTCGCGCTGCTGCTGGAGCATCCCGCCCGCGACACGGCCGCGCTGATCTCCTACGATCCCGCCGCGGCGCCCATGCGGCCGCCGGTGAGCGTCGAAGGCGGCCGGATCGCCGCCGCGGGCAGCTCCTTCCATCTCGTGCCCGAGGCGAACGCCACGTTCAGAGGCGTGCTCCAGGCGGGCGAGGCCGACCTGGCCTCCCTGGCCGACATCGCGGAGGAGCTGGCCGAGCTGGCCGACACGGGCAAGCTCGGCCCCGTCACCGCGGTCGAGGCGATCGACCTGCTGCTGGTCGGCCTGGTCAGGTCGGGCGTGCCGGTCCGCGCGGCCGGGCTCGGCCCGCTGCACGCCGACCGCGTCACCGGCCAGAACGCCGCCGACATCGCGGTCACCCGGCTGGCCGACGTCGACGAGGCCAAGGTCAGGCTCGACACCTCGGTCAAGGAGGACGACGGCTTCTTCGCCACCTTCTTCGTCTCCTCCTGGTCCCGCCACCTGGTCAAGCCCGCCGTCCGGCTCAAGCTGACCCCCAACACCGTCACCGGCGTCTCCGCCGCCCTGGCGCTGCTCGCGGCCGTCTGGTTCTCCGCGGGCACCCCGGCCGGCCGGCTGGCCGGGGCGCTGCTGCTCTACCTGTCGTTCGCGCTCGACTGCCTCGACGGCCAGCTCGCCCGCTACACGCGCACGTTCTCCCCGCTCGGGGCCTGGGCCGACGGCATGTCGGACCGGCTGAAGGAATACGCCGTCTACGTGGGCCTGGCCTTCGGCTTCGGCGGAAACGACATCTGGTATCTCGCGGTGGCCGCGATGATCCTCCAGGTCGTACGGCACGCCATCGACTACACCTACGCGGGGGCCGTCACCGACGCGAACCGCATCGGCGCCATGTGGGGCCGCCCGGCCCGCTCCCTGCTGGAGTCGGAGGACGCCCGCCGCGCGCCCGGCGTGCTCGGGCTGGCCCAGCTCATGGAGCGCGACACGATCGCGCGCTGGATCAAGAAGATCATCGTGCTGCCCATCGGTGAGCGCATGGCGCTGATCGCCGTCACCGCCGCCGGCTGGAACGCGCGCGTGACGTTCCTGGCCCTGCTCTGCTGGGGCGGGGTGGCGGCCCTCTACCAGCTCGCCGGACGGATCGCGAGGTCGGCAAGGTGATTTCGGTCCACATGACACCCGTCCCCAACAGCACCGTCGTGGCCTACCGCGACGACGGGCCGCTCTCGCGGGCCATGGGCCTGCTCGTGGCCGGGCAGCTCCCGCCGCTGCCGCCGGTGATCGCCGGCACGTTCGTCACCGGCGTCCTGCTGCTCATCGGCGTGGCCGGCTCCGACGGGCTGGCCGTCTTCGCCCCCGCCGTGACGCTGCTGCTGGCCGGGCCGGGCAGCTCCCACCCGCACGACGGGCGCTTCGACTGGCTGGTGCCGCCGATCCTGCGGCTCATCGAGTACACCTTCATCGCGGCGTGCGGGTTCGCGCACGAAGTGCATCCCGTCGTGATCTTCCTACTGCTCGGCGCGCTGGCCTTCCACCACTATGATCTTGTTTACCGGTTGCGGCAGCACGTCTATCCGCCGCCGTGGCTGGCCACCCTCGGGCTTGGCTGGGACGGGCGGATGATGGTCGTCTCGCTGGTCGCCCTCACCGGCTGGCTGACCGGCGGCTATCTGGTGCTCGCGGTCTATCTGTGGGGGTTGTTCGGCTGGGAAAGCCTGACCTGCTGGTTGGCCGCGCCCCGGTCCGGCGTGGAGGCGACCGACATGGGAACGCAAGACTAACGCCGGATTACCCGCGGAGGGGCTAAAGACGAATACTCTTTGGGCTTACGGTGGGCTGCGCTGTGCGCTCGCCGCACGTAACGAGATATGTACGTAGACATGCTCGACTGAGGAGTGCACGTTGCTGGGAATGGTTCTGGCCGCTGGAGCCGGACGACGCCTGCGGCCGTACACCGACACGCTGCCCAAGGCGCTCGTGCCGGTCGACGGCGAAACCACGATCATGGACATCTCGCTGCGCAACCTTGCCGAGGTGGACCTGCGGGAGGTCGTGGTCGTCGTCGGTTACGCGGCCCAGGCCGTGCACGACCGCAAGGACGAGCTGGAGCGGCGCCACGGCGTCAAGCTCACCCTGGTCCACAACGACAAGGCCGAGGAGTGGAACAACGCCTACTCCCTCTGGTGCGCCCGCGACTACTTCTCCCAGGGCGCGCTGCTGGTCAACGGCGACACCGTGCACCCGGTCTCGGTCGAGAAGACGCTGCTGTCCGCCCCTGAGACCAGCGACATCCTGCTCGCCGTCGACAACGTCAAGAAGCTCGCCGACGAGGAGATGAAGGTCACGATCACCCCCGAGGGCTCGCTGCGGCGCATCACCAAGCTGATGGACCCGGCCGAGGCCTACGGCGAGTACATCGGCGCCACCCTCATCAGGCCGGGCGCGGCCGACCGGCTGGCCGACGCGCTCAAGGCGACGTTCGAGCGCGACCCCCAGCTCTACTACGAGGACGGTTACCAGGAGATGGTCCAGCGCGGCGAGGTCATCCATGCCGCGCCCATCGGCGAGGTCGACTGGGTCGAGGTGGACAACCACGACGACCTGGCGAAGGCTCGCACCATAGCCGTTCGCTACTGAGGGGGCGCGGATGCCGCTTCTAGCGAGGATGCTGCCGGCGCCCCTGACGATGGACGTCAGGCGTGGCGCGGTGGCGCAGCTCGGCGCCCTGCTGGCCGACAGCCGCGTGGCGACCTCCGGCAGGGTCGCGGTGGCCGTCGGCCCGGGCCAGGGCGACCACATCGAGAGCCTGATCGCCCCCACCCTGGGCGAGGCAGAGGTGTTCAGGGTGGCCGACGGCACGGTCGACGCGGCCGTCTCGCTCGGCGCCGACCTGCGCAAGGCCGCCTACGAGGTCGTGGTGGGCGTCGGCGGCGGCAAGACGATCGACGTGACCAAATACGCCGCCTCGCTGGCGGGCATCCCGATGGTCGCGGTGGCCACCAACCTCTCCCACGACGGCATCTGCTCGCCCACGGCCTCGCTGGTCTACGAAGGCGGCAAGGGCTCCTTCGGGGTGCCGATGCCGCTGGCCATCCTGGTCGACCTCGACTTCGTGCACAACGCGCCGGAGTCCCTGGTCAGGGCGGGCGTGGGCGACGTGGTGAGCAACCTGTCAGCGATCGAGGACTGGCAGCTCGGCAACGTCGAGCGCGGCGAGCCCATCGACGGGCTGGCCTGCTCGATGTCGCGCACCGCCGCCGAGGCCCTGATCGGGCGCACGGACTCCATCGAGTCCGACGCGTTCCTGACGGTGCTGGCCGAATCGCTGATCCTGTCGGGCATGTCGATGGTGGTGGCGGGTTCGTCCCGGCCCGCGAGCGGCGGAGACCATGAGATCCTTCATGCCGTGGATCAGCTCTTTCCCGGCACCTCCAACCACGGCGAGCTCGCCGGGATCGGTGCCGCCTTCTGCTTCTTCCTCAGGGAGGACGACGCGCGGGTGCGGCAGGTCGTCGGCTGCCTGCGCAAACACGAGCTGCCAGTGGTCCCCGCCGACATCGGGCTGACCAGCCAGCAGTTCGCCGAGGTCGTCGCCCTGGCGCCGGCCACCCGTCCCGGCCGTTACACGATCCTGGAGCACCTGCGCATGCAGGACTCCGAGGTCCGCGATCGGGTGGAGGACTATGTCCGGGCCTTCGGTCACTGACCTGCGGCGGGTGGCCCAGCCTGAGGGCCACCTGGAGCGCAAGAACGGCGAGCACTGGGCCGGCGTCCTCTACATGCGCAGGCTGTCCATCTACGTCACCTGGCTGCTGTCCAAGACCCCCGTCACGCCCAACCAGCTCACCTGGGTGATGACGGTGGCCGGGGTCGTGGCCGGGGTCGTGCTGGCCCTGCCGGGCCTGTGGGCCGCCCTGGCGGCCGCCCTGCTCGTGCAGGTCTACCTGCTGCTCGACTGCTCCGACGGCGAGCTGGCCCGGTGGACGGGCAAGACCTCGCTGGCCGGCGTCTACCTCGACCGCGTCGGCGCCTACTTCACCGAGGCGGCCGTGCTCGTCGGGCTGGGCTGGCGGGCCTCGGCCGTGCTGCCCGACTGGTACACCGTCCTCGGCCTCGCGGGCGCGCTCGGCGCGATCCTCATCAAGGCCGAGACCGACCTCGTGGACGTGGCGCGGGCCAAGGGCGGCCTGTCCTCGGCCACCGAGGCGTCCGTGGCCCAGTTCCGCTCCGGGCTGCTGGGGCTGGGCAGGCGGGTGCTGGGGGCGACGAAGTTCCACCGGATCGTGCAGCCGATCGAGCTGTCGCTGCTCGCGCTCGCGACCGCGGTGATCGATGTCGCGAGAGGCGATCTCACGGCCACGAGGGTGCTCGTGGTCGCCTGTTTCGTCGCGGGTTGCCTACAGGTTGTCCTGCATTTGGTCAGCATCCTGGCATCGAGGCGGCTGGCGTGATCTCATGTCGGAACCGGAGGGGCGTCCCGTCCGTCGTATTCATCGGACGTCCTCCGTTCGGTGGGGGTTCACCATCGGTTCCGATACGCTTAGCTCCACCAATATCAGGAATTATGCAGACCAGCAGACTCGGTGATCATGAAAGAATGCTCCGCCCGTGTTCTCAACGCGTCAGGACGATGATTCGTTGAAGATCTCGTGCGTCATCCTCACCATGGGCAACCGGGTCGCGGAGCTGAACCGGGCAGTCGAGTCCGCGCTCAACCAGATCGACGGCGACGTCGAGGTGGTGATCGTGGGCAACGGGGCTGACGTGCCCTCGGTGTCGGCGACGCCACCCGAGGGGTCGGCCGCGGTCGTGAAAACGATCCGGCTCGACCAGAACACGGGCATCCCCGCAGGCCGTAATCGCGGCGTGGAGGAGTGCTCGGGAGACGTCGTGCTCTTTCTCGACGACGACGGCTGGTACGCCGACCAGAAGGTCGTCGCCCACGTGCGCGACCGGTTCGCCACGGAGCCCGATCTCGCGGTGATCTCCTTCCGCGTGATGGACCCCGACGGCGGCATCGGCCAGCGGCGTCACGTCCCCAGGCTGCGCGCGGGCGATCCGCAGCGCTCCTCGCCCGTCACGACGTTCCTCGGCGGGGCGTCGGCGATCAGGCGGTCGGCCTTCCTCCAGGTGGGCGGCCTGCCCGAGCGCTTCTTCTACGCGCACGAGGAGACCGACCTGGCCTGGCGGCTGCTGGGCGAGGGCTACCGGATCGAGTACGACGCCGAGACGGTGATGTACCACCCGCAGGTCCCGCCGACCCGGCACACCGACTTCTACCGGCTCAACGCCCGCAACCGGGTCTGGCTGGCCCGGCGCAACCTGCCGTGGCCGCTGGCGTTCCTGTACCTGACCAACTGGGTGGTCCTCACCGTCATCCGCGAGCGCGCCTCAGGGGCGCCGCTCAAGGCGTGGTTCACCGGCTTCTTCGAGGGCCTGCGGACCCCGGCGGGCGAGCGCCGTCCCATGGCCTGGCGCACGGCGTGGCGCATGGTCAAGCTCGGCCGTCCCCCCATCGTCTGAGAGCCGTCCGCCATCGCGTGAGAGCCGTCCGCCCATCGTCCGGGAGCCGTTCCCGTCGGCTGGGCGGGGTCGCCCGGTCAGACCTGCGTGGCCTCGCCGAAGGTCATCGCGGCCCGCGAGATGGACGAGCTGAACATGGCCCGTTTGGGCAGCCCCAGCTCGCTCAGCTCCTTGGCGATGGGGTGGTTGCCGAGCCGGATCAGCGCGCCGCCGGGGCGGATCCGGGCGCCGCGGGCGCGTACGGTCCAGGGGACGCGCCGCGTGACCCCCTCCCTGTGCGTGTAGGCGTCGAGCGGCGCCATCGCCGTCGCGCCCGGCACGGGCGCGCCCGGCTTGATCAGCAGGTCGAGCACGAGCCTGCCGTCCTTGCGCAGGACACACCGCTTGTACGGTGAGCCCAGCCGCAGCTCGATGTCCGCCAGCTCCTTGGGGAACCCCCAGAGCGTCCGCCCGGCCTCCAGCGTGAACGCCTGGTCCACGGGCAGCCAGTGCACGAACACCCCGGCCCGGCGCAGGTCTCCGAGCCCCACGGAGCCGGCCGCGCCCGGCGGGCGGACCAGGAAGGCCATGCCGAACTCGTGGTAGGTGTCGAGGTCCCCGTCCCGGTAGTCCACGAACAGCAGGACGCAGACGGCCTTGCCGGGGAGCACCTCGGCCACGTCGAGGCCGGAGTAGGCGATCACCGCCCGGGCTGCGTCGGCCCGCACGGGGAAGAAGGCGCTGCAGACCTCGGCGTCCCTCACGCGCACAGGCATGCCCACCGTCCGGCCCTGGATCAGATGCGATGCCATGTTCCCAGTACATCAACCTGGAAGCCGTGTGACCATTCCCGCTCCGGTCGCGTCTTTGTGTGATGTGACAATCGGAAGAACACGGGGGCCGTCATCATCGAGGAGCTGTACCGCGAGCACTGGCCGCTCGTGTGCGGGTTCCTCCTGCGCAGGACCCGTGACCCCCATCTCGCGGAGGACCTGGCCCAGGAGACGTTCGTCAAGGCGACCAGGGCGCTGCTGGGCTGGCGCGGCGAGAACCCGGCCGCGTGGCTGCTCACGATCGCCCGCAACGTCCTCATCGACCACGTCCGCCGCAGCCGGCGCGAGCTCGCGCTCCCCGATCCCGACGAGGTCGGCGTGCCGCCGCTCCACGTGGCCGCCCTCGACGTGCGCGACGCTCTCGACCGGCTGCCCGAGCAGCACCGCAGGCTGCTCACCCTGGTCTATCTCGAAGGCTTCTCGCTGGTGGAGGTGGCCGCGATGACCGGCAGGAAGCACGCCTCGATCAAGACCGCCGTGTGGCGGGCCCGGACCGCCTTTGCTGACATCTACGGAGAAGCGCCATGACAGATGACTTTCCGGAAATGCCGGACTTCGATCCCAGGCTGACCAGGAAGGCGGTCCGGCGCGGGCTCTTCAGGACCAGTTCCAGCGTGCTCGCGGTCCTGCTCGTGCTCGCCCTGGTGGCCACGTATGGCTCCATGCTGGCGCAGACGCGCGGCGACCGGGAGCAGCGCATGACGGACGTGCTCGGCACCGCCTTCAAGCTGTACAACCCGGCCTACCGGGTGGTCACGGGCACCTGCTGCGAGACCACGCCGTGGTCGATGTCGTTCGAGGTGTCCGCGGCCCCGCTGCGCGCCTTCGGCGGCTTCTGGCCCTCCGGCGGCGAGACCTACACCATCAGCCAGACCCTCTTCGGCCGGGTGGCCCACCTCCCGCTGGGCAGCACCGCCAACACCAGGCTCTCGCTCCAGCTCTACGACCTCGGCGGCACGCTGGCGCGGAAGGAGAACGTCCGTAAGGCCCTGGCCAGGCTCCCCGGCGACCTGCGGGCGCTGGCGGCGGTGGAATTCGCCGCGCCGCTCAAGGGGGCCGAGCTCAAGAGCTTCCTCGACCAGCGGGAGGTGTGCGCGGAGAGCGTGGTCTACGAACGCCGGACGGGCTCGCTGCCCATCACCTGGGGCGAGATCACCTGGGACCGCGGCACGTTCGCCGAGGGGAAGGAAGGGTGCGGCGTCGGCCTGGGCAACTTCCGCTCCTGGGTCTCCATGCTCCGCGACCACGACGAGCCGAACCTGCACCGCTTCGACCTGTCGCTGAGCCGGCTGCGCAAGGCGGCGGCCGACGGCCTGGCCTACGCCTATGTGGACCAGTCCACGTCGATCGCCGAGCTGCGCAAGGTCATCGAGGACCCGCGGGTGCGCACGGTCCGCCTGGCCGACGTCACCTTCGACCTGGACCGCCCGTAGCGCTAGACGGCCAGGGCGTGGGCGCCGATCCCCGCCCACGTCTCGGCCTGGCCGACGAAGGCCGCGGCGTGGTCCGGCCAGTGGTGCCGCAGCCGCGCCGCCGCGTGGCCCCGCGCGCCCAGCTCGGCCCGCCGCGCCGCATCCTCCTTCAGATCCAGTACGGCGTTCAGCACCGCGTCCACGTCCAGGGGCACCACGACCCCGCAGCCGGCGCCCTCCACCATCGAGGCGCCCGGCGGCGTGGTGATCACCGGCAGCCCGCGGCCCATGTAGTCCATGATCTTCGTCGGCGGCGTCCGCACGCTCTCGCCGGACAGCGCGAGCCCGGCCAGGGCGCCCTCGGCCATGCGCAGGGCGTGCCGGTTGGGCACGTACCCGAACCAGTCGAGCAGGCCGACCCGCTGCGCGTCGCGCAGCAGCGGGCGCACGCCGGGCGCGGCCGCGCCGATCAGGTCCATCCTGATCCCGTACGGGACCAGGCGCTCGGCCAGCCCGATCAGCTCGGTCACGCCGCACTCGGCGGACAGGCGGCCGATGTGCACCACCCTGGTGTCGCCGGGAGGAGGAGGGCCGGCCGACACCAGGGTCGCCTCGGGGACCACCGAAGGGCCGATCAGCCGGTGGCGCCGCTCGGCCCTGGCGAGCTGCCTGGGCGTGACCCGCTCGCGCACGTCCCAGACCACCGGCGGCCGCCGGTGGGGGAGCGCCCGCAGCAGGCGGTGGTCGTGCACGATCAGCAGGTCCGCGTCGCGTACGCCGCGCCTGAGCGCCGCGCGGGCCCGGCCCGGCGAGGCGTGGTACGCCACGTCTACCGCGGCCAGCCCCATGACGGGGGTCACGTTGAAATAGGTGAAAGGCGCGACGTAGGTCACCTCGTGGCCCGCGTCGATCAGCGCCCGGATCTGCCTGTGCATGATCCGGGCGTCCTCTGGATGATGGACGGTCGTGGCGACACATGCGCGCATGTGTCGATGCTCCGCGCCTACCAGGTCAAAGGCGTTAATGCGGGAGGAACGCCCGCTTAACTTCGGGAGGGGCGGCGATAGAGCCAGGTCAGGCGAGGCTCGAGGACCCACTTGAAGACCGTGCGCGTCTCCGGCAGGCACAGCACGATGGCCAGCGCGAAGCAGCTGAAGCTGATCGCCAGCACGCCGAGCGGCCCGTGCAGCCACGGGAGCTCCAGCCAGCCCTGATCCTTGGCGATCAGCACGGGGATGCCGTGCAGCAGGTAGCAGTAGAGCGTGCGGGTGCCGAGGTCGGAGAACCACGTCTCGCCCCTGGGCACCAGCGCCAGCACGGCGAAGCACATCGCCAGCGCGCACACCAGCAGGCCGGTGCGCACGCCGAGACCCATCCACCAGGACAGGTCGAGGTCCTGGAAGCTGCTCTTGAAGTAGAACGGGCCGAGCGGCGACCTGGGCGCGATGACGATGGCCACGGCGGCCGCGCAGAGGATCGTGACCGCCGAGACGATCTTGATCCAGCGCCGGTTGAGCATCTCGAAGTGCTCGGGCTGCATCACCAGGCCGATGACGAAGAACGGCATGAGGCCGAAGAAGCGGTCCATGCTGAAGTCGCCCTCGATCTGCGAGAACCCGGCGAACAGGTAGATCGCGACGGCCACCGGCACGGGGTGCTTCATCCGCTTCCACACCGGCGTCGACAGGCGCCAGAACAGCAGCGCCAGCAGATACCAGTTGAGCCACGCCGGGTCGATGATCGTCAGGCTCCACTTCTGGCCCAGCCCGAAGCGGAGTGCGGCGTAGCCGACCTCGACGATCACGTACGGGACGAGGAACGTGTCGACCAGCTTGTTGGTCTTCGCGTTGGAGTTCCAGAAATTTCGCGACAGGTAGCCGCTGATCAGCACGAACAGCGGCATGTGGAAGGTGTAGATGAAGATGTAGAGGGCCCTGGAGGAGTCGGCCGAGAGCGTCGGCACCAGCGAGTGGCCCACGACGACGAGCGCGATCAGGACGAACTTGACGTTGTCGAGATAGGGGTCGCGCTTGCGCTTGGGCGGCTCGGCCTGCTGCTGCGGCTCGGGCTGCGCCTGGGGCGGCTCGTCCTTGACGGCCTTCTGCGGCTCGGTCAGCTCGCCGGGCGAGACCCCGTGGGGATCGGTCGACTCGCTCCAGAAGGTCTCCTCCGGCAGCGGCCACCGGGCTCCGGTGTTGGCGGGCCCTCCGTCCTCGGTGTTCGCCGGCCCCCCGTCCTCCTCAGGGCTACGCGGGGTCGTGACCGGTGGGGAGAATCTGGTGTCAGACACAGGGGAGTCGCTCAGCTTCGCTCGGGGCCGGGGATCACGACGACAACGCGACCGTCGGATGATCTTACAGAACCGTGTCGCGCTGTGTCGCCGACCCCCAACACACTATCCCGCCGTACGGCTCCTGTCTCTTGACCGAGTCGAGAATGCCCGGTTACACAGGGAACTTGGAGGCTCAGGTGCAGGCGTTGCGCTGCTCCGAGGCGGTGATCGTGCTGCGCTCCACGCTGTCGGGGAGCTTGGTCACCTTGATCGAGTCGAAGTCCTCGCCCACCACGAGCTGGATCACCGGAGTGCCCTTCGGGGGAGCACCGGCGGTGGTCACCGAGGTGGTGTAGGGCTGCGGGTTGGTCGCCGTGACCTTGCCGGCCGCGGGGGCGGGCTTGGGCACGACCGCCCCGGCCAGGGTGTCGGCGTGGTCGGGCGCCGCGGTGATCGTCTTGGCGTAGTGGACCTCGCTCTTCGCCAGGCTCTTGCCGCCCCCGGCCGCGTAGTTGCCCACGCCGACGACGTTGAAGCCCTGCTTGGCGAGCTGGTCGGCGACCTCCCTGGCCTTGCCGAACGTGGTCGTGCCGTTGAGCACCTGGACCCTGACCTGCTCGGGCTTGACGGTGACCTTGGGCTTGGCGCTCGCGCTGGCGGACGGCGCGGGGGTGGCGACGTCGACGTCGGTCTTGATCGAGGTGAAGAGCTCGGTGGCGTCCGGCTCCTTCCAGACCACGCGGTTCTCGTCCTGCGGGTCGGGCCCCCACGGGATCGTGGTGAACTGGACGCCCTTGGCCGTCAGCTCCTTGGCGCTGGTGGCGATCCGGATGAGCTGCTCGGTGTCGTTGGCCAGCTCGGGGTCCATGGTGACCGACCCGGCCGCGGCGGCGATGAAGTCCGTCAGCTTGCCGACGTCGGTGAGCAGCTCGCTGCTGGTGGCCTTGGCCACGACCTTGCTGAGGAAGATCTGCTGGCGCTTGATGCGGCCGATGTCGCTGTTGTCGCCGTAGTGGCGCAGGCGTACGTAGCCCAGCGCCTTCTCACCGTTGAGCAGGCTCTTGCCCGGCGGCAGGACCAGCTTGGAGGCCTTGTCGTTGACGCCGGACTTCAGGCAGATCTCGATGCCGCCGAGCGCGTCCACGATGTTCTTGAACCCGCTGAAGTCGACCTCGACGAAGTGGTTGACCCGGATGTCGGTGAGGGTCTCGATGGTGGAGATCGTGCAGGCGATGCCGCCGGAGTTGTACGCCGAGTTGATCATGTCCCGGCGCGGTGGCATCTCCTGCTTGGTGGTCTCGTTCTTGCACTTGGGGATCTGCACCATCGAGTCGCGCGGGAAGCTGATCAGGCGGGCTTTGTCGCGATTGGGGGAGATGTGCATGAGGATGATCGTGTCGGTGCGCTTGCCGCCCGCGTTGGCTTCCCTGGACTGCTTCTGGCCGTATTTGGCGTTGCCGTCGCCCGCGCGCGTGTCGGAGCCGACGAGCAGCACGTTGAGCGCGCCGGTGTCGGCGGGGCGCGGGTTGATGATGTCGTTCTTGACATCCTTCTGCGTGATGTTGCCGAAGGCGTCGCGGTAGACGGTGTAGCCGGTCAGCGCGCCCGCGACCATGAGCGAGGTGACGCCGATGCTGACCCAGGCGAGCACGCGCATCTTGTTCTGGCCGCCGCCTGCGCCGCGGTGGCCGCGTGGGGGCCGGTCGTCCGGCGGCGGGGGCGGAGCCGTCGCGGCGGCCGCCCGGCGGGCCATCCTGCTGCCCGGTTGCGTCGGGGCTGACCGGTAACCATTGTCCGGACTGACCGCCGGCGCGCGCCTGTAGTCGCTCATACGCCCCCCAGCCTCACTTCTTGCGCCTGACGCGCCGGCTTGGTCGCTCCGCGCCACGAGACTAGGTCACGTACGGCGTGCCCGGAGTCATGACCGTGGCAAAGGGTCGTGACCCGAGCGTGATGTTTTCGCGGCACAGCATACTCAGAGCCGGACATTGGGTGGAATATCATCGCCAAACTCTTTCTGGCTGCCGGACTGTTTCGGCACGTCAGGCCTGATGCTGAGGGCCGCCGCCAAACAGGCCAGGGGCACGGCCGGCAACACGTACCGATAGTCGAACTCGGCCGCCGCGGCCGGTGTGACCAGCAGCACGACGGCCACCGACCAGGGCACCAGCCAGACCGGAGCGTCCGCGAGACGCGTTCGCCCGCGCCTGCGCGCGATGGCCGCCAGCGGCGGCACCAGCAGGATCCCCAGGAGCACCGGGCCGGGCAGCCGCACCACGCTCTGGTAGGCCCGCAGCCATCCGGCGTAGGGCTCGACGATCTCCGTGCCGATCGCGCCCCGCTCGTAGCGCTTGGCAAATTCGGCGCCGACCTGCGCGGGGTAGCGGCCGGGCGGCCCGGGCGGCGTCACCGGGAACTGGTAGTAGCCGTAGATCTCCGGGTCGGGATAGACCGGCCGTCCCCAGGCGAACGCGCGGCCGAGCTCCGTCAGCACCGAGGCGGCGTAGTCGAGCGGCTGCTTGACGATCGCCAGCGCGGCGAACCTCGCGGCCAGGTCGTCGTTCTCCTTGGTGAAGGTGATGCCGGGCAGCAGCACCAGCGGGGCGTCCTTGGCCCAGATGTACTCCTGCGAGGGCGGGCGCGCCTCGGGCGGGCGCGGGTCGCACAGGACCTTCAGGTCGGCGGGCGGGGCCATCTTGGCGCAGTCGGCGAACGACATCGTGCGGGCGTAGAGGAAGGCGCCGTTCGCGCCCACGAGGCCGACGCGCTGGTAGGTGGCGTAGAACCAGGCGCCGTAGATCAGGATCGGCACCAGCGCGGCGGCGAGCAGCACCCCGGCCGGCCGGATCCGCCTGCGCAGCACGAACCAGGCGGCCAGCACCACGATCAGCGGCTGGCCGACGGTCCTGGTCAGCGTGGCGGCGGCGAGCAGCAGCCCGATCGCGACGACCGCGGACGGCCGCGCCGTCGTGCACAGCGCCACGGCCGCCACGACCAGGAACATGAACAGCGTGTCGGAGACCAGCAGATGCTCCAGCTCGACCTGGTAGGCGTCGAGCAGCACGGGCACCGTGGCCAGCGTCGCCAGCCACCTGGGCGCCCGGCGCGCGACCCGGTAGATCAGCACGCCGGTGGCCAGGCCGAGCAGGTGCTGCACGGCCGTGACCAGGCCGAAGGAGTGGAACGGCTCCAGCAGCTTGAGGAACATCGAGTAGCCGGCCGGGCGGACCAGGTCGGGGCGCGGCCTGAAGACGGTGACGACGTAGGTGTAGGTGTCGGGGAACCACAGGGCGGGCCGGTAGCCGAGCATCGCCAGGGCGCGCAGCGCCGTGCCCAGGGCCAGGACGGCCAGGAACCATTTGTGCCGACCGGCGAAGCCGCCCCGGAGCAGGGCCGGCAGGTCCCGGCGACCGCGCGACAGGGCGTCCCCGAGCCCGCGCGGCAGGACGCGGGACAGGACCTGCCCGTAGGTGCGTCGTATGCGCCGCCTGCCGCGTGTCCCCGCGGGATTCCCTGACGTCGCCCGCACGTCCCCTCGCTTCGCCAGCACGCCGCGTAGGTGCACCTTCCGCTACCTGCGGTCGTCCGCCGGATGCGGACATCCGTACGCTACCCGGGGTCGCGGGGCGGCCGTGCCGCGGGCTTCGCGGTCGCGGGGTTGGATACGCTCGCTCACCGATGGAACTCCAACGACCCGGCAGGGTGCTCGCCGCGCTCTCGGTGGCGCCCGCGCTCGCCGTGGCGGGCTGGCTGCTGACCGGGCTGCCGCTGCTGCTGCTCGGCCGGTTCGCGCCCCTGCCGGCCACGCTGCTCGGGCTGCCCGCCGCCGCGCTGCTGTGCTGGGCGGGGACGCGCCGCCTCGGCAAGGCGGTCGAGGCCACCACCTGGCAGGTCGGGGGAGTCGTGGCCGTGGCGGCGGCCTCGGGCGTGTTCAACGCCGTCATGCACTCCGAGCAGCTCCTGGTCAGGCGCGATCCGGCCACCTACGCGCAGTACGCGGCCTGGATCGCCGGCCACGGCTCGCTGCCCATCCCCGACCAGGTCGCGGCGTTCGGCGGCGACGATCCCTGGCTGGTCTTCGACGGCGTCGGGTTCTACGACGTGGGCGGCGCGGTGACGCCGCAGTTCATGCCGGGGCCGCCGCTGCTGTTCGCGGCCGGAGACTGGCTGGGCGTCCCCTTCCTGGTGCCGGCCGTGCTGGGCGCGCTGGCCGTGCTCACGCTGGCCGGGGTGGTCGCGCGGCTGGCCGGGGCGCGGTGGGCGGTGCTCGCCGCGACGGCGTTCGCGGTGAGCCTGCCGATCCTCTACACCTCGCGCACCACGTTCAGCGAGATCCCGTCGCTGATCCTGCTGTTCGGCGGGCTGGCGCTGACGCACGACGCGCTGGCTGACTCCGGCCGCCGGACGGCGTGGTGGCGCGGGCTGCTGGCGGGGCTGGTGTTCGGGCTGGCCGTGCTGGTCCGGGTGGACGGGCTGCGCGACGTGCTGCCGGTGCTCGCGTTCGCGGGGCTGCTGATCGCCCTGCGGCGCTTCGCCCGGCCGCAGGGCGTGCTGGGGCCGCCGCTGCTGGCCGGTCTGCTGGCCGGGGCGGGGCTCGGGCTGCTGGCGGCGTACCTGCTGGCCCGGCCCTATCTGGCGTACCTGTCCGGCTCGGTGCGGCCGCTGCTGCTCATCTGCGCGGGCGTCCTCGTCGTCACTCTCGCGGGCACGGCCGCCGCCCCGCTGCTGGCCAGGATCCGGCTCCCGGCCTGGGTGCCCGCCGCCGGGGCCGGGCTGGTCGTGGCGCTCATGGCCGCCCTGTACGCCCGCCCGTGGATGCAGACGGTGACCCGCGTGCCCGCGAGCGTGGAAGACCGGCGCACGGCCGAGATGATCGAGCAGACCCAGCGCGCCAACGGCCTGCCCATCGACGGCACCAGGCTCTACTCCGAGAGCTCCCTGCACTGGGTGATCTGGTACGTCGGCATCCCGGTGGTCGTCCTGGCCACGATCGCGGCGGCGGTGCTGGTGCGCCGGCTGCTGCGCGACGGCACCCCGTTCGAGTGGCTGCTGCCGCTCGCGGTCGTCGGCTGGACGACCGTCACCACGCTGCTGCGGCCCGAGATCACCCCCGACCATCCCTGGGCCGCCCGCCGCCTGGTGCCCATCGTGATCCCCGGCCTGATCCTGCTCGCCATGTACGGGCTGGCCTGGCTGCGCGACCTGGCCCGGCGCCGCGAATCCTGGCCCAGGGTCCGGCGGTGGGCGCTGCCGCTCGCGGTCGTGCTCGTCGTCGCCCCCGCGGCCGTGACCTCGATCGGCACCGCGTTCACGCCGGTCGAGCGGGGCGAGGCGGCGGCGGTGGCGGCCATGTGCGCGAGCCTCCCGCGTGACGCGTCGGTGCTGATCGTCGAGCGGGTCACCGGCGACCGCCTGGCCCCGGTCGTACGCGGCATGTGCGACCTGCCCGTGGCCAGGGTGGCGAGAAAGAACAACGTGGACACCGCGCCCGAGGGCGAGGTCCGCCGCCTGATCGCCCGCGTGCGCGGCGCGGGCCGCGTCCCCGTGGTGCTGGCGGCCGACGACTGGCAGGTCTCCCCGTACGGGCCGGCGACGCGGGTGATGGCGCTGGTCACCCGCCAGGACGAGCGCTCGCTGGTCGATGCGCCGAACGGCACGTGGTCGCTTACAGTCAACGTGTGGATGGCGGTGGCCTGAGCGGCTCGCGAGCCGCCGTCCGGTGGTGTGACCCTGGTGAAAAGTGTGCCGAACCAGGAGCACCCAATGAGGTCATGTGGACTCGCCTTCCGGTTGGGCAGAGTAACCTCGACCCCCGTGAGCACGCTTGAGACCCCCAAGAGTGGAATTGCCGTGGAAGAAGCGCCGTACGTCACGATCGTCCTCCCCTGCTACAACGAGCAGGATCACGTCATCGACGAGGTTGAGCGCATCACCAAGGCGATGGACTCAAGCGGCTACACCTACGAGCTCGTGGCCGTGGACGACTGCTCCACCGACGACACGCTGGCCAGGCTAGAAGAGGCCGCCCCCGAATACCCGAACCTGCGCGTACGCGCCTTCCACCGCAACGGCGGCTCGGGCACCGTGCGGCGGATCGGCACGCAGGAGGCCAGGGGCGAGATCGTCGTCTGGACCGACGCCGACATGACCTACCCCAACGAGCGCATCCCCGAGCTGGTGCAGATCCTGGAGAAGGATCTGACGGTCGACCAGGTCGTCGGCGCGCGCACCAGCGAGGAGGGCTCGCACAAGCTGCTGCGGGTGCCCGCCAAGTGGGTGATCCGCAAGGTGGCCGAGAAGCTGGCCGGCCAGAAGATCCCCGACCTCAACTCCGGGCTGCGGGCCTTCCGCAAGTCGGTGGCCAAGCCCTACCTGCGGCTGCTGCCGCCCGGGTTCTCGTGCGTCACGACGATCACGCTGTCGTTCCTGTCGAACCAGCACGACGTCTACTACCTGCCGATCGGCTACGCCAAGCGGGCCGGCAAGTCGAAGTTCAGCTTCGTGTCCGACGCCTACCGGTACATCCTGCAGGTGCTGCGGATGATCATGTACTTCAACCCGCTCAAGGTGCTCATGCCGCCCGCGCTGTGGCTGGTGTCCATCGGGTTCGTCAAGGGCGTCTGGGACATGATCCGGCAGCCCTTCTACTTCCCGGCCAACACCGTCATGATCTTCCTGTCGGGGCTGCTGATCGGGTCCGTGGCGTTGCTGGCCGACCTGATCGTGCGCTCGCGGGGAGAGTGACGTTGCGGATCGCGATCGTCGGGCCGGCCTATCCGTACAAAGGCGGCGGGGCGCAGCACACCACCGAGCTGGCGCACCGGCTCGCGGCCCAGGGTCACGACGTGGTGATCGAGTCGTGGCGGGCGCAATACCCGTCGTTCCTCTATCCGGGGCAGCAGACGATCTCCGCACCGGAGGGCAGGCCGTTCCCGAAGGTCGTGCGCAGGCTCGACTGGCGGTGGCCGGGCGGGTGGGTGTCGGCGGGGCGGCGGTTGCGGTCGGCCGACCTGGTGGTGCTGGCGGTGCTGAGCCCGGTGCAGGTCCCCGCCTATTTGGGGATTTTGTACGGGATAAGGCGAAAAGTCAGGACAGTTGCGCTTTGTCATAACGTGCTGCCGCACGAGCGGAAGCCGTACGACGAGCCGCTCATGAAGGCGCTGCTCAAGCGGGTGGACGGCGTGCTGGCCCACTCCGAGCCGCAGGCCGAGCTGGCCAGAGGGCTCACGGCCAGGCCGGTCCGCGTGGCCGGGCTGCCGCCGCACCTGCCTTCGACCACGGCGGAGCGGTCCTCGCAGGTGCACCGCAGGCTGCTGTTCTTCGGCATGGTCCGGCCGTACAAAGGGCTGGACCTGCTGCTGCGCGCCCTGCCGGACGGGGTCGGGCTGACGGTGGCCGGGGAGTTCTGGGGCGGGCTGGAGGAGACGAAGGCGCTGATCGCCGAGCTGGGGCTCGGTGACCGGGTGGAGCTGCGGCCCGGCTACGTGGCGGCCGGTGACGTGCCCGGGCTGTTCGCCGCGGCCGACGCGCTCGTGCTGCCGTACCGGAACGCGACCGCCAGCCAGAACGTCTGGCTCGGCCACGAGCACGGCGTCCCCGTGATCGCGACCCGGGTCGGCGCGCTCGCCGACCACGTCACCGACGGCGTGGACGGGCTGCTGGTCGAGCCGGACGACGCCGGGGCGCTCAGGGAGGCGATCGAGCGGTTCTACGCCTCGGGCGAGCCGGAGAGGTTGCGGTCGGGCGTCAAGGCGGTCGATCCCGAGCCGTTCTGGTCGGCGTACGCGGGCGCGCTGCTGGCCGCCTGACGGCCGAGCAGGAACGAGATGCCCGCGGCCGTCACGTCGGCCAGCGTGAACGCCAGCCGTGACACGATCGCCACCGCGAGCGCGACGGGGGTGCCGACGATCGGGCCGAGCACGAGCACCAGCGCGCCCTCCCTGATGCCGACCCCGGCGGGGACCACGACGGTGAGGATCCCGGTGCACCACGCGAACGCGTAGGCGCCGGTGGCGACGAGGTAGAGGTCCCACCGGCCCGCGAGCAGCCAGATGTGCAGGCCGTACACGAACCAGCCGAGCGCGGTCCACGCCACCGCGACGATCACCGTCCGGCCCGGCAGCACGGTCTCCAGCGGCTCCTTGCGGGCGATGCGTAGCGCCAGGTTGAGACCCCAGGTGAGCACCTTGGGATGCAGGCACACGATGATCACCGGCACGAGCAGCACGAGGTACCAGGCCTGCCGCACCGCCTCCAGCGAGTTCAGGGTCGCGGCGGCGATCGAGATGCCGACCCCGAGGTTGATCACCAGCCCGAGCGAGATCGTGGCGAACGTGCGCCGCGGCGGGCTGCCGTGGTCGCGGCCGAGGTCCATCATCGCCGCGTACGCCCAGACCGCGCCCGGGATGTATTTGCCGAGCTGCCCCACGAACATGATCCGCCCGGCCACCCGCAGCGGCACCCGGGTGCCGAGCCCCGCCAGGATCGCGCGCCAGGCCACCAGCATGAAGAACTGGCCGGTCAGCACCGCGAGGAAGGCCCCCAGCACCGCCCACGGCGACATCGCGGCCACGGCGCTCGTGGTCTCGTCCCAGTTGCGGGCCAGGCCGTAGCCCAGGAAACCGAGTGCGACCAGGGCGAGGACGACGCGCAGGAGGCGGCGGAGCATTGGCTCAGGCTACGCGTGGTTCGCCGGGTAAGCCAGACGACGGCCGAGAAGGGCGCCCCGGCCCCCGGCCACCCTGCCCGAGGGCGTTCGACGCCGGATGGACGCGAGGGTCGGTACTGTGGGGACCCGTGGGTAAGCAACGCGTAGCGCAGCTCGAATACTCGGAGTTCCAGTCCGCCATGCTCGACGAGGAGAAGCGGAGGCGGAAGGCTGCGAAGATCATCGCGGTGCTGGAGCACTTCCACGGGCCGCTCGACGGGCTGACCGTGGGCGACGTGGGCTGCTCGGCCGGGTTCATCGCCGACGAGCTCGCGCAGGCGGGGGCCGCGCACACGCTGGGCATCGACATCGACGTGCCGGGGCTGCGCAAGGCGGCCGACCGGTTCGGCGAGCGGGTGGCGTTCGTGTGCGGCGACGGCACGGCGCTGCCCTTCCCCGACGGCTCGGTCGACGTGCTGGTGTTCAACCACATCTACGAGCACGTGGTCGACCCCGACGCGGTGGTGGCGGAGATGCACCGGGTGCTGTCCGACGACGGCGTGCTCTACCTCGGGCTGGGCAACCGGCTGGGCGTGATCGAGCCCCACTACAAGCTGCCGTTCCTGTCCTACCTGCCGCCCGCGCTGGCCGACCGTTACGTGCGGGCGTCCGGGCGGGCCGACCACTACTACGAGCGCTTCCGCACGCGGCGCGGGCTGCGCAGGATGCTGCGGGCGTTCCACGTGTGGGACTACACCTTCCCCGTGCTGGCCACGCCCACCAAGTTCGCCGGGTCCGAGCTGTTCCCAGGGGCGCTGGGGCGGGTCGTGAAGGGCGTGCTGGCCAGGATGCCGCGCGAGGTGCTCAGGCTGCTGCTGCCCGTGGTGCCGACGTACCTGTGGGTGGCCACCAAGACCCCGCGGCGGCCCGTGGGGGCCGCGCTGCCCCAGCCCCCCGAGCGGGTACGCCCGCTGTGAGCCAGGACGCCGTCAGAGAGGACCCAGTGGAGCCAGCGGACCCCGGGGGCCCTGGGGACGCCGCCGAGGCCGTGCCCAGGCGCCGGTCACCGGCGCGCAGACTCGTCAGGTACGCGTTCCTGGCGGTCGCGCTCGGGTTCGGCGCGTGGGCGGTCGGCAGGCAGTGGGACGCCGTGGTGGCCGGCTTCGCCAGGCTGTCGCTGCCGGCGCTGGCCGGCTCGCTGGCCGCGGTGGTCGCCGCGCTGCTGGGGGCCATGCTCACCTGGCGCACCCTGCTGGCCGATCTCGGCTCGCCGCTGCCGCTCAGGCCCGCGGCCAAGGTCTTCTTCGTGGGCCAGCTCGGCAAATACATCCCCGGCGCCGTCTGGCCCGTGCTGGCCCAGATGGAGATGGGCCGCGACCTCGGCGTGCCGCGGTCGCGGAGCGCCGCGGCGTTCTTCCTGATGATGCCCATCCAGCTGGCCACCGGCCTGCTCGTCAGCGTCGTCACGCTCGGCTGGGACCGGTACGGCTGGCTGCTGCTGTTCGTCCCGCTGCTGCTGGTCCTGCTCGAACCCAAGGTCATCAACGCCGTCATCGGCTACGTCCTGCGCAGGCTCAAGCGCGAGCCGCTCGAACGCCCGCTGACCCGGCGCGGCATGCTCACGGCGCTTGGCTGGGCGCTGGCCGGCTGGCTCGCCTACGGCGTGCACCTCTACTTCGTCGCTCCCCAGGGCGGCCTGGTCTTCGCCGTCGGCGCCTTCGCGCTGTCGTGGTGCCTGGGCATCCTGACCTTCGTCATCCCGGCGGGCGCGGGCGTGCGGGAGGCGGCCATGGTCGTGGTCCTGGCGCCCCAGCTGGACTCGGGCGCGGCGATCGCGGTGGCACTTTCCTCCCGCATCGTCATCATCGTGGGGGATCTGATCTGCGCAGGCGCGGCCGGAATCGCAGCGCGTCGCGACTCGGTGTGATTTGGCCCACGATTTAGGGGAGGCTGGTCATAAGCTGAACTTCAGAGGGGGACACCAGGTCCCACGATGATCTTGAGGGGAGAAGATCTTCGTATGCCTCGAGTGCTCGTCGACGCGGCGGCGGTCCCCGCGGACCGTGGCGCGTTGATCAGGTACGTGGACGGGCTCGTCGCGGGGCTCGACCGGGCGGGAGCCGATCTCGCCGTCGTCTGCCAGCGTTCGGAGGCCGAGCGGTACCGGCAGCTCGCGCCCTCCGCGCAGATCATCCCGGGTCCCGTCGCCATCACCAACAGGGCCGCCAGGCTCGCCTGGGAGCAGAGCAGCCTGCCGCTGCTGGCCCGCCAGGCCGGAGCCGACGTCATCCACGCCCCCTACTACTCCATTCCGCTCAGCTCGGGCCTGCCGACGGTCGTGACCGTTCACGACGCCACCTGGTTCACCGAGCCCGACCAGCTCAGCCCGCGGGCGTCGTTCTTCCGCTCCGCGACGCGCACCGCCGTCCGCCATGCCCGGCGGGTGATCGTGCCGTCCAAGGCGACCAGGGACGAGCTCATCCGCGTGCTGGCCGCCGATCCCACCCGGATCGACGTCGCCTACCACGGTGTGGACCTGGCGCAGTTCCATCCGCCGAGCGAGGAGGAGATCCGGCGGGCCGCGATGAGATGCGGGCTGCACGGCCAGCCGTACGTGGCGTTCCTGGGCGCGCTCGACCCGCGCAAGAACGTGCCCAACCTCATCCGCGGGTTCGCCGCCGCGGTGAAGCGGCTGGAGAAGCCGCCCGCGCTGGTGATCGGCGGGGGCGTGCACGAGGCCGACGTGGACGCCGCCTGCCGGGAGGTCGAGGCCACCGTCAAGGTGGTGCGGCCCGGCTACCTGCGCGCGCCCGACCTGCCGGGGTTCCTCGGCGGCGCGCTCGTGGTGGCCTTCCCCTCGCGTGGCGAGGGGTTCGGGCTGCCGGTGCTGGAGGCCATGGCCTGCGGCGCCCCCGTACTGACCACCTACCGCTCCTCGCTGCCCGAAGTGGGCGGGGACGCGGTCGCCTACACCGAGCCGGACGCCGGCAGCATCGCCACGGCGCTCGGCGAGCTGCTGGCCTCCTCCGAGCGCAGGCACCAGCTGCAGGAGGCGGGGCTGGCGAGAGCCCGCGAGTTCACGTGGGAAGCCTCGGCCGAGGCGCATCTCAGCTCTTATCAACGCGCGATCGAATAGTTCGGTAACCTCACGGAGTGATGGAGAGCTCTTTGCCAGACCTCGAGGCGATCCTCCTGGTCGGGGGGCAGGGCACCCGCCTGCGTCCGCTGACACTGGGCACGCCCAAGCCGCTGCTGCCAACCGCTGGGGTGCCGTTCCTGGCCCACCAGCTGGCCCGCGCCCGATCCTTCGGCGTCCGCCGGATCGTGTTCGCGACCTCGTACAAGGCGTCGATGTTCGAGCCCGCCTTCGGCAACGGGTCGGCGTTCGGGCTCTCGCTCGAATACATGACCGAGGAGACCCCGCTCGGCACGGGCGGCGCGATCCGCAACGCCGCGGAGGCGCTCACGGCGGGGCCGTCCGATCCGGTGCTCATCCTGAACGGCGACATCCTCTCCGGCCATGACATCGGCGATCAGGTGCGCACCCATCGCGCCCGGCAGGCCGCTGTAACGCTCCATCTGACCGAGGTCGACGACCCCTCCCGGTTCGGCTGCGTGCCGACCGACGAGACGGGACGCGTGACGGCGTTCCTGGAGAAGACGCCCAATCCGGTGACCAACCGGATCAACGCCGGCTGCTACGTCTTCACCCGGTCGGTGATCGACCAGATCCCGCGCGACGAGGTCGTGTCGGTGGAGCGGGAGACGTTCCCCGGGCTGATCGAGTCGGGGGAGCTGGTCCTCGGCTACGGCGACCGCACCTACTGGCTCGACGTCGGCACTCCCGCCGCCTACGTGCAGGGCTCGCGTGACCTGGTGCTCGGGCGGCTGTCCTCGCCCGCGCTGCCCGGGGCCACGGGCGAATACCTGGCGCTCGAAGGGGCCAGCATCTCGCCGGAGGCCAAGGTCCAGGGCGGCACCGCGGTGGGCGCGCGGGTCGTCGTGCAGTCCGGGGCCACGGTGGTGGGCTCGGTGCTGACCGACGACTGCGTCATCGAGTCCGGCGCCAGCGTGACGGACTCCGTGGTCGGCAAGGGAGCGCGGGTCTGCGCGGGCACGGTGGTGCGCGACGCGGTGATCGGCGACGGCGCCATCGTGGGGCCGGGCAACGAGCTGCAGAACGGCGTGCGCATCTGGCCGGGCATCGAGCTCCCCGAACGAGCGATGCGCTACTCCAGCGACGTCTGACGACGGCGGCGGCGGCCGGTCCCGGAGGCCCGGTAAAGTCTCATTGTGCTGGGCAAGGGTGGTGACGAAGTCCCCGCGAGGGCACGCGACCAGCGGCACCGGTGCCTCCGTCGCGCGTGGGTGCCCGACGGCCCGCTGGACGCCGGGCTGGCGCTGGCCCCGCACAAGCGCGGCAGCGGCGACCCCACCTGGCGCCAGACCGGCGACGGCGCCGTCTGGCGCACCTCCAGGACACCCGGCGGCCCGGCCACGCTCAGGGTGAGCGTCGAGGCCGGGGCCGTGCACGGGCAGGCGTGGGGACCGGGGGCGGAGTGGGCGCTGGAGTCCATGCCGGCGATGCTCGGGGCTCTCGACGACCCGTCCGGGTTCAGCGTCCGCCACGACGTCCTGGCGGAGGCCGTGCGGAGACATCCCGGGCTGCGCATCGGCAGGACGGGCCGGGTCATGGAGGCTCTCGTGCCGGCGGTGCTGGAGCAGAAGGTGGTCGGCCGCGAGGCGTGGCGGGCCTGGCGGTGGCTGCTGAGCCACTACGGCGAGCCCGCGCCGGGGCCGGCGCCCGAGGGGATGCGGGTCGTCCCCGAGCCCGTGGTGTGGCGGCAGATCCCGACCTGGCACTGGCATCGCGCGGGCGCGGAGGCCGTGCGCGCCCGCACCATCGCGAACGCCGCCTGGCACGCGGACAAGCTGGAGGCCGCCGCGACCACGCAGGAGCTCGACCGGCTGCTGCGGGCGCTGCCGGGGATCGGCGTGTGGACCTCGGCCGAGGTGCGCCAGCGGGCGTTCGGCGACCCCGACGCCGTCAGCGTCGGCGACTTCCACCTGGCCAAGCTGGTCGGCTACGCGCTCACCGGGGAGAAGACCGACGACGCCGGGATGCTGCGGCTGCTGGAGCCGTACCAAGGGCATCGGCATCGGGCGACGGTCCTCGTCTGGCTCACGGGGCTGCGCCCGCCCGCGCGGGGGCCCAGGATGCCCGCCCGCGACTACCGGGCCTTCTGACTCACGCCACCTGGGTGCGCGTGGTGAACTCAGCCCGTCGTAGTGTGCCTGTATGAATCTCGTCAGCGATTCCGCGCTCCGCCGTGCTCTCGCCCGTGCCCGCGACGGCAAGACCCTCGACGTCACCGAGGCGACCGTCCTGCTGCACGCGCGCGGTGAGCACCTTGACGCTCTGCTCGAACACGCCTCCCGCGTCCGTGACGCCGGGCTGAAGGCGGCCGGCCGCGAAGGGGTCATCACCTACAGCAAGAAAGTGTTCATCCCGTTGACCCGGCTGTGTCGTGACCGGTGCGGCTACTGCACGTTCGCGACCGCGCCGCACAAGCTGGACTCGCCCTTTCTGAGCCCTGACGAGGTGCTGGAGATCGCCCGGCAGGGTGCGGCGATGGGGTGCAAGGAGGCGTTGTTCACGCTGGGGGACCGGCCGGAGGACCGCTGGCACCAGGCCAGGGAGTGGCTGGACGCGCACGGCTATGACGACACGTTGTCCTATGTGCGGGCCATGGCGGTCAGGGTGCTGGAGGAGACCGGGTTGCTGCCGCACCTCAACCCGGGCGTGCTGAGCTGGCGTGACCTGCAGCGGCTCAAGCCCGTGTCGCCGTCCATGGGGATGATGCTGGAGACGACGTCGCGGCGGTTGTTCGAGGAGAAGGGGCAGGCCCACTACGGCTCGCCGGACAAGGACCCGGCCGTCCGGCTGCGCGTCCTGGAGGACGCCGGGCGGACGAACGTGCCGTTCACCACCGGCATCCTGATCGGCATCGGCGAGACCGTGACCGACCGGGCCGAGTCGATCTTCGCCATCCGGCGGGTGGCGCGCGAGTACGGCGGGATCCAGGAGGTCATCGTCCAGAACTTCCGCGCCAAGCCGGACACCGCCATGCGCGGGCTGCCGGACGCCGACCTCCAGGAGCTCGCCGCCACCATCGCGGTCTCGCGCCTGGTCCTCGGCCCTCGCGTACGCGTGCAGGCCCCGCCCAACCTGGTGGACGCCGAGTACGAGCTGATGATCCGCGCGGGGATCGACGACTGGGGCGGGGTGTCGCCGCTGACCCCCGACCACGTGAACCCGGAGCGGCCCTGGCCGCAGATCGACGACCTCGCGGCCCGTACCGCCGAGGCCGGCTTCCAGCTGCGGGAGCGGCTGACCATCTATCCCGAGTACGTCCTGGCCGGCGAGCCCTGGCTGGACCCCCGCCTGATGGCGCACGTGTCCGCCCTGGCCGACCCCGGCACCGGCCTGGCCCGCGCGGACGCCCTGCCGAAGGGGCTGCCGTGGCAGGAGCCCGACGGCGGGTTCACGGCGTCGGGCCGGGTGGACCTGCACGTCGAGGTGGACACCTCGGGGCGCACGCACGACCGGCGCGACGACTTCGACAACGTCTACGGCGACTGGGAGGCCCTGCGCGACCGCCTGCCCCAGACGGCCGGCGTGATCCCCGGCGACATCCGCCAGGCGCTCAGGCGGGCCGAGGCCGACCCGGCGGGCCTGACCGACGCCGAGGCCGTCGCGCTGCTCGGGGCGGAGGGGGAGGCGCTCGACGAGCTGGCCGCCATCGCCGACGACCTCAGGCGCCAGGCGGCGGGCGACGAGGTCACCTACGTGGTCAACCGGAACATCAACTTCACCAACGTCTGCTACACGGGCTGCCGCTTCTGCGCCTTCGCCCAGCGCAGGACCGACGCGGACGCGTACACGCTGAGCCTGGACCAGGTGGCCGACCGCGCGCAGGAGGCGTGGGAGTCGGGCGCGACCGAGGTGTGCATGCAGGGCGGCATCCACCCCGACCTGCCCGGCACCGCCTACTTCGACATCGCCAAGGCCGTGAAGGCCAGGACGCCGGACATGCATGTGCACGCGTTCTCCCCGATGGAGGTCATCAACGGGGCGAGCCGGACGAACCTCTCCATCCGCGACTGGCTGGAGGCGGCCAAGGAGGCAGGCGTGGACTCGCTGCCCGGCACGGCGGCGGAGATCCTCGACGACGACGTGCGCTGGGTGCTGACCAAGGGCAAGCTGCCGGCCGGCGAGTGGATCGACGTCATCACCACCGCCCACGAGGTGGGCATCCCCACGACGTCCACGATGATGTACGGGCACGTCGACAACCACCTGCACTGGGTGAAGCACATCAAGCTGATCAGGAGCCTCCAGGAGAAGACCGGCGGGTTCTCCGAGTTCGTGCTGCTGCCCTTCGTGCACACCAGCGCGCCCATCTACCTGGCCGGCATCGCCAGGCCCGGGCCGACCGCGCAGGAGAACCGGGCCGTGCACGCGCTGGCCCGGATCCTGCTGCACGGCGCGATCGGCAACATCCAGTGCTCCTGGGTGAAGCTCCGCGACGACCTGTGCCGCCAGGTGCTCCAGGGCGGCGTCAACGACCTCGGCGGCACGCTGATGGAGGAGACCATCAGCAGGATGGCGGGCTCGGAGAACGGCTCCTACAAGACCATCAGCGAGCTGCGCGAGATGGTCGAGGTCACCGGCCGGCCGGTCAGGCAGCGCACCACCGAGTACGGGACGCCGAGCGCCGAGCGGCTGCGGGCCTCCGAGGCCAGCGACGGCGTCTGCCAGAGCGTCCGCAGGGTGCTGCCGATGGCGTAGTTATAACATGTTCTAACAAGACTTGCGCCCGCCATGGGAGGCGCTGGAAGAATCATCACTCCCCTGGGAGAGAGGTTCATCGTGGTGTTGGGTCGGCACCGCGCCGCGCTGTCCCCCGAGCAGCGACGCAGGAAGGCGCTCCAGCGCGGCATGCTGGCGGGGCTCACGGCCGTGGCCGTGGTCGCGGCCACCCTGGTCGTGGTGTTCGGCGGCGGCGCCACGCTGTGCACCACACGAGAGCCTGTTCTGGTCGGCGTGGCGGCCGCGACGGACGTGGCGCCGGCGGTCATGGAGGCCGCCGGGCGCTTCAACGAGACGAAGACGTCGGTGGGCGGCCGGTGCGTGCTGGTGCAGGTGACCGAGCAGCCGCCGGCCACCGTCCTCCGCACGCTGATCGGCGACCGGGCGGGGGTGCTGCGCGAGCGGCCCGACGGGTGGATCGCGGACTCGTCGGCCTGGATCAGGCTGGCCCGCCAGCAGGGCGCGAGCGCGCTGCCGGCCGGGGAGAGCGTGGTGGCCACGTCGCCGCTGGTCTTCGCGACCCGCTCGTCGCTGGCCCAGCGCTTCTCCGTGGGCAAGACCGAGATGAACTGGCGGATGGTCTTCCCGCCGACCGTGCGCGGGCGGCTCACGCCCAACGCGAACGAGCCCGACGTCGTACGCGTCCCCGACCCGTCGCTGGCCGGAGCGGGCATCGCGACCGTGGCCGCCGCCAGGGACGTCGTCGGCACGGGCCCGGAGGCGGACAAGGCGCTGACCGCGTTCGTCCGCTGGGCGCAGGCGGGCTCGGCGCCCGACTACCGCAGCATGCTGGCCGCGGTCGACGACCACACCTTCTGGCAGCGCCCGGTCGTCATCGTCCCCGAGCAGTCGGTGTGGGACCACAACCTGCGGCCCTCGCCCGACCCGGTGGTCGCGCTGCACCCGCGCGAGGGCACGATCAACCTCGACTACCCCTACGTCGTCACCGCCACTGACCCGACGGTCGCCGAGGCGTCCACGCTCTTCGCCGGCTGGCTGACCGACGCGCAGGCCCAGGAGGTGATCCGGCGGGCGGGCTTCCGGTCCGGAGACGGCACCCAGGGCCCGATCTCGCCGGGGCCGCAGATCCCGTCCGCGGCCCCGAAGACCCGGCCGTCGGTCTCGCCGCAGGACATCGACGAGGCGCTGCGGGCCTGGAGCAGGCTGGCCCCGCCGACGAACATCCTCGTGCTGGCCGACACCTCCAAGCACATGGCCGAGTCGATGAACGGCAGCACCAGGGTCAGGGTGGCGCTGGACGCGGCCAAGATCGGGCTGCAGCTCTTCCCCGACTCCACGCACATGGGCATGTGGGAGTTCGCCGACCGGCTGGGGCGGATCAAGGGCTACCAGGAGCGGGTCGGGCTCGGCCCGATCAACGAGCCGGCCAGCGGACAGGTGATCCGGCGCAGCCGTCTCGACGAGCTGACCAGCACGATCACCGCCCATCCCAAGCGGGACAGCTCGCTCTACGACGCGATACTCAGCGGCTTTCGCGAGGTCACGAGCGACTACCGCGAGGAGATGAACAACTCGCTGCTGGTGATCACGGCGGGCCGCGACGACGGCAAGGGCTCGAACCTGACGCAGCTCCTGAACCATCTCCGGCGCGAGTGGAACCCGGACAAGCCCGTCCAGATCGTCATCATCGCCTTCGGCAAGGGCGTGGACCGGGCGAGCCTGTCCCAGATCACCGCGGCCACGAACGGCTCCCTGCACGAGGCCCAGGAGCCGGGCGAGATCATCGACGTCTTCCTCGCGGCGCTGGCCCGCCGGCTGTGCCATCCCACCTGCAAGCCCACGGCCTGAGCACAGAAAAAGGGGGCGCCGGAGCGCCCCCTTCGACTGCGTTCGATCAGACTTTCGGCTTTCGATCAGACCTGCTGGGTTCGATCAGACCTTCTGCCACAGGGCCGGGACGTTGGGCGGCTCCCAGCCGGCGATGGCGGTGTGGCCCTGGAGGCACCGGTAGGTGGAGCCGTTGTAGGTCACGGTGCTGCCGGTCGCGTAGGTGGTGCCGGCCTTCCACGTGCCCGAGGGCGTGGTCGGGGTCACCGTCGGCGTCGGGGTCGGCGTCGGGGTGACGGTCGGGGTCGGCGTCGGGGTCGGGGTCGGGTTGCCGCCACCGCCGCCGATGTTCAGGTCGATGCAGGAGTAGAAGGCGTTGGTGGTGTCGGAGATGTTCCAGATCGCCAGGACCTTCTGCCGGCCGGAGTAGCCGGAGAAGTTGACCGTGTGGGAGAGGGTCGCCGGCGGCTGCTGTCCGTTGCCGTTGAACACGGCCACCCGGGTGTTGCCGATGTAGTACTCGTAGTTGAGCGTGGCGTGCCTGGCGGTGAACGTCCAGGTGAAGGTCACCGTGGTGCCCACCGACGCGACGGGCCACGGCTTGCTCTCGTCGCTCAGCTGGGCGAACTGCCCGAGGTTGGCGTGACAGTTACGCAGCCCCTTGGGGCCTTCCACGCTCTGCGGCTCGTAGATGATGTTGCCGCAGTTGGGGACCTTGCCCTGGGCGCAGTTGGCCTGCCTGCTCGGGGGCGAGTTGACGTAGCCGTGCGCGAACGCCGGAGTGGTGTTGAACAGCGTCGTGGCGACGCCGATCACCACCACGGCGACTAACGTGAGAGTCCTTCTCATGAAGTGGCTCCTTTACATGGGGGGATGGTCCAAATGTAAAGGAAACTTTCCTAACGGTAAACGGTCGGCTGACCGCGGTTTGGAAACCCGGTCAGCGCGTGAGGATGAAGTCCTTCGGATCGCGGGGCGCGCGGTCCCGCGGCGGCGCGGCGGCGTGCCCGACCGCCACGCAGCCCATCGGATCCCATGATCCGGGCAGATCCAGCACTTCGCGGACCACCGGACGGCAGAACATCGTGGACGACACCCACGCCGAGCCGAGCCCCTCGACGGCGAGCTGGATCAGGAAGTTCTCCACGCCCGCGCCGGTCGCGACGATGAACATCTCGCGCTCCGAGGCGTTGCGCCGCTCGTCGCGGTAGGTGTGGGAGCCCTCCATCACCAGGCACGGCACCACCAGGTAGGGGGCGTTGCGCAGCACGTCGCCGCGCTTGACCCGCTTGGCGATCGACTGCTCGGTGAACCCGTCGCCGCGCAGGTCCTCGATCCACGCCTCGCGCATGGCGTCGAGCAGCTTCGTCCTGGTCTCCGGCGACTCCACCAGCACGAACCGCCACGGGGTCGTGTGGTGCGGCGCGGGCGCGGCGATCCCCGCCGCCACCGCCCGGCGCACGGCCTCCGAATCGACGGGCCGGTCGGAGAACTCCCTGATCGTCCGGCGGGCGAACACGACGTCTCGCGACCCGAAGCGGAACAGGTCGTCGTCGGCCGCCCTGACCAGCGGCCGGACACCCGGCCCCGCGTCGTCGGTGACGAGGTGGGCCAGCCCGCGCACGATCGCCACGGGGACCCCGGAGAGTTTGCCCTTGACCAGCTCGGCCGCGCCCGCGATCTCGTCGGCCAGCGCCGTGACGGTGGCGTTGAGCGCGTTGCCGTAGCCGTCGGAGGAGCCGCGGAAGTCGTCGAGCGGCCGCATGCCCGCCACGCCGATGGCCACGTCGGTGAGGCCGTTGCGCCACGGGCGGCCGAACGTGTCGGAGACGATCACGCCTGTCCGCGCCGGCAGGCCCTTCCTGATGCGCTCGGCCGAGGCGTCGGGGTCCTCCGGCAGCAGCAGCACCGTGCCGGGCTCGGTGTTGGAGGCGTCGACCCCGGCGGCGGCCATGACGAAGCCGTGGCGGGTCTGGGAGATCACGGTGTCGCCGCGCCTGGCGACCACGCGCTCGCTCTCGTCCTCGATCGCCTGGACGCGGTCGGGCGCCTGGCGGACGCGGCCCTCGGCCTTGCTCACGATCTTGGAGGTGACGACCACGATGTCGCCGTCGCGCAGGCCGGCGTCCTGGAGCAGCGCCGCCACGTCGTCGCCCGGCCGCACCTCGCCGATGCCCTCGACGGCGATCACCTCGACGCGGCTCGGCACGGCTGCGCGCTCTGCGTCCCGGGGCACGGCTGCGCGCTCTCCGTGCTGTGCGTGCTCCGCGCGCTCTGCGTGGTCTGCGGGGCGGTCGGATGCGGTCATCGGGAGAGCTCCAGGGCGAGGTCGAGGGTGGTGGCGGCGATGGCGGCGGCGGCTTCCGCGTCGTGCATGAGGATCGGGCGGGCGAGCACGCGGACGCCGTCGAGCGCGACGCCCTCGTCCTCCTCGGCCACCAGCCAGCCGTCGATCAGGTCGGAGCCGTACAGGTCGAGGACGGCCTGCGCCGTCGTCTCCACCCCGATGGCCGTCAGGCAGGCGTCGGCCATGCCGCGCACGGGCGCGCCGCCGATGATCGGCGAGACGCCGACCACGGTCTTGGGAAGCAGGGCCGCGCGGATGCCGGGCACCTGCAAGATCGTGCCGATGCTCACGACCGGGTTGGACGGCGGCAGGATGACCACGTCGGCCTGCTCGATCGCCTCCAGCACGCCCGGCGCGGGCTTGGCCGTGTCGGCCCCCACCAGCGCGAACGACTGCGCGGGGACCGAGGCGCGCAGGCGCACCCACCACTCCTGGAAGTGGATGGCGCGCTTGCCCTGCTCGTCCTCGATCACGACGTGGGTCTCGCAGCGGTCGTCGGTCATGGGCAGCAGCCGCACGCCCGGCTGCCAGCGCGTGCACAGCGCCTGCGTGATCTGGGAGAGCGGGTAGCCCGCCTCCAGCATCTGCGAGCGGACGATGTGGGTGGCGAAGTCGCGGTCGCCGAGCCCGAACCACTGCGGCTCGACGCCGTAGGCCGCCAGCTCCTCCTTGACGACGTGGGACTCCTTGGCGCGCCCCCAGCCCTGCTCCTCGTCGATGCCGTTGCCCAGGGTGTACATCACCGTGTCGAGGTCGGGGCAGACCCGCAGGCCGAACAGGGTGATGTCGTCACCGGTGTTGCCGATCACGGTGATGGAGGACTCTGGCGCCGCCAGGCGCAGGCCACGCAGGAAACGGGCGCCGCCGATGCCGCCGGCGAGGGACACGATGTGCATGCGGCCCAGTCTTCCATCGGGCTCTGACAACCCTGTCTCGGGAGTGGTTTTCTCTACCTTGGTATGGGTGTACTTCCTGGTACGGGGCTAATTGAGATGTATGAGGTTCTTGGGACTTCCGCCGAGTAAGCGAGCGATGTGGCAAACTCCCTTCGGACCAAAGGGTCCGTTGGGGGTTAGTTGTGAGCAAACTTGACGTCGCCCGGCTGAGGGAGCCGGCCGCCTGGATCATGCTCGTCACCGGACTGATGAACGTGGTGCTGGCGATCGGCCACATCGTGATCGGCTCGACCGGCTCGTCCTTCACGGACCGCGCGGCACTGAACTTCTCGAGCCTGACCAGCCCGGTCGTGACAGCGCTGCTCCTGGGTGCCGTCGTGCTCGTCACCAAGATCGGCGAACCGTCGTCCAAGGCCAAGCCCATCACGTACGGGGCCGCGGCCGGGCTGCTGCTCGCCGCGGTGTTCGGCATGCTGTCGCTGCTGCTCGGCCTGTTCTCCGGCGGCGGAGCGCGCGGGACGGTGGAGTTCGTGCTCACGGGCGTGCCCACGCTCGCGCTGACCGCCGTGGCGCTGGTCTACCTGCTGCCTCAGGTGCTGCCGGAGCGGCCCGTCGCGCAGGTCTACCACCAGGACTTCGGGCAGCAGGCGCCGTACTTCGGCCAGCAGCAGCCCGGCTACGGCCAGCCTGGTTACGGCCAGCAGCCGCCGTCGGGCCAGCAGCCCGGTTACGGGCACCAGGAGCAGGCTCAGCCGGGCGGCCCCGGGTACGGGCAGCCTGAGCAGGCCCAGCCTGCCGGCTACGGCCAGCAGCCCCCATCCGGCCAGCAGCCCCAGCCCGGCCAGCCCCAGTCCGGCCAGCCTCAGCCCGGCCAGCCCCAGTCCGGCCAGCCTCAGCCCGGCCAGCCCCCTTACGGCCAGGAGCAGTCTTCGCCCTACGGTCAGCAGCCGCCCTCGGGTCAGCAGCCCCTGCCCGGCCAGCAGCCCGGCTACGGTCAGTCCGGCTACGGCCAGCAGCCGCCGTCGGGCCAGCAGCCCGGCTACAGCCCGCAGCCCCCGTCCGGCCAGCAGCCCGGCTACGGCCAGCCCGATCCCGGACAATCTGGTTACGGTCAGCCCGATCCCGGTCAGCAGCCTGGCTACGGTCAGCCTGGCTATGGTCAGCAGCCGCCGTCGGGCCAGCAGTCCGGCTACAGCCCGCAGCCCCCGTCCGGCCAGCAGCTTCCGCCCGGTCAGGGCTACGGCCAGCAGCCGCCGAGCTTCGGCGGCCAGCCCGAGCAGGGCTCCTACGCGCCCGCCGACTTCCAGCAGGCCGGACAGCCCGAGGTCCAGCCCCTGTACGCGCAGGAGACCTACCAGCCGCCGATCAGGGCCGCCCTCCCCGCCGCGCCCTCGGACCAGCGCCAGCCGGAGCAGCCGCAGTTCGGCCAGTCCGACCAGGCCTACCCGCCGCAGGGCTTCGGCCAGGACTCGGGCTTCGGGCAGGACTCGGGCTTCGGCCAGGGGTCCGGCTTCGGCCAGGACTCCGGGCTGGGGCAGTCGTCCTACGCTCCGGCGGACACGGCGCCGTCGGTCCAGCCGGCTCCCGACTACTCCACCCCGCCCGTCGGCGAGTACACCCCCGCTCCCTACGTCCCGGCGGACAGCCAGCCGAACCTCCACGGCCAGCCGAGCCCGAACCCCTACGCGCCCGCGCCGGCCGACCACCTCAACCCGTACGCCCCGTCGGCCGACCAGCAGAGCCAGTACACGCCGCCGGACACCACGCCCAACGCCTTCGCCGCCCCCGTGGAGCAGGCGTTCCCCGTGGGCGAGACCGCGCCGAACGTGCCGTTCCCGCCGGTCGAGCAGCCGCAGCAGTTCGGCCAGGGGTCCTACTTCGGCCCGAGCGCCTTCGACCAGCAGGGCGGCGACCAGCAGGGCGGGTCCCATGGCCCGCAGGGTCAGCCGGGTGGTCAGCCGTTCACCGGGTACTCGGGTCACGAGTACGCCACGCCGGCCGCGTACCAGGAGCCGGACGCGCCCGTGGATCCGCGCTCGCAGCAGCTCATGGACGCCTACCAGCAGGCGGAGACGTACCAGCACTCGTCGGGCCAGCATTCGACCGGCCAGCACTCGACCGCCGGCACCCAGCCCGAGCTGCGCGTGCCCGACTACTCCAGCCAGGCGGGCCGCCCGTACGACGACCCGTTCGGTCACCCGCAGCAGGCCCAGCAGCCCCACCAGCAGCAGCCGGCCGGGTACGAGCCTCAGCAGGGCCAGTACCAGCCCACCCACCAGGCGCCGTCAGGCGGCTGGGCCGAGGCTCAGGGCGAGTCGACGATGCGGCTCGACCCCTCGTCGTTGGGGACGGGCACCTTCGGCGGCGAGCAGCGCCGTCCGGGGGACGACCCGATCGACCCGACCGCCATATACACCCCCAATGAGCCACGCAGGTAACGGACCGGCAATGAGCGATTAGAGAGAAGGTGGGCCACGGGCGGGCGTCTATCCCGCCCTGGTACGGTTCCGACCGCTGACAGCGTTGAACATGCCTGGCCGGGGCCCTCTGCGCAGGGTGCCGACCGGGTGCGAACATCACATGCCGAGCACACCGGGGCGAGATCTGGTCTTTCCCCGGATACCTGCATGCCGCTTGACGTCACGTACGGCACGCGCGTGTAATTACAACCATGTTGTTACGCCTTCCTGTGGGTGGGTAGTAAGGAAGGCGTCCATGGGGGGCTCCATTGCGGGCGGGCGGCAGGGAGGTGTGCAGTGACCGATCCGGTCATCGCACAGGATCAGCTTGACGCTGAAGAACTTGGCTGGCAGGAGCGTGCCTTGTGCGCGCAGACGGATCCAGAGGCGTTCTTCCCGGAAAAAGGCGGCTCTACCCGAGAGGCCAAGAAGGTCTGCCGAACGTGCGAGGTCCGTGCAGAGTGCCTGGAATATGCACTCGAGCACGATGAGCGGTTCGGCATCTGGGGTGGGCTGTCCGAGCGGGAGCGCAGACGGATCAAACGCCAGGCCGTATAGGTATATGGGCGAAGGGGTCACACGGGTTGTCCGTGTGGCCCTTTTTCGCATGTATGTGACCTTCCACCTGTATGGTGGGCGCGCCTGATCAACCCCCCAGGAGTCGTCCACCCATGTCCCGTCCCTACGTCACCGCTATCGTCGTCGCCCATGACGGCGCGCGCTGGCTCGGGGAGACGCTGCGCGCTCTGGTGAGCCAGAGCCGCAGGCCCGACCGCGTGGCCGGCGTCGACAACGGCAGCAGGGACGGCTCGGCCGGCCTGCTCGCCCAGACGCTCGGCAACGCCAACGTGATCTCCCTGCCCCGCTCCACCGGTTTCGGCGAGTCCGTTGCCGAGGTGCTCTCACGGCTGCCGTCCGGCGGTCGCGACGAGTGGATCTGGCTGCTCCACGACGACTGCGCCCCCGACCGGCGCGCGCTGGAGGCCCTGCTCTACGCCGCCGAGCAGGATCAGAAGGCCGCCGTGCTGGGCCCGAAGCTGCGCGACTGGATCGATCGCCGGCGGCTGCTCGAGATCGGCGTGACCGTGGGCCGCACCGGGCGCAGGGACACCGGGCTGGAGCCGCGCGAGTTCGACCAGGGGCAGCACGACGGGACGCGAGAGGTGCTGTCGGTGTCCACGGCGGGCATGCTGATCCGCCGGGACGTGTGGGAGCGGGTGGGCGGGCTCGATCCGTTCTTCCCGCTGTTCCGTGACGACCTCGACCTGTGCTGGCGGGTGCGCAACGCCGGGCACAAGGTGTTGAACGTGACCTCCGCCGTGGCCTGGCACGCCGAGGCGGCCGGGCGCAGGCGGCGGCGCATCGCGGTCAGCGGCGACCATCCGCGCCGGCTGGACCGGCGCAACGCGATCTTCGTGGTGATGGCGAACCTGCCCTTCGGCGCGATGCTGTGGGCGCTGCTGCGCAACGTGTTCGGCTCGGCCTTCCGCACGCTGCTGTTCATCGTGAGCAAGCAGCCCGCGAACGCGCTGGACGAGGTGGTGGCCATGGGCTCGATCCTGGCGCACCCGTTCAGGCTGATGAAGGCGCGAAGAGCACGCCGCCACGGCCGCAAGAAGGGATATATCCGCATAAAGCGGTTGATGACCCCGCGCTGGGCGGCCTATCGACGGCTCATCGACATGGTGCAGAGCTTCCTCTCCGGCGAGGCCCCCGTCGACTCGACCGGACGCCACCACCACGCCTCCGCCCCGTCCTCCCCGGACGACGAGTACGCGGCCGTGCCGCAGGACTCCGGCGCGGTCAAGCGGTTCATCACCCGTCCGGGCGTGGTGCTCATGCTCGCCCTGGCCCTCGTCTCCCTGATCGCCGAACGCTCCCTCCTCGGCGGCGAGCGGCTCGGCGGCGGCGCACTCGTGCCGGTGACGGGCGGCGCGAGCGACCTCTGGGCCTTCTACACCGAGGGCTCCCACGACATCGGCCTCGGCTCGAACGCCTGGGCGCCCCCTTACGTCGCCGTGCTCGCCGTCCTGTCCACGCTGGCGCTCGGCAAGACCTGGCTGGCGGTCTCGGTGCTGCTGCTCGGCTCGGTGCCGCTGGCGGGCGCGACGGCGTACCTGGCCACCCGGCACGTCATCCCGGCGGTGCCCGCGCGGGCGTGGGCGGCGGGGACGTACGCGCTGCTGCCCGTCGCGACCGGCGCGATCGCGTCGGGGCGGCTGGGGACGGCCGTGGTGTTCGTGCTGGTGCCTCTCTACGCCTCCCTCGGCACGATCCTGCTGTCCGCCGAGCGCCGCCAGGCCCGCCGCGCGGCCTGGGGACTGGGCCTGGCGCTGGCCGTGGGGACGGCGTTCGTGCCGCTGGTCTATCCGCTCTTCGCCGTCCTCGGCGTGCTCGGCGCGGTGGCGTTCGGCGGCGGGCGGCGCGGCGTGGTGACGTCCATGGTCATCGCGCTGGCCGTGCCGGTGGCGCTGCTGTTGCCGTGGCTGGCGAGCCTGGTGGCGGACCCGGGCCGGATCCTGCTCGAAGCCGGGCTGCACGACCCGGCCCTCGTCGATCCCGCCCTGCCCGCCGAGTCGCTGCTCGCGCTCAGCCCCGGAGGTCCCGGGCTGCCGCCGTTCTGGGTGAGCGCCGGTCTCGTGGCGGCGGCGCTGGCCGCGCTGCTCATGCGCCGCCAGCGGATGATCGTCGCGATCGGCTGGGGCGTCGCCCTGTACGGGATGCTGGCGGCCATCCTGGTCAGCCGCATCACCGTCGAAGGGGCGCGGGCCTGGCCGGGGGTGCCGCTGGCGTTCGCGGGAACGGGGCTCCTGGTCCTCGTCGGCCTGACCGCGCACCGCCTGGCCGAGCTGCGCGCGGGCGGCGGGCTGCGCCGGATCGGCGCGACAGTGGTCGTGGCCGTGGCGTTCAGCACGCCGCTGCTGGCCGCCGGCTACTGGATGGCGAACGGCGTGCGCGGGCCCCTCGTCGGCGACTCACCGGACGTGCTGCCCATGCTGGCGGCGGCCCGTACCGTGAACGGGGAGCGCACGCTGGTGCTCAAGGGGTCCTCCTTCACCGTGCTGCACGGCCGTACCCCGCTGATCGGCGAATCGGAGCTGCCCGTCGCGTCCGAGGCCCGCACCCGGGTGGCCACGGCGGCGCAGGGCCTCGTCGGCGGGCGCGGCGGCGACGCGGCGACCCTGGCGCAGCACGGCATCGCGATGATCGCCGTGGCGCCGCCGTTCACGGCGGAGCTGGCCAAGACGCTCGACTCCCAGCCGTCGCTGCAGCGCCTGAGCCTGTCGGAGGAGGGCGGCGGGCTGTGGCGCCTGGCCGAGCCGGTCACGCGCGTGCCAGTCCAGCCGGAGAGCGTCCTGCACAAGCCGTGGCTGTGGGCGCAGGGGGCGCTGGTGCTCCTGGCGGCCCTCCTGGCGGCGCCGGGTCGGCGCGAGAACGCGGGGGAGGCCGTGGAAGCACCGGCCCCAGTCCTGGCGGGGGCGCGATGAGGGCGTTCGTGGAGAACCTGGCGGGTGCGTGGTGAAGGCGTTCGTGGAGAACCGGTTCGGGTTGCTGGTGCTGGTCGTCGTGGCGTTGATCGCCATGTACGGCGTCGCCTTCGTCACCAGGCCCGCCCCCGTGGTCCCCGTACCCGAGGGGCCCAGGAAGGTGGCCGTCGAAGCCGTCACCGCAGTGTGCCCTGGGACGAAGGGGGAGCACGTCAACGTCTACCTGCCGGGCACCCTGTCCGACGAGACGATGCGGGACGGGAAGCCGTACGTGACGAGCGGCCCCGGCGGGCTGGAGGCCGGCTACCTCACCCGCGTCACCCAGGGCGGCGGGCGCGGCCTGGCCGGGATCCGCTGCACCGAGCCGTCCCCGGAGACCTGGCTGGTGGGCCCCGGCCCCGCGAGCGCCGACGTGCGCCTGCACCTCACCAACCCGGACAAGGCGCCCGCGCTCGCCGACGTCCAGGTGTACGCGGCCGAAGGCCCGATCTCCGGCGACAAGGGGCTCGGGCTGGAGATCGCGCCCGGCGAGCACCGCGAGATCGACCTCAAAGACCTGGCCCCGTCGGCCGACGTGATGACCGTGAGCGTCACCACCGTCTTCGGCCGCGTCGCCGTCGCCGCCAGGACCACGCTGGAGACCGGAGGAGTCGACTGGCTCCCCGCCGCCGCACCGCCCGCCACGCGCGTGGTCGTCCCCGGGATCCCCGGCGGAGGCGGCGGCCGCGAGCTCCTCGTCGCCGCCCCCGGCGAGAACGACGCCGTGGTGCAGATCAAGGCCGTGAGCGAGGACGCCGAGTACGCCATGAAGGGGCGCGAGACGCTCGACATCCCCGCGGGCAGCGTGGTCTCGCTGGACGTGACCACGGGAGTCGGGGCCTCGTCCGCCGCCCTCGTGCTCACCTCACCGGTCCCGATCGTGGCCGGGCTGGTCATCACGGGTACGGGCCAGCGCTCCGACGTCGCCTACACCGCCGGCACCTCGTCACTGGCGCTGGGCAGCGCGGTGGCCCGCAACGCGACGGGCTCCCGCCTTGTGCTGACGGCACTCGGCGGTCCGGGCAAGGTGCGGGTGCAGGTGGTGCCGGAGAAGGGGACCGGGGAGCCCGCGTTCGAGGTGGAGGTGCCGGCCGGGCGGACCAAGAACGTGGGGATCAAGGCCAAGGGGGACTTCGCGCTCGTGGTCACCCCGGTTTCCGGGGAGGTCTACGGTGGGCGGGTGGTGGAGGAACGCCTGAAGACGGGCCTGCTCATCACGACGCAACCGCTGGCGGCGGCGAGGATGTTCACGATGCTCCCGCCTTTGACGGACAGCCAGCGAGTGGTCGCGCCCTGAGAGTGGGGTTCTGGGGCTCACTGCGTGGTCCTGCGCCTTCGGGGGCGCTGCGCGCGAATCGGGCTCCGGGCTCTGTTCCCCAGGGGGCTGCGCCCCCTTCGACCCCCCTGACTGCGAGGTCCTCGCAGTGGGGTGTGCTTCGCGCGATGAGAGCTTCGGGCTGTGTCCTGTGGGGGCATGCCCCCACACCCCCGGCGAGGGGCCTGCCGGCCCCTCGCGCTCCCCGGCGTTGAGCCTGGTGGCGGGGTGATGGACGATCATCGCCGGGTCGCCGGGTCGCCGGGTTGCCGGGTTGCCGGGTTGCCGGGTTGCCGGGTTGCCGGGTTGCCGGGTTGCCGGGTCGCGGGGCTGGGG
>NZ_VCKX01000646.1 GCF_005889725.1 Nonomuraea zeae
GGCGCGGGAGGGCCGGACTGCGGTGTGCTGGAGGGCGATCGGTTTCGAGGTTGGGGCTATTGCGGAACGAAGCTCGCCGCATTCGTTCCTAGAGTCCTGGTCATGGACGAGATCACACCTTTTCGTATCGATATCCCGCAAGCCGACCTGGACGATCTGAAGGAGCGCCTGCGGCGTACCCGGTGGGCCGCGCAGTTGCCCGGCGGATGGGACAGGGGCGTGCCGGCCCCTTACCTGCGCGAGCTGGCCGCCTACTGGGGCAGCACGTTCGACTGGCGGGCCCAGGAGGGCAGGCTCAACGCGTTCCCGCAGTACACCACCGTCATCGACGGGCAGGTGATCCACTTCCTGCACGTGCGCTCGCCGGAGCCGGACGCGCTGCCGCTGATCCTCACGCACAGCTGGCCCAGCACCGTGGCCGAGTTCCTCGACGTCATCGGGCCGCTCACCGACCCGCGCGGGCACGGGCTGGACCCCGCCACGGCCTTCCACGTGGTGGCGCCGTCGCTGCCCGGCTTCGCCTTCTCCCCGTTCCCCGAGCCCGCCGACGAGCGGCCGTGGAGCATCGACCGGGTGGCGGGCACGTGGGCCGAGCTGATGGGCCGCCTCGGATACGAGCGGTACGGCGCGCAGGGCAACGACGCGGGGGCGCTCGTCACCCCGCGGCTGGCCGCCCTGGACGCCGAGCACGTGGCCGGGTCGCTCATCACGGCCGGGCTGGGCATCCCGACGGGCGACCCCGCCGAGCTGGAAGGGCTGAGCGAGGAGGAGCTGGCCGACCTGGCCGGGATGGCCGACTGGATGCACGGCGGCAGCGGGTACGGGCCCTATCTGGCGGCCAGGCCGCAGACGCTCGCGCACGGGTTCGCGGACTCGCCGGTGGCGCAGCTGGCGTACCTGGTGGAGCGGTTCAAGGAGTTCGACGGGTGGTCGGCGCCCGAGGCCGAGCCGATCAGCCGTGACCTGGTGCTCACCAACGCCAGCCTGTACTGGCTGACGGGGACCGGCGGGTCGTCGTCGTGGACGTACTACGAGGGGGCCGCGGGGCTGCCGGTCGCCCAGCGCGCGGTGCCGACCGGCGTGTCGCACGGCGGGCCCGGCGTGATGCGCCGGATCGCAGAGCGTGAGAACGACATCGTGTACTGGGGAAACGAGCACAGCCCCAGCCATATGGTCGGGCTGGCGGCGCCGGACTCGCTGGTGGCCGGCATTCGCGCTTTTTTCCGGACGATCCGGTAAGGGTGGCGAAGATTTTACCTTGGGGTCCTCGTAACCCCGTCGCCTGCGCGGTAATGCGCCTGACAGACTGAGCCGCGCCGATTACAGAGAGTCACGGGGGCGACGTGGTGGGCATCGTGGTTCAGCGGACGATCCGGATGACGGCCGTGCTGGGGGTGGCCGCGACCGCAGCCCTCACCCCACCGGCGGTCCTCGCCGCCGGTGCGGGTGCGGCGGCGTCGCCGATGTCCCCGCCGGCCGATCCAGCAGGCGCCCCCGGGTCGGTGAGCGCGCCGGGGCCCGGAGGTCCAGCGGATGTGCGGGGTTCGGCCGGGGCAGCCGGCGCCCTGGAGCCGGACGGCTCGGCCAGGATCGGCGGCGGGGCGGGCTCGGGCGGCTCGGCCAGGACCGGCGGCGTGTTGGAGCCGGGTGGCTCGGCCGGGCCTCGGGGCGCACTCGGGTCGGATGGCTCGGCCGGGAACGGGGGCGTGCTGGCGCCGGGCGGCGCTGGGGCCAGGGATGCGCTGGTGTCCGGTGGGTCGGGTGGGACTCAGGGCGTGCTGGACGGCCCAGTCG
>NZ_VCKX01000647.1 GCF_005889725.1 Nonomuraea zeae
CCGGAGGCCCGCCCACCGTCCCGCGCGGGAGCCGGATGGTGAAGATGTCCCCGTCCGCCTGGCTCTGCACCGCCAGCAGCAACCCCGTACGGGATTTGCGTGTCTCGGCGGCGAACCCGCGATAGGCCACGGCCAGATCCCCGGTCGTCCCGGCGATCAGGAGCCCGTGATCACCATCCCGCCCGGAGCGGAGCACCTCCTCCAACGCGGTCCCCAGCGGCGCATCCGGATTGATCAGCTCCGCATCGTCCACCAGCACGACGTACTGCTGCAGGTCGGCGACCAGCTCCGGCAGGTCGGTGGCGTTGCCGTCGAGCACCGCCAGCGCCCCGTCCAGCTCGCGCAACGGGCTGCGCCTCGGCGTGACGGCGATGACCGGCGTGCCCTGGGCGATGAGCGAGCGGGCCGCCGTCAGCAGCGCCGACGACCGCCCCGACCGTGACGGACCCGCGATCACCGCGCCGGGCCCGTACGCGAGCAGGTCGAGCCCGAGCGGCGCAAGGGCGTCGCCACCCGCACCGATCAGCGCCCACAGGGGCGACGGGGGACTGAACGCCGGATCCAGCGCGAGCGTCTGGGACGCCGTGATCCGCATGGGCAGGGCGTCCACCCGCAGCGGCGGCTCGCCGCCCCATCGCCACCCGCCCCTTCCGGCCACGGGCAGCCGCTCATGAGCCGGACTCGCGCCCTGGCGCTCACCCGGCCGGTCAGTGGCACTGCTCGAACCCGCGCTCTGCCGCTCACCCGGCCGGTCAGTGGCACTGCTCGAACCCGCGCCCTGGCGCTCACCCGGCCGATCAGCGGCACCCCTCGAACCGGGGCCTTCCGCAGCGAGCTCCACATCCCGGCCATCGAGGCCGGGCGAGGTCGCGGCGGTACGGGCCAGGGCCTGGAGCGCCGCCACCTGCGCCGGGCCCGCCGGGTCGGTGGCCAGCAGGGCGATGTGGTGCTCGACGATGCCGTGCTCGCCCATCGACAGCGCCCGGCCCGGCGGGACCGACGCGGGCAGGCCCTTGAGCGGGAATCCGGCCAGCCCGTAGTCGGACGGGTCGGAGAGCCGCAAGAGCAGGCGGTCGTCGAAAGCAGTCGAAACCTGGCCGAGCAGCCCGGACCGGTCGCTGGTGACCACCGCCCTGAGCCCCACCGCCGGTCCCTCCCGCAGGAGTTGCATCAGCGCCTCGACCAGGCGACCGTAGTCGTAGCTCTCGAAGGCGGCGACGAAGCCCTCCCAGCGGTCGAGCAGCAACACCATCCAGGGGAGACGGTGGCCCGCCTGGCGGTATTCGGCCAGGGAGGCGTGCCCGGCTTCGGCGAGGAGCTGCTGGCGACGTCCCACCTCGGCCCTGAGCCGGGTGAGCAGGCGCTCGACCCGATCGAGCTGGTCGCGGGTCACCACGGCGCCGCAGTGCGGCATCGCCACCAGCGGCAGGAGCGCGCCCGACCCGCAGTCGATCGCGTGTACGTGCACGTCCTCCGGCGAGGCGAGGGCCGCGATGGAGCCCGCGATCGTGCGCAGCGCCGTCGATCTGCCGCTGCGCGCCGCCCCCGCGATGAGCAGGTGCCCTCCGTGAGGCAAGTCGAGCGCCAGGGGGCGACGGTCCTGCGCCCACGGCCTGTCCGTGAGGCCGAACGGCAGCGGCGGCACCTCGGTGAACGCCTCCGGCAGCGCTGCGGGACGGCCGGGACCGCGTCCGATGGAGGAGCGGCTGCTCGGGGCCGGCAGGGGTTGGTGGATCCCGGCTGTCTGGCCGGCGGTGTGGCTTGAGGCTTCGGCTGGGGGGAGGTCGAGGAC
>NZ_VCKX01000648.1 GCF_005889725.1 Nonomuraea zeae
GGGTGGGTGGTGGGGAAGCGCCAGGTGACGGCGCGCCCGTGCGTGTGGAGCTGGGCCAGGGCCGTGACGAACGTGGTGGCCTCCGGCTTGCGGTGGGTGCGGGTGGGGATGGCCTGCCCGTGCCGGCCGGAGGCCAGCGGGGTGAGCGTGGCGTCGGGGCCCAGCTCCAGGAAGGTGGTGACGCCGAGGCCGCTCAGGGTGGCCAGGGTGTCGGCGAAGCGGACCGGCTGGAGGAGGTGCCGGGTCCAGTACGCGGCCGTCCGGAGGTCGTCGCCGTCGGCGAGCCGGCCGGTGAGGTTGCAGACCACGGGGATCGACGGCGGCCGGTAGTCGAAGCCGTCGAGTGCCTCGGCGAGCAGGCCCGCGACGGGCTCCATCTGGGGGGAGTGGAAGCCGTGCTGCACCTTCAGCGGGCGGGTCTTGCGCCCGGCTTCGGCGAGGGTCGCGGTGAGGGCCTGGACGGCGTCCTTTCGCCCGGAGATGACGAGTGACGTCGGGCTGTTGACGGCGGCGACGCTCACCTCGGGGGTGAGGTAGGGCTGGAGCTCTTCCTCGGTGATGGTGACGGCGGTCATCGCGCCGTCGGGCGGCAGGGTGGCCATCAGGGCGGCCCGCGTGGTGACCAGGCGGGCGGCGTCCTCCAGGGTCAGGATCCCGGCCAGGTGCGTGGCCGTGATCTCGCCGAGTGAGTGGCCCGCGTAGTAGTCGGCGGTGATGCCGTGGTGGGCGAGCAGGCGGTGCAGGGCGATCTGGAAGGCGAAGATCGCCGGTTGGGTGTAGCGGGTGTCGTTGAGTGCGTCGGCGTCGGTGAACATGACGTCTTTGAGCGGGCGTTCCAGGTGGGGGTCCAGGACCGCGCACACTTCGTCGAGTGCTTCGGCGAAGACGGGCTGGGTGCGGTAGAGGTCGGAGCCCATGCCGGCCTGCTGGCTGCCCTGCCCGGTCAGCAGGAAAGCGATCTTCCCTTCGCCCGTGGCGACGCCCGAGACGAGGTTCCCCGTCGCCTGGCCGGCGGCCAGCGCGCTCACCCGGTCGAGCAGCTCCTCCCTGCTGTGGCCGATGACGGTCGCCCGGTGCGAGAAGTGCGTACGGGCGTTGGCCAGCGCGTGACCGACGCGTACGGCATCGAGCTCGGGATGCTCGGCCAGGTGCTCGGCCAGGCGGGCGGCCTGGTCGCGCAGCGCCCGCTCGGTCCGGCCGGACAGCACCCAGGGGATCGGCCCGTCGGCGACCGCGGGCTCGACCTCGGCGGGGGCCACCGCTTCCAGGATGACGTGGGCGTTGGTGCCGCTGATCCCGAAGGACGAGACGGCGGATCTGCGCGGCCGGTCCTCGCCGAGCTCCGGCCAGGAGACGGGCTCGGTGAGCAGGCTGACCGCGCCGGCCTCCCAGTCCACGTGCCGGCTCGGCGCGTCCACGTGCAATGTCTTGGGGAGCAGGCCGTGCCGCATGGCCTGGACCATCTTGATGATGCCGGCGACGCCGGCGGCGGCCTGGGTGTGGCCGATGTTGGACTTGATGGAGCCGAGCCAGAGGGGGGTTTCGCGGTTCTGGCCGTAGGTGGCGAGCAGGGCTTGGGCCTCGATGGGGTCGCCGAGGGTGGTGCCGGTGCCGTGGGCCTCGACGGCGTCCACGTCGGCGGGGGTGAGGCGGGCGTTGGCGAGCGCCTGGCGGATGACGCGCTGCTGGGCGGGGCCGTTGGGCGCGGTGAGGCCGTTGCTGGCGCCGTCCTGGTTGACCGCGCTGCCGCGGA
>NZ_VCKX01000649.1 GCF_005889725.1 Nonomuraea zeae
ACCCCGATCGCCCGCTCCCCCTGCGCCTCAACCTGAGGAGCCGCAGCGGGGTCGATGGCGCCCGCATCACCATCGGACGCTGCTGGCGGACTGCCGGCGGTCGCATCGCGGTCGCGGGTCGCGTGACTGGCAGCCGTCGCACCGCGATCGGATTTGGCAGGACTGGCGGGACTGGCGGACGTGGCCTCGCGATCAGGTTGAGCGGCGCTGCTCTCAGCCACATCACCATCAGGTACGGCATCACTGCCGTCAGCTCCAGCCCGACCAGGTACAGCACCGCTGCCGGCAGTCCCAGCCCGACCAGTTGCGGCACCGCTGCCGGCAGTCGCAGCGCGATCACGTGCGGCAGCGTTGCCGTCGACCGCAGCACCATCCGCAAGTTGAGCAAGGCCGCTGGTGGCCGCATCACCATCGGGGGCGGCAGCACTGCCGACGGTCGAGGCGCGATCGGGTGTAGCAGGACCGCTGGCGGTCTCAGCGTGATCAGGTGTGGCGACACTATCCGCGATCGCAACACCGTCACGGGTCGCGGCACCGTCTGCAATCACAACCCCGTCGGGTGTCGCACCATCAGCCGTGGCATCACCATCAGGCACCGTGGCACCACCACCAGCCGTGGCACCACCATCAGGGGCAGTGGCATCGCCGCCGGGCGCCGCAGACCGGCTGATCTCGGCCGTACCGTCGGCAGGAGTACGAGCGCCCGCCGCCTTAGAACGGCTGATCTCGGCGCCAGCGGAAGACGCGGCCTGCCCAGGCGCATCTCCGCCCGGCTTCCCTCCCGGCCTCCCGCCCGGTTCCTCGGCCAGTTCCCCGCTTGGCGCTCCACCTGGCACGCCGCCCGGCCACCCGGCCGGTTCCCCACTCGCGACCCCACTTGGCGTATCACCCAGCCCCCGAGGCGGTTCCCCGCCTGGCGCTCCGCTCGGCACGCCTCCGTGGTCACCGTCAGGCGCTCTGCCAGGCGCTCTGCCTGGTAGGTCGCCCGGCTTCCCGCCCGACACTCCACCTGGCTCTCCACGAGAACCCTGGCGCGGCCCTTGGAGCCCCTGGAGCCCTTGGAACGCCTCCCCCGCCCCCTCTCCAGACGGAGCTGCCTCTCCAAACGGGGCTGCCTCTCCAGACGGATCCGTGCCCGGCCGCTCAGCCGCATCCCCGGATGGACGCATGGACAGTTGCTCGGACGATCGAGCCGATCGCCGGGACTCCACTGGCCGGGACTCCGCATGCGAGCGCCGCCGAGCCCACGTCACCGCGCCTGCCGACAGCAGACCCGCGAGCCCCACGAAAATGCTGACCCTGCTGGCCCACTTGTCCAGCATCTCCAGCAACCTGCCGGACAGCCCTAATGACGCGGCGAAAAACCCCACAAGTCCTGCCATCAACAGGACCATCGACAACGTCGTGACCATCCAAGTCAAGAAACGCGGGCGCCGTCGGTCACGTCGCGCCGGCGAAGGGGGTGTTGCCGTCACACTCCAAGGGTGACGGCGCGAGGTGGGGGTCGCCACCGAAAGATAAGCATGCCCCGGAAAGCAGAAAAGGCCCGTTTCGCTCCCGACGAGCCGAAAGACCATCCCGGAAATGCAGAAAGGGCCCGACGCAAAGCGTCGAGCCCTTCCCGAAAGATTGTCCGGCGGTGACCTACTCTCCCACACCCTCCCGAGTGCAGTACCATCGGCGCAGAGAAGCTTAACTTCCGGGTTCGGAATGTAACCGGGTGTTTCCTTCCC
>NZ_VCKX01000650.1 GCF_005889725.1 Nonomuraea zeae
GCTAGCCCCGTTTTCCGCACGTGAGTGATCTTCAGCGGAGGTCTCGTGGATCGATGTTGAGCAGGTCCAGGAGGTGGAGTTGGAGGTCGGTGGGTTGCGGGATGGTCGGGGGTGACTGGCCGGTGCCCGGGATAAGCCGGATGCCGGCCAGTGCGTCCAGGATGAGCTTGCCGGTGGGGACGGCGGGCCGTCCGGCGTACAGGCCGTTGACCTTGGTCTTGTCCTGGGCGGTCAGGGCGTGGCGGACCTGGCGTTCGATCAGGCAGAAGATGAGCAGGGCCAGGCAGATCACGGTGATCAGCGCGTTGATGCGGCGGTTGTTCTTCAGATACAGGTGGGTGACCGCCAGCGGGCCTTTGAATGCCTGGTGGCGGCGTTCGACGGCTTCTTGTCCTTTGTAGTGGCGTAGGAGGTGTCCGGCGTCGGCGGTGTCGGGGGCGAGGTTGGTGAGCAGGGCGTACCAGCCGTCGGTGGCGGCCTCGGCGTCGATCGCGTTCTGGTCGAAGTTCCAGGTCAGGGTGGGCTTGCCGGTGGCCGGGTCGGTGCCGGTGACCGCGGTCAGGCAGGTGCTCACCCGGCGGGCGCGGCCGATCGCGGTGACGCGGTCGGCGACGGCTTGCTCACTGGGGTAGTGGCGGCCGCCCAGGCCGCGTTCCAGCCGGGCCAGATCGTCACGGGCCCGCTGGAGTTTCTTGGCCCGGGCGGTGGCCGCGGCCTGGGCGCGGGCCGAGGAGTGCACGAAAATCCGGCGCAGGGTCAGGATCGGGTCCTTCGTGCGCGGCCCGGCCAGCGTCATGGTGTCCTCGGCCACGTGCCAGGTGCCGCGCCGGTCGGCGTCCTTGCCGGCGTCGCGGGCGGCGACGTAGTCCACCGCCTGGGCCTGGTCGAGCCGCTGTCGGGCCAATACCTCGGCCTTGACGTAGGTCTTGGAGGCCGGCGCGATGAAGGTCACACCATCGGTGGTCATCGCGGCCAGGTTCGCATACGAGATCAGCTTCGAATCGCCGATCATCAGCATCGGTTGCGGGCCGGCCAGCCGCTGCAGCGCCTGCATCGCGCCGATGACCTGGCTGACCTCGCCGGCGCCGCCGTCATAGGCGCGGTGAAAAACCGGGACCGCTCCGTCGGAGCTGACCGCGAGCCCGGCCTGGATCTGCTTCAGATCCGGCCGGCGATCTTTGGGATGGCCGAACTTCGGTGTGGCGAAGCCGGGCTCGGCCTGCTCGTAGTCGCCCTGCAACGAGATCGAGGTGAGATCCCAGTGCAGGCGCCCCACATCGATGCCGAACGCCTCGATCGCGGCCAGCCCGACCGACCCGGCCAGGTGATCGAGGTGCGGGGCGATGGCGTCCAGCGCACGGCCGATCCGGTCATCGTTGAGCGATTCCGGATCCACTCCGAACGCCTCGCCCACCGCCCAGGTGCGCGCCCACTCTTGCACGTGCACCAGCGGAGCCGGCGAGGTCAGCCGGTTGGCCACGAGCACCTCGATCACCTGCCCGTGCGTCAATCCGGCGACGTCCCGCACCGGGCAGGCCGCATCCACCAGCTCCCGGATCCGTAACCGCGAGCAGAACGCGGCCACCACCGGTAATGCCCCGAGCATCTTCTCGACACTGGCCTGACCCCACTGCGCGCGCTGTCTCACCAGCCACGTCATACCGCGCGACGATCACTGCGGCAAACTCGGCGATCTTCACTCACCTCGACGTGCGGAAAACGGGGCTAGC
>NZ_VCKX01000651.1 GCF_005889725.1 Nonomuraea zeae
AAGCTGTAGTGCGCCACCGGCGCCATGGCCGCCGCCGCGAGCTGGTCCGGTCCCGCGCCCCCGCCCACGCCGCTGGCAGGCAGGCCCGTTGCCGGCGGCGGCCGCGACTTCGAGCCGGACGGAAAGGCGACCCGCCTGATTCCCCCAGATTGACGCATGCCGATATAGGCATATGATGATGTCCGTGGCACGAGCAGCGACGACGTCGGACGTTTTCAACGCGATCGCCGAGCCGCAGCGCCGGGAGATCCTGGCGCTGCTGCGGGCGGGTGAGCGGCCGGTGACCCAGTTGGCCCAGGAGCTGGGGATGACCCAGCCGACGGCGTCCAAGCACCTGCGGGTGCTCAGGGAAGTGGGGCTGGTGCGGGACCGCAAGGCAGGCAAGCAGCGCCTGTACGGCCTGGACGCCCGCGGGCTGCGACCGGTCCACGAGTGGACCGGCGGGTTCGAGCGGTTCTGGAACGAGAGCTTCGACCGGCTGGACGCGTACGTGCAGGATCTCAAGCAGGCAAAACAGGAAAGAAGTAACTGATGAGCGAGACGGGACAAGGAGCGCCGGCGCAGTCCGCGACGGCCGACCGCGAGGTTGTGATCTCCCGGGTGATCGACGCCCCACGGGAGCTGGTGTTCGAGGCGTTCACCGAGGTGCGGCACCTGTCGCAGTGGTGGGGGCCGGAGGGGTTCACCACCACCACGCGGTCCTTCGAGTTCCGCGTGGGCGGGGTGTGGGAGTTCGTGATGCACGGACCTGACGGGACGGACTACCAGGAGTGGATCTCCTGGACCGAGATCGTCCCGCCGGAGGAGATCACGATGCTGCACGGCGAATACCGCGGCGACCCGAACGCCTTCGAGTCGGTCCTCGCGTTCGCGGCCGACGGGGCGGCGACCCGGGTCGAGATGCGCACGGTGTTCCCCACCAAGGAGCTGCGCGACGAGGCGGTGGAGAAATACCACGCGATCGAGGGCGGCCGGCAGACCCTGGGCAACCTGGCCGCCTACGTCACCGAGATCGTTGGGAAGGGAGCTGAGGGCTGATGGCCGGCAAGGTGTTCTTCAGCGTGTCGATGTCGCTGGACGGTTTCATCGCACCCGAGTCCCCCGAGGATTTGATGGGGCGGCAGTGGATGGAGCTGCAGCGGTGGATCTTCCCGCTGCGGTTCTTCCGGGAGAACCTGAAGCTCGGCAAGGGCGGCGAGGAGGGCCCCGACAACGACATCGCGCGGGAGACGTTCGAGCGCACCGGCGCGAGCGTGATGGGCAAGCGCATGTTCGACGCCGGCGAGCAGATGTGGCCGGAGGAGGCGCCGTTCCACACGCCGGTCTTCGTCGTGACGCACGAGAAGCGCGACCCCTGGGAGCGGCCGGGCGGGACCACCTTCCACTTCGTCAACGACGGTATCGAGACCGCGCTCGACCAGGCCCGCGAGGCCGCCGGCGACCGCGACGTCCGCATCGCGGGCGGCGGCGCGACGATCCTGGAGTACCTGAACGCCGGCCTGGTCGACGAGTTCTCGATCGCGCTCTCACCCGTGCTGTTCGGCTCCGGAATCCGCCTGTTCGAGGGCGTGGACGCGAACCGGGTGGCCCTGGAGCCGGTCCGCGCGGAGCCGACGCAGCGGGTGACCCACCTGACCTACGCGGTCCGGAAGCGGTAACTGTCTCGACCTCGGCAGCGTGCTGAGATCCTCGACGCTCTCAGCGTCAGGGCCCTCCC
>NZ_VCKX01000652.1 GCF_005889725.1 Nonomuraea zeae
TTGATAATCTATCATAGTATCGATATATGTACCATGACCGTTTGCTGTTGCCTTAGCTTTTTTTTTTTAGGGTCTTGTGGGCTCGGAGATGTTTATAAGAGACAGTCCCCCGCGCCGTCCCACGGTCCGCGCCCGTCACCTTCCCACTCGCCGTCGCTTTCCCTATCCCACTCGCCGTCCCCTTCGCCCTCGTCCTGGCCGGACGACCAGCGCTCCCCGGCCCGGCGCCCGGCGGCCGCGCGTAAGTCCTTGTGCAGCTCCGGCAGGCGCCGGGCGGCCTCGGCGCGCTCGGCGTCCGGCAGGGTGATCACGAGATCGGCCAGACCGCGGGGATCGCGGGCGATGATGCGGTCGCGGACCTGCGCCCAGGTCGTCATGAGGCCGCCTGTTGCGGAAGTGGATGAGCCAGTCATGCGTGGCACCCTAGAGATCATCTCCGACAATCCGTCAGGCGCTCCCGGCCCCACCCGGGATGGACGACCTGAGCGGGCATCTGCGACCTGGCCACCGGGCAGCGGCCCCGCTTCGGTCGCGCTTCTCACGACCAGTGCCGCTCGGGCCGCGACAGGCGTTGCCGTCCCGCCAGGACGGTTCCGCGCCGAATGCCCGGCGCTTCACCTGATCGGAAGGGCCATTACCTGGGGTGGTCCGGTGGCCCACCGCGACCTCACGTCCGTGGTCACCGGGCTCTGCGGGAGATCGACGGTGACGTCGAGGCCGCCGCCGGTGCGGGCCGTGAGCGTGATCCGTCCGCGATGGGCGAGCGTGACCGCGCGCACGATGGACAGCCCCAGGCCCAGGCCGTCGGTACGGACGCGGGTCCCCTGCCCGTGCACGAACGGCTCCAGCAGCGTCTGCGCCTCCTCGGGCACGATGTGGCGGCCGGTGTTGGAGATGCGCAGGAAGGCGCGCCCACCCGCCGTACCCGTGTCGACGACCAGGTGTCCGCCGGCCTGGTTGTAGCGGATCGCGTTGTCGACCAGGTTGGCGACCATCTGTTCCAGCAGGACCGGTTCGCCGTTGACCGGTGCCGGCCGGAGCCGGTGTCGTACGGCGAGGCCGGCCCCCTCCGCCCGCGTCCGGGCGGCGTCGAGGGCGGCGGCTGCGACCGCGGCGAGATCGACCGGCGCTCGCTCGGTGAGCCCGGCCTGGCTGCGGGCCAGCAGCAGCAGTCCGTTCAGGACGCGCTGCATGTGCTCGACGGCGGCGCGGACGTCGCCGGCCATCGTGAGCAGCTCGGTGTGGCTGGGGTTTCCGTCCAGGGTGACGTCGATCGCGGTGCGCGCGGTGGTCAGCGGCGTACGCAGCTCGTGGGCGGCGTTGGCGGTGAAGAGCCGCTGGCTCTCCAGGACGCGGTCCCGCTCGGCGACGCCGCGCTGGATGCGGTCCAGCATCCCGTTGACGGTGCCCGCCAGCGCCGACAGCTCGTCGGCGGGGGTGGTGACCGGGACCCGCTCGGTGAGGTTCTCGGCCGACAACCGCCGGGCGGCCGACGAGATCGCCCGGATCGGCCGCAGCACCCGGCCGGCCACCATCCAGCTCAGTACGGCGGCCACCACCGTCACCACGGCGAGCGCCAGACCGGCCTGAGGCAGCAGCGCGGACAGGGTGTCGGCCTGCACCTGGTCAGCGAGATCGCGCATGTCCGCGGGCAGCGACGGCTGGGGCAGGTCCTGGGG
>NZ_VCKX01000653.1 GCF_005889725.1 Nonomuraea zeae
ACATCGGATGGTTATCAGAGACAGCGGGGGCTCCTGGCTCGGCGGCGGGGGCTGGTCCTGGTCGCGCTGGTCGTTCTTGGGCGAGAACCAGTCGCGCTCGTCGTTCGTGCTCATGCTGCGATCACTTCTCAACAGTCGAGTAGACGGCCTGCGCCGAGCCCGCGAGCTTGCGCGCGCCCTCCTCGTCCAGCCCGAGATCGAACTCGACCTCCGGCCGGTACGGCTCCTGGAGCCCCGCCGTCGGCGGCAGGCGGAACCGCACCGCCGCGCCGGGCAGCGCCGAGGCCGGGACCTCGAAGAAGAACCGCCCGCTCACCCAGATCTCCGGCTGCGCCCATTTGGCGGCCAGCGTCACGCTGCTGTCCACCCGGTCCGTGGCGTCGAACGTCTTGCCGTCGGACGTCACCAGCAGCGGCTGGCCGAGGTGGTAGGGCTTGAGGCTGGACTTGGCGGCGGCGCTGACGACGAGGAAGAGGTTGTCGGTCGCCACCGTCTTGGAGCCGTTCTGGATCGACTTCGCCGTGACGAACGAGTCGAGCCGCACGGTGAAGCGCCCGGCGTCCACGGTCTCGCCCTTCTCCCCGGCATAGGTCAGCGGGTCGCCTATCTCGCCCTCGGAGAGCGAGAGGGTCTGCATCCCGATCGCGCCGCCCACCAGGATCAGCCCGGCCACCAGGCCGAGCAGCTTGGACCCGTCGCGACGGCGCCCGGCCCGCCTGCTGCGCCGGGCGGGGGCGACGCCGGAGCGTTGCTCGGTGGCGGTCACGCTGCGCCGCCCTTCTTGACCGGCAGGGTCACCCGCGCCTTGATTTCCGGTACGAGCTTGTCCTTCTCCTCTTTGGATACCATCGACCATTCGGGGGTGACGTTGTTGAAATCGCTTCTGAACTCGAAGGACGCCACGTCCAGGACCATCTTCTCCGGCGGCTGCTCGTTGTCCTTGAGCCGATAGCGGACGATGACCCGGCTGGTCACGCCAGGGTGGAGCTGGCGGGTCTCGCCGCCCTTGCTCAACGCGTAGGCGAACGGGCCGGCGTCTTCGGGAAAGGCCGGGGTGATCTTGACCAGCGAGCCGCCGAAGGACGGGAACGAGACCTGGTTCGGCTTGGCCGGAGGCAGCCCGACCGACGCGGTCTCGTCGCCCTTGTTGGTGACGTCGAAGACCAGCTCCACGAACCGCTTGTCCTCGTCGAACTGGGTCTCGGCCTTCTCCGTCGTCACCCGCGACTCGACGAACTTGGTGTCGAACAGGGCCTGGTCGAGCACCGCCCCAGGGCCCAGCGCGTCAGGCGCGTCCGCGGCCTCGCCGAGACCGCCCAGCAAGGCGGTGATGCCGATGGCGGTGAAAGCCGTCAAAGCCACTGCGGGCACCGCTACCGGGCGTCTGGGCTTGTTCTCGCTGCCGCCGGAGGGTTCCGTCATGGGTAGGAATGGTAATAGGTCTCGGTTGTCCCATCTGCCGCAATGCTCCCATCGGACTGGTCGAATTGCCGAGAACCCTGCCGCTATGGGGGTTGTAGCTCATACGCTGTCACGGAGCGGAGAGGGCAGGCCCCTACACCTAATGACATATCGCGGCCGGAGGGTCACGTGACGGACGTGCATCCCGAGCATGCGCAGCTCCAGGCGGACCGCATCTACCTGGGCTGGCAGTACATCCTGCTGCACCCCGACCCCGGCCCCCCGCCGAAAC
>NZ_VCKX01000654.1 GCF_005889725.1 Nonomuraea zeae
GGCGACGAATGAGGTGTTTAAGGGACCGGGCAGGAGGCGTTCGGTGCGGGGTGCTGAGGGTTCGGCTCGGGCGCGATCAGCATGAGCGCCTTGCCGGCCGCGCTCATCACGCCGTCCTGCACGTACCAGCCCTCAGGGGCGGACGGCCCGGCACTCCGCTGCCCGTGGGAGATGAACTCCGCCTCGACGCCCCGCTCCCGCAGCATCGGCCCGATCTCGGCGACGGTCTTGTTGACGTAGTCCACGCAGTGCAGGGGCTCGCCGGGCATGGCGATCCCGGGCGGCATCGCGTACTTCTCGCCGGCCTCGGCCAGCCTGCCCAGGATGATCTCGGCCTTCTTGTCGTAGTCCACGGGGACACGCACCCCGATCTGGCACCCGCGGGCCCACGCGCACGGGCCTGGCGCGTCGATGGGTGTGATGGGGCCCTCCTCGGGCACCGGCCGGCCCGACCTCAGCAGGTCCGTGTCGTTGATCACGAACATCCGGCCCGCCTGGCTCGCCGACGTCGGCACGAGCCTGAGCGTGATGTCCAGGCCCCGGGCCCTGAGCTCGGACTGGTACACCTGCGGATCGGCCATCAGGTCCTTCACCGTGATGACGTAGTGGTCGCCCTCCCGCTCGATGTCCAGCGCCGCGGAGGCCGGGGCCTGGCCGAGACCGAACGTCAGAACGGCCGCCAGCGCGGCGAGCGCCGGCACGGCTGCCCAGCGGCGACGGCGCCGGGTGTTGAGCGGTGGCATGGCCGTCCAGCGAGGACGGCGCCGGGTGGAGAGCGGTGGCACGGTCGCCCAAGGCCGGTGGCGCCGAGCGGTCTGCGGTGCCACGGGGATCGAGGTGATCTCGGCCGCCAGCTCCCTGGCGAGCGGGGTCATTCCGGGTCCCGGGTCGGGCGCGATGCCGGCCACCAGGCGGTCGATGTCGTTGCGCAGCTGGCCGCCGTTCATCACATTGCCCCCTTCGTCAGCGCGAGCGCGCGAAAGCCGTAACGGGCCACGTCCAGCCCGGCTGCCTGCAACTCCCTGGCCAGCCGTTTGCGGGCTCGATGCAGCCGCAGCCGGACGGCGCCGCGCGAGCAGTCCAGCACCGTGGCGATCTCGTCGGAGCTCAGCCCCTCCCAGCCGGTGAGCGCGAGCAGCTCCCGGTCGCCGGGCTTCAGGCGCAGGAACGCCGCGCGCACCTCGGCGCTCTCCTCGGCCCCGTCGGGCCCCGCCGCCTCCGCCCACAGGGCGAGCTGCGCGCCCAGCCGCTCGACCAGCTCGCTGTGCCGCGACTCGGCCCGCCGGCCGTTGGCCAGCACGCGGCGGGCCACGCCGTACAGCCATAACCGGGCCGCGCGGTCCGGGGGGACGTCGTCCAGGCGGCGCCAGGCGATGGTGAAGGTCTCGGCGAGGATGTCCGCCGCGTCCTCGTGGGAGCTGGTACGCCGCCGGACGTAGGCGAGGATGTCGGGATAGTGCGCATCGTAGATCTCTTCGAAACGCTGCTTGCGATCACCCGGCGCCACGCTGTCCCCCTCGTCTATGACTCCGACGCTCTATACATGTCGCGACTCTTCGAGTTGTTTCCCTAGAAATCCGGAAATCTTTCTCGCGGGGGTGCTAGCCATCACGGGCGATCCCGGCGGTGGTCCGGGTGGTGGTTCGGGTGGTGGTTCGGGTGGTGGTTCG
>NZ_VCKX01000065.1 GCF_005889725.1 Nonomuraea zeae
GTCCCGCCCCCCAGCAGGCCCCCCAGAAGAACAGTCCGGCCCCCCAGCAGAACGAGTCGTCGGACATCACCCTGACCGGCGCCGACATCAAACGCATCCAGGCGCAGAACACCCCCAAGCCCGCCTGGAAGATCGCTCTCTCATTCGCCATGACCAAGCGCGGGATCCCGTACGTCTGGGGCGGCACGAGCGATCGAGGATATGACTGCTCCGGACTCATGCTCAGGGCCTACGAGAAGGCGGGCATCGAACTCCCGCGTACGGCCAGAGAGCAGTACGGCGCGTTCTCCAAGAAGATCACCTGGGACAACCTCAAGCCCGGCGATCTCGTTTTCTTCAGCAACCTGGGACATGTCGGGATGATCTCCCGCCCCGGTTACATGGTGCACGCGCCGCACACCGGCGACGTGGTCAAGGAAGAGCAGCTCTCCGACTGGCGCAGAACCGCCTTCGTGGGCGCCGTCCGACCGGATCGCAAGGGCGTCCGGCAGTGGACGAAGCTCAAGGAGCAGCGCGACACTCCGGCGCCGGCCACGCTGGCCGCCACTCTGTAAAAAACTACCTGGCGTGGGCGGCCCGGCGCGGGGCCGCCCACGTCAGGTAGGCGCTAACGACCCGAGCTCTGCGGTGCGCCGCCGTTGTCCCTGCGGTCGAGTGCGGTCTGGAGGGCCTCCGCGGCCTCGTCCTCGTGCTCTTCCGCACGGTTCCAGGCATACATCTCGTACATGTGATCTCATCTCATTTCGCGGGCGCGTTCCAACGGAAGAAGTCGGACCCCGGTCGCGAATCCGAACCGGGCCTGATCTCGTGGTCCGGGTCACGGACCGGACGAAAGGGACTTACAGGCCGACGCAACGCCGCTCACCGCGGCGAGTCGTCGACCTGCCCTAACAGGCCCCGCCGCGGCAGGTAATAAGTACGAGAACCTGGCGCATCCTCAGCAACGTTACCTCAGCAATCTCGTTGGATGTCCTAGTATCTCGCATGCTGAGACAACACAAAGGGCCGCCACCCGGGACGATCCGGGTGGCGGCCCTTTGTGCGGAGCCGGGCTGGGTCAGACCTCCAGGTCCACCGTGCGGCCGCTCTCGCCGCCGATCTCGGCCACGATCTGGTCGACCACGTCGGCCGGGATCGCGGAGTCGACGGTCAGCGCGATGAGCGCCTTGCCACCCTTGACGTCCCGGGCGACCTGCATCGAGGCGATGTTGATGCCGTGCTCGCCGAGCAGGCGGCCGACGACGCCGACGATGCCGGGGCGGTCGGTGTAGGTGAAGAAGCACAGGTGGGCCGTCGGCTCGATCTCCATCTCGTAGCCGTTGACCTCGACGATCTTCGTGATCTGGCGCGGCCCGGAGAGCGTGCCGGAGACCGAGACCTGGCGGCCGTCGGCGAGCACGCCGCGCACGGTCACCACATTGCGCCAGTCGGGGCTGTCGGCGCTGGTGACCAGCTCGACGGTGATGCCGCGGTCCTTGGCCAGCAGCGGGGCGTTGACGTAGGTGACCTGCTCCTCGATCACGTCGGCGAACACGCCCTTGAGCGCGGCCAGCTCGATCACCCGCACGTCCTGGGAGGCGATCTCGCCGCGGACCTCGACGTCGAGCTTGGTGGCGACCTCGCCGGCCAGCGCCGTGAACACCCGGCCCAGCTTCTCGGCCAGCGGCAGGCCCGGCTTGACGTCCTCGGCCACCGCGCCGCCCTGGACGTTGACGGCGTCCGGCACGAACTCGCCCGCGAGCGCCAGCTTCACGCTGCGCGCGACCTGGGTGCCGGCCTTCTCCTGGGCCTCGTGCGTGGAGGCGCCCAGGTGCGGCGTGGCGACGACCTGGTCGAGCTCGAACAGCGGGCTGTCGGTGCAGGGCTCCTTGGCGAACACGTCGAGGCCCGCTCCGGCGACCCGGCCCTCCTTGATCGCCGAGTAGAGGGCGCCCTCGTCGACGATGCCGCCGCGGGCCACGTTGATGATCCGCACCGACGGCTTGACCTCGTGCAGCTCCTTGTCACCGATGAGCCCGAGCGTCTCCTTGGACTTGGGCAGGTGGACGGTGATGAAGTCGGCCTGCTTGAGCACCTCTTCGAGGCTGAGCAGCTTGACGCCCATCTGCGCGGCGCGGGCCGGCGGCAGGTAGGGGTCGTAGGCGATCAGCTCGACGCCGAACGGCTGGAGCCGCTGGGCCACGAGCTGGCCGATCTTGCCGAGACCGAGGATGCCGACGACCTTCTCGTCCAGCTCGACACCGGTGTACTTCGAGCGCTTCCACTCGCCGTTCTTCAGCGCGGTGTGGGCCTGGGCCGTGTTGCGCGCGCTGGCCAGGATGAGGGCGATGGTCTGCTCGGCGGCGCTGGTGATGTTGGAGGTCGGGGCGTTGACCACCATGACACCGGCCTTGGTGGCGGCCTCGACGTCGACGTTGTCGAGACCGACGCCGGCGCGGGCGACCACGCGCAGCTTGGGCGCGGCGGCGATGGCCTCGGCGTCGACCTGCGTGGCGGAGCGGACGATCAGCGCGTCCACGTCGGCGAGGGCCGGCAGCAGCTGGGAACGGTCGGCGCCGTCGGTGTGGCGGACCTCGAAATCGGCTCCGAGCACGGCGAGGCCGGCCTCGGACAGCTCCTCTGCGACCAGAACGACGGGCTTGTTCACTGGTGTGGATCCTTCGCGACATGCGGCGGGCTTCGGGGGACACGTCCACGGATCCCCCGACGGTCCCACAGAGTGTATCCGGCGCTTGTGAACGCGTTCACGAGAGACCCACGATGTGAGACGGGTCGGCTGTACCCAGCGGAGCAAAAACTCATCCACACTGCGCACATCTTTGTCTTGATCGGGAGATTTATTCGCCATTAGCCTGATAAGCCGTGGCCGACTACCTATGGTTCGCTATATGAGCATCGGGAATCCTGCGCTTGCCGACGTGCTCGCCCAGCATGGCACCCCCCATCGCCTGCTGAGCGCTCTCGCCGACGGTGGAATCCTGGTGGCAGTGCGACCAGATCGTTCGGTCGTCCTAGGGACGACCCAAGCCGGGGACCGAGTCCTGCTCGGTTACACCGGTCCTGCTACCTATGCCAGGCACCGCGGCAGTCATTCCCTATCGGCGTGCGACGCCGACACCATCCTGGACATCCAGCGCGTCACCGGCGTGCGGGAGATCGTGATCGACGCGGCCGGACCAGCCGCTGCGGCCGTGCCGATCGACGATCTTCAGCGCTTCCTCACGTCGACGCGCACGGGGCCGCATCCCGTCCTCTCCGGGGCGGTGCCGGCCGCTTACGCGACGGGCGCGATGGCCACCGTGTCACGCGGTGCCGCGCTGGCCCAGGTGGCGCCACCCAGCCCGCAGGCCCCGACGCTGCCGTGGGTGCCCGCGCCCAGGCCGCATCTGTCGGGTCCGATGCAGCAGGTGGACCCGGGCTACCGGCGGTGCGCGCACCCGATCCTGCCCGCGCTGCGGCAGGCCATCTCGTACCTGCTGATGGACTTCCCGCTCGTGCACCACGTCTGGATCTCCGAGGCCCGCACGGCGTCGGGGGCTCCGGGGATCATGCTGCACGTGAAGGTGCACATGTCCGCGGCCGAAGACGTCGTACGCGACCTGCACCGCCTGGTACGCGCCCGCCTGCCGCAGTTCGCGGCCTCCGGGGCGCCGATCCTCATGGCCAGGGTGGCGGACGCGCGCAGCGAGCGCCGGATGATCGAGATCGGCGCGCACGTCGTGTGCGCCGACGTCTCCGAGTGAGGTAGCGGCAGCGGCGGGGCCCGGGAAACTGGGCCCTACCGAACAAGCTCTCGCTCGGCTTCAATGAGGGCATGATCGCACCGGCGCTGAGCACGCCCACGGTCCCCCGGGGTGTGCGCCTCGGCTATGGCGTCGGCTCCTTCTGCACGGCCACGGTCAACGCCGTGCCCGGCCTGCTCCTGCTGTACTACATGACCAACTTCCTGGCGGTGCCCGCGTGGCTGGCCGGGGTGGTGGTGACCGCGCCCAAGGCGTGGGACCTGATCATCAACCCGCTGGTCGGCCGCTGGTCGGACCGGACCAGGTCGCGCATGGGCCCGCGGCGGCCCTGGCTGCTGGCCGGCGCCTGCACGCTGCCGATCGCGTTCTTCCTGGTGTTCGCGGGGCCGCCGCTGACGGGCGTCCCGGCCGCGCTGTACGTGGGGGCCTGCTTCATGGCGACCGCGACGGCGTACGCGCTGTTCGAGGTGCCGTACAAGGCGATGCCCGGCGAGATGACGCACGACTACCACGAGCGCACCTCGCTGCTGCAGTGGCGGATGATCTTCATCGGCGCGGCCACCGCGATCAGCGGCGTGCTCGCCCCCGCCATCGTCACCAGCCAGGGCGAGGACGGCACGCTGGGCAGCTACCGGCTGATGGCGGTCACGATCGCGGTCATCCTGCTGGCCTCGATGCTCGGCTCGTTCTTCGGCACCGCCCGCGCCCCCATGACCGGCGCGCCCGAGCCCGACCGCGGCGGGTGGCGCGAGCAGTTCGCCGCGATCAAGGGGAACTCGCCGTTCATCTGGATCACGGCGCTGGCCTGCACGCAGATGCTCGCCGTGAGCATGATGCTGGCCGCGGCGCCCTATTTCGCCGCCTACACCATCGGCACGCCCGCGGCCACGCAGACGCTGTTCGCGGCGCTGGTGGGCCCGATGCTGCTGACGATGCCGCTGTGGGTGCGGCTGTCCAGGCGCTTCGACAAGCGCGGGGCGATGATCCTGGCCGCGCTGCTGTTCGGCGGCGGCACGGCGGCGGCCGTGGCCACCCCGCTGTTCGGGGCCGTCTACGCCCACCTGACGATCCTGGTGGTCGGCGTCGGCATCGCGGGGGTGCAGCTGCTGCTGTTCTCGATGCTCGCGGACGTGATCGCCGCGGACGCGGCGCGGACGGGCAAGCGGCGGGCGGGCGTGCTGACCGGGCTGTGGACGGCGATCGAGAGCGGGGTCAGCTCGTTCGGCGCGCTGATCTTCGGGGTGATCCTGTCGCTGGGCGGCTTCATCGAGTCGGAGCCGAGCACCCCGGTCCAGCAGCCGGACAGCGCGGTGACCGCGGTCCTCATCGGACAGACCGCGGTCCCCGCAGTGATCATCTTCGTGTCGGTGCTGATGACGCTGAAGTACCGCCTCACGCCACCCGACGGGCCAGCACCGGACGCGTCCTCGTGACCAGCCCGGCCAGCAGGGCGGCCAGCAGCGGCAGGCCGAGCACCACCCCGGCCAGGAACAGCCACGGGATGGAGATCGTGACGGGCCCGGGAGCCCCGACGATCCCCTCCAGGGTCCCGTAGAACTCCCGCGTCAGCGGATAGCTCAGCGCGAGGCCGCTGACCGCGCCGCCGGCCAGCCCCACGAGCGCGCCCAGGAGCGCGATGTAGCCGGCCTGGGCGGCCACCACGAGCCTGCGGGTCCGTGACGGCCCCCCGACGGCCGAGAGGGTGTCGAGGTCCTGGCGCATGTCGGCCGCGGCCAGCCCGGTGGCCGCGAACGTGCCGCCGAGCACCACGACGAGCGCGGCCCCGAGCAACACCAGGAGCGTGTTGAGCAGGCCGTCGTCGGGGCCCTCCACCGTGTCGAGGAAGGCGATGCCGCTCACCGCCCTGAGGTCGCGGCCCAGGCGGTCCAGGCTGTCCAGGTCGGCGGGGATCCCCGTGGTGTAGACGGCGCGCTCGGCCACGTCGAGCCCGGCCGCCCGCACGGCCGAGGCCGGGATCAGCGCGCCGGTCTGCGTGGGCTCGGCGCCGCTCGACACCACGGCCGGCACCTTGAACACCTTGGCCGGTTTGGTCGCCCCGGCGTCCTGGTCCCTGGCGTCCAGCTCGATCATGCCGTCCCGCACGACCTCGGGGTTGAAGGCCACGGCCTTGCCCGCGGCCAGCGCCGCGGCGGCCTGCGGATCGTGCCGTCTCTGGAGGAAGGTGAGCAGCCGCTCGTCACCGATCGGCAGCGACATGAACAGGTAGCCGGGCGGCACGCAGCGCTCGCGGCAGCTTCTGTGATCCCAGGCCGGTCTCAGCGCCAGGCCCCTGCCCCGTGCGTCCATCGCCTCCTGTCCCGGGGTCAGGGCGGCCGCTGGAAGTCTCCGTCCGACCTCCGCGCGCAACCTGGCCCAGCCCTGGTCGTCGAGGCCGCGGCCGCTGATCGCCAGGGTCCCCGTGGGCGCAACGGCGTCGCGCTTCGCCTCTCGCTTCGCGTACGAGCTGCTGACGCCGATGCCGACGGTGACCGCCACCATGGTGGCCGCCATGACGGCCGCGGCGGCCGAGGCCGTACGGACGCGGTGGCGGGAGGCGTCGCGGACGGACAGGCGCACCGGGAGCGGCAGCCGCCCGGCCAGCCGCTCCGAGGCCTGGACCAGCCACGGCATCAGTGCGACCAGCCCCAGCACGAGCAGCAGGGCGGAGGATGCGACGGACACCTGGCCGCGCCGCAGCGCGACATAGGTCGCGCCGAGCCCGAGCAGCACCAGCGCGAACCCCAGCACCGGGCGGCCGGCGCGCTTGTGCGCGTCCGTGCTCGCCCGACCGGCCAGCACCTGGGCGGGGCGCTGCCGGGCGGCCTGGATCGCGGGCACGATCGCCGCCGTCAGGCCGCTGACCACGCCCAGCGCGGCCACGCCGAGCACCGGCGGCCACGGCACCTCCACGGGACCGTGCGTCCAGTCCAGCGAGCGGGCCAGGAGAGCTTCGCCCAGCGCGCCCGCGCCGATCCCCAGCGCGGCGCCGAGCAGGGCCGCCGCGCCGCCGAGCACGAGCCCGTCCGCCAGCACGATCGTCCCGAGCTGCCGGCCGGAAGCACCCTGGGCGGCGAGCACGGCGAGCTCCCTGCGCCTGCGCCGCAGCCCGACGGCGAAGGCGGGGCCCGCCAGCAGGACGGTCTCCATGACGGCGAGGACGACCATGATGCCGAGCGAGGTCAGTTCGCGCAGGTTCGACGGCGTGTCCGCCCGGGCGAGCTCGGACCGCGTCGCGTTCTCCGTCACGTGGCGGGAGCTGACGGCCAGGCCCACCCGGTTCAGCCGCCGGATCTCCGCCCGGTCGACCGGATCCGGGGTCTGGACCAGCCAGCCGCTGCTGTCGCCGTCGTTCTGGTGCGACAGCACGCCCTCCGGCAGGCCGGCCAGCTCCGGGAGCCCCGGCCGGTTCGGGTTCTCGATGACGCCGACCACCAGGACCGGGCGGTCCCTGCGCGTCACCTTGATCGTGCCGCCTATCCGCGCGCCGCGGTCGAGCATCGCCCGGGACACCGCGGCCTCCCCGGGGGCGGCGGCGTACCGGCCGGCCACCAGCGGGCGCATCCCTCTGGTCATCGGGTCGCGCAGGTCCACTTCGAGCACCTCCGTCCGGTCGTAGACGTCGGTGACGCGGACCTCCACGGCGTTGTTCTGCCAGCGCAGGAAGCGGCCCTTGATCAGGGTGCCGAGCTCGGCGACCGTCCACTGCCGGCCCGTGCCGTCGCCGGGGGACGGCCCGAACGACTGGCCGCTGTAGTCCTGCTCGACCGGGGCCCGGGACGGAGCCGTGATCAGGCGCGCGTCCGCCGAGCCCAGCAGCGAGGGCAGCTTCTCCTGCGGGTTGACGCTCGTGGTGGCGGCGCCGGTGAGCAGCGCCGTGATGGCCAGGACGGGCAGGCCGATCAGCACCATGACCAGCGCGCTGCGCCCCTTCGAGCGCCAGGCGTCCCTGCGGGAGATCCGCAGCGCGGCGCGGAACGCGCTCATCGGGAGCTCTCCAGCCGCACCGCGTTCGACTCCACGATCAGGCCGTCACGCAGGTAGACCACCCGGTCGGCCCAGGCCGCGTACCGGGGCTCGTGGGTGACGAGCAGCACCGCCGCGCCCTCGTCGCAGCGGGCGCGCAGTAACTGCAGGATCTCGTCGCCGGTGGCGGTGTCGAGCGCGCCGGTCGGCTCGTCGGCCAGCACGAGCCGGCGCTCCCCGACCAGCGCCCTGGCGATGGCCACCCGCTGGCGCTGCCCGCCCGACAGCTCCTCGGGGTAGCGGTCCGCGACGTCCTCCGCCCCCACCTCGGCGAGCACGGCCAGCGCCTCCCGCCTGGCCTGACCGGTCCTGACGCCGTCCAGCTCCCTGGGCAGCATCACGTTCTCGGCCGCCGTCAGCGACGGGATCAGGTTGAGGTCCTGGAAGACGTATCCGACGCTGCCGCGTCTGAGGCCGGCCAGGTCCTTCACGCGCGCGAGGTCCTCACCCTCGATCGTCACGCTGCCCGACGTGGGCCTGTCGAGGCCGCCGGCCAGGTTGAGCAGGGTGGACTTGCCCGACCCCGACGGGCCCATGACCGCGACCAGCTCCCCCGCCGAGACCTCCAGGCTGACGCCCCTCAGCGCGTGCACCTGGCCGTGCTCGCGGGTGACCTCTTGCAAACTCACCACAGTCATGCCTTCTTCTCCTTGGAAGCGTCCTTGGACACGGCCTCGCAATGATCGAGCCAGCGCTGCTCGGCCTCGGCCTTGAAGATGGACGAGTCGATGACGAGCCGCTGCGCGAGCCCGTCGGCCGCGGCCCGCTTGGCCCTGGTGAGCTCCTGCAGGGCGCGCATGGTGGCCTCGCGCTGGGTCTGGATGACCGCGGCCACGTCGACGTCCGCGCCGGCCACGGCCATCGCGATCTTGATGGCCAGCTCGTCCCGAGGCCGGTCGTTCTGGGCGACGGGGGTGCTGAACCATCGCTCCAGCTCCTCGCGACCGGCCTCGGTGATCGTGTAGACCGCCCTGCCCTGCTCGTCGGCGCCGCCGGGGGCAACCAGGCCGTCGCGTTCGAGCCGGGAGAGCGTCGTGTAGACCTGGCCGATGTTGAGCGGCCAGGTCGCCCCCGTCGACGCCTCGAATTCCACCCGCAAGTGGTAGCCGTACCGCGGCCCGCCGTTCAGGAGGGCGAGCAGTCCGTGTCTGATCGACATGGATACTGAGTATGCATACTGAGTATGCTTATCGCAACTGATCCGCGTATTCTGGACACGGACCGAGGTTCAGGCCGATACTCGCTACATGAGCTCCACACATCCGCCCTCTCGCGCCTCGGATGGGGAACGCGACCGTGCGATCGACGAGCTCAGAGATCGCGCCGTGGAGGGCCGGATCTCCCACGACACGTTCGTCGGCCGGGTGGACCAGGCGCTGCGGGCCCGCAACCGCTACGAGCTCGACGAGCTGGTCGCCGACCTGCCGCGACGGCCGACGTTCCGGCAGCGGCTGACCGACGCGGTGTCGTCGGCGTCGGAGTTCACCATCAGGCTGCGCTCGGCGTGGCGGCGGCCCCGGCTGCCCCGGCTCGCGCTGCCGGACGACGACCGGTTGCGTTACGTGGTGGGCAGAGGGTCGGCGTGCGACCTCGTGCTGTCCGACCTGACGGTCTCCCGGGTGCACGCCGAGCTGCGCCGCGAGGGCGACGGCGACTGGCTGCTGGTCGATCTGGGCTCGCTCAACGGCACCAGGCTCAACGGCTGGCGGCTGGTGGGCCCGGCCAAGGTCCGCTCCGGTGACGAGATCTCGTTCGGCGACTGCGGCTTCCTGCTGAGCTCGGGCCAGCCGTCCCTCTGAGGACCGCATCGCCCCTCAGTCGCCCATAAATACGGATATTTGCGGATTACAGGCTGACTGCGCTGATTCATGCTCACATGCGATCCCCCAGTCTTTGGAGACCCCATGCGGCGCACCTCAGCCTCCCTCGTCGCGGGCGCGCTCGTCGCGGCCCTCGCGTGGGCGTCCAGCCCTTCCTCACCGGCCGTCGCGCTCGATCCCTCCGCGGGCGTGGCCGACCTGACCCAGGACATCAACCAGATCCTCAGCGACTCCCGGCTCACGATCGCCAGGGCGGGCGTCGTGGTCAAGAGCGCCACGACCGGCGAGGAGCTGTACGCCACCGACGCCGGCAAGCTCCTGACCCCGGCGTCCAACACCAAGCTGTTCACCTCCGCCGCGGCCGTGGAGACCCTCGGCCTCGACTACCGCTTCCCCACCACCGTGCTGAGCGGCGGCCGCAAGGTCGGCTCCGTGCTGACCGGCGACCTGGTGCTGCGCGGCACCGGTGACCCGACCATGCTGGCCGAGGACTACGACACGCTGGCCGCCGAGGTCGCCAAGGCGGGCATCAAGGTCGTCACGGGCAAGCTGGTGGCCGACGACACCTGGTTCGACGCGCAGCGGCTCGGCAACGACTGGTCGTGGGACGACGAGACCGCCTACTACGCCGCGCCGATCTCCGCGCTGACCGCCTCGCCCGACCGGGACTACGACGCCGGCTCGGTGATCGTCGAGGTGGCGGCCGACGGGGACGCGGTCAAGGTGTCCACCACGCCGGAGACCGACTACCTGAAGATCGTCAACAAGGCCACCGTGGGCGCCGAGACCGACGTGCTCATCGAGCGGCAGCACGGCACGCGTACGGTCGTGATCACCGGCACGGTGGCGGACCCGTACCAGGAGTGGGTGGCCGTGGACGACCCCACGGCGTACGTGTCGGCGCTGTTCCGCAAGTCGCTGGCCAAGCACGGCGTCAAGGTGCTCGGCCCGACCACGGCGGGGACGGCGCCGTCCGGCGCGAAGACGCTGGCCGAGCACCAGTCGATGACGCTGGGCGAGCTGCTGGTGCCGTTCATGAAGCTGAGCAACAACATCCACGCCGAGATCCTCACCAAGGCCATGGGCCGCAAGGCCGCGAACCAGGGCACCTGGTCGGCCGGGCTCAAGGTCAGCACCGACTTCGCCAAGGCCAACGGGGTGCAGCTGATCAACATGCGCGACGGCTCCGGGCTCTCGCGCCGCGACGGCTTCTCGCCCAGCTCGATCGTGCAGCTCCTGACGGCCGTGCGCGGCAAGCCGTGGTTCACCACCTGGTACGAGTCCCTGCCCATCGCCGGCAACGCCGAGCGGTTCGTGGGCGGCACCCTGCGCAGCCGGATGCGCAACACCCCCGCCGCGAACAACGTGCACGCCAAGACGGGCTCCCTGACCGGCGTCACCGCGCTGTCCGGCTACGTCACGAGCGCCGAGGGCGAGCCGCTGATCTTCTCGATCATGCTGAACCAGTACCTGTCGGGCTCGCCGAAGGACATCGAAGACAAGATCGCCGTCCGCCTCGCGCAGTTCTCCCGTACGACGGCGACCGCCGGGTCCGCCCAGCTGCGCGCCACGGACGAGAGCGCGTCGGGCGACCTCGAGTGCTCGTGGCTCAAGCCCGTTCAGTGCTAGCGGCTCGCTGAGACCTCAGCGGCCCCCTGACGCCCAGGGGGCCGTTGTGGTTTACGGCGATCGCGACGAGCCTCATCACGATTAGGCCACTTGGAGCTCCAGGTTACGGGTGCAATTTCCGTACATAGCCCATCCAAGGGGGCCAGAATGCGGGTTCGACGCACTGTCGAGCTTCACCGGAGGACGAGATGCGCGGACAGCTCCAGGCATTGATCTGCCTAGGAAGCCTGGCGGCATTGAGCTTCCCCGCGCCCGCCGCGCAGGCGGCCGGGCAGCAGGCCGCCTCCACTTCGACAGCCGCGAAGCAGGCGTGCCGCGTGGTCGCGGTCAAGCCGTTCGTCTCCAAGGGCACGGTGCGAGGCACGGCCGCCAGGACCGGCTGCGCGGACCAGGCCCGGCTCCGGGTGCGCATCAAGGTCGCCGTCTCCGGGCCCGACCGCGTCGTCAAGAGCGGCTCGAAGGTCATCGGCAACGGCCGGATAACCGCGAACGTACGCTGCACCGCCACCCCCCGCCGCTACTACGTGGTCGCGCTCGACTCCCAGGGCAGGACCGACCAGTCCAGGTCGGTCAGGCTGTCGTGCGGCCGGCCCGCCTCGAACGGGGGCTTCGCCTCGGCCGCCGAGACGGCCGTCGTCAAGCTGACCAACGAGGCCAGGGCCGGGAACGGCTGCCGCCCCCTCGTCCACGACGCCAAGCTGCACCTGGCCGCCGAGCGCCACTCGGCGGACATGGCGGCCAACAACTACTTCGACCACGACTCGCGCGACGGCCGCTCGTTCGACCAGCGCATCAAGGCGGCGGGGTTCGCCTTCCGCCTGGCCGGCGAGAACATCGCCAAGGGCCAGCCCACCGCCGCCGCCGTGGTCAGGGACTGGCTGGACAGCCCCGGCCACCGCGCGAACATCATGAACTGCTCGTTCACCCACATCGGCGTCGGACATGCCGCCAAGGGACCCACCTGGACCCAGGACTTCGCCACCCATTAGAGATCCTTCGCCGCCCATCAGAGCCAGGGAGCGTCGGGCTTTCACCGGCCACACCCCGAGCCGGTTTCCCACCGCACGCCCACGCGCTCCCCTCCGGGCGGGCCCGGCCGCGCCTCCCCCCGCACACAGGACCGCGGCCGGGCCCGCACTTCCCACCCGTTCGACGGCGCTCATCCCCCGGCTGAACGGCCTAGCTGAACGGCGCTCATCCCCCGGCTGAACGGCCCGGCTGAACGGCGCTCACCGCAGCAGCGCGGGCAGCCGCCGGTAGGCCGGAGCCAGCCGGCGCAGCCCCGCCGCCACGGCCCGGTCGTCGCCCGTCACGAGCGGGTGCTGCAGCCCGCCGAGCTCGCGGGCCTGCCCCGCGAGAACGGCCGCCGCCTCCGCCAGGCCGAGCGAATCCAGGCACCCGGCCGCGTCGGCCAGCCGCCGGGCGCCCACGCGCACCCCGAAGTGCGTGAGCAGGCCCCTGACGCCCTCGTCGAGCCCCTGCTCCACCAGCTCGGCCAGCCGCAGCGCCGCGTCCGCGCCGCCCAGCGTCCCCGGCGGCACCGGCAGGTCGTCCCGCCCCTCCAGCCAGCGCGCGGCCGCGGGCAGCGCGGCACGCAGCGCCTCCGGCACGGACGTCTCCCGCACCCGCGCGAACCCGCCGCGCAGCGCGTACGGCGTCGTCAGGTACGCCACCGCCTCGCCCCGCCAGGCGGCCAGGAACTCCCCGGTGGACAGCGTGGCGTAGGGATGGCCGTGCGGATCGTGCAGGACCACGGTGTCGCCCTCCACCGCCAGCACCACGACGTAGTGGTCTCCCCCGCCACCCGGCGCGTACGGCAGCAGCGCCATGTCCAGCGGCCCGGCCATCGCGGGACCGGCGGCCCGCAGCCGGGCCAGCGCCTCGGCCTCGGTGCCGCCGTGGCTGCGCTCGCAGGTCCAGCCGAGCAGTTCGAGCGCCGTGTCGACGCCCAGCTCGGGATCCCAGCCGTACGGATCGAAGAAGGGGGTGCGGCCGCCCAGGAGCTGCATCCCGAACGGCGACCCGGTCAGCGTCTCGATCACCCCGACCGGCGGCGCGGCCCGGCCGAGCATCATGGCCAGGGAGTTGGCGTAACAGTAGGGCCCGGAGCCCAGATAGGTGTGCATGCCGGCCATTCAAGGCCCTGACACGATGTCAGGCGCAACCCGGCCGCTCTATCGGGGCTGGTCGGAGAAGCGCGCCAGCACGAGCGACTCGACCACGCCGACGACCGCGTACGCCAGGATGGACACGGCCGTGACCACCACGATGTCCGCCCAGACCTCGTCGTAGCGGAAGCCGCCGATCGCGCGCAGGATCTCGGCGCCGATCCCCTGCCCGGTGGCCAGCCACTCGGCGATGAGCGCGCCGATGATCGAGGCGGGCACGGAGATCCGGGCCGAGGCGAAGACCGAGGGCATCGCCGTCGGCACCGCGACCTTGCGCAGGACGGTCATGCGGGTGCCGCCGTACGCCCTGATCAGGTCCGTCGCCTGCGGCGAGGCCGATCTCAGCCCGAAGGCGATGTTCACCAGCGCGGGGAAGAACACCACGATGCCGCCGATGACGGCCACGCCCGCCAGGTCCCTGCCGAAGATCAGCGTGATCAGCGGCGTCATCACCACGAGCGGCACCGACCGCAGCAGCATCGCGACCGGCATGAACGTCTGCTCGATCGTCCTGAACAGCACGAACGTGACGGCCACCGCCATCGCGGCGATCATCCCGGTGGTGAAGCCGATGGCCGCGTCCCTGATCGTGATGCCCAGCGCGCCGAACACGGCCTCGCGGTGCGCCGCGGAGGAGGTCAGGTAGTCCCAGACCTGCGGCGGGCGCTTGCCCACGAGCGGGCTGATCCCGAACGCCTCCAGCAGCAGCCACCACGCCGCCACGACGATGACGATCGAGGGCGCCAGCGGCCCCACGATTCTCAGCACGGTGCGGCCGATCACTGTGATTCGCCTTTCGACCAGGGGGTGATCACACGGGCGACGAGCGCCACGACCGCGTACCCGAGACCGGCGATCAGACCGGCCACGAGCGCGAGCCCCCAGGTGCGCGGCACCTGGAACTGCTGCTGGGAGATCATCAGCGAGACGCCGAGGCCCTGGTCGTTGCTGCCCAGGTACTCGCCGATGATCGCGCCGAGCAGCGCGGACGGCGCGGAGATCTTCAGCCCGGCGAAGGTGCTGGGCAGGGCCGAGATGATCTGCACGTACCTGAGCCTGGCCAGGCGGCCGCCGCCGTACACGGTGATGAGGTCGAGGCTGGCCCGGTCGGCCGAGCGCAGGCCGAGGAGCGCGCCGATGAGCGTGGTGAAGAAGACCGAGATGGCGGCGAGGAACACCACGGTGGCGTCGCCGCCGAGGACGACCAGCACGATGGGGCCGATGGCGAGCAGCGGGACGCAGTAGCTGATCACGGCGAGCTGCGTGGCCACGGCTTCCAGCCGGGGCACGAGCAGCACCAGCAGGGCCACGCCGATCGCCAGCCCGTTGCCCCACAGGAAGCCCTGGACCGCGGCGGACAGGGTGACGGCGGCGTTCGGGCCGTAGAAGGCCCAGCCGTCGTGGCCCATGGACTCCAGCACCGTCCACGGGGTGGGCACCGCGCCGCCGCCGGCGAACACGGTGACGGCGAGCAGCCACCAGAGCCCGATGAGGGCGACGACGCCGATCAGCCCCTGGACGCGTCTCATGCTCCGTGCCCGAACAGCAGGTCGCTGAGGTGGTCGTGGATCGCGTGGAACTCGGGGGTGCGCATCATGTCCGGCGTGCGCGGTCGCGGCAGGCCGATCTCCACCATCTCGACCACCCGCCCGGGGCGCGGGCTCATGACGGCGACCACGTCGGACAGGAAGATCGCCTCCCCGATGCCGTGGGTGACCATCAGCGTCGTGGCGGGCTTCTCCGTCCAGATGCGCAGCAGCTCCAGGTTGAGCCGCTGGCGGGTCATGTCGTCCAAGGCGCCGAACGGCTCGTCGAGCAGCAGCACGCTGGGCTTGACCACCAGCGCGCGGGCGATGGACACGCGCTGGCGCATGCCGCCGGACAGCTCGGACGGCCTGGCCTTCTCGAAGCCGTCGAGACCGACCAGCTTGATCAGGTCGTCGATCACCTTCGGGTCCGGCTTGATCCCCGCGACCTCCAGCGGCAGCCGGATGTTGGCCGCCACGCTGCGCCAGGCCAGCAGCGCCGAGTCCTGGAAGGCGATCCCGAGGTGGTGGCTCCTGCGCAGCTCCTCAGGGGTCTCACCGTTCACCCGGATCTCGCCGCTGGTCGGCGACTCAAGACCGGCGAGTATGCGCAGCACCGTGGACTTGCCGCAGCCCGAAGGGCCGAGCAGGGACAGGAAGGAGCCCTTGGGCGTCCGCAGGTCCACGCCCTCGACGGCGGTCAGGCCCTTGCCGAACGTCTTGCTCAGCCCCGTGATGCTGATGCCGGTCATGAGAGCTTCAGGCTCGGGTCCGCCTTGTAGACCTCGTCCAGGATCGTCAGGTCGAAGAGCTGCTCGGCCTTGATGTTCAGGCCGGCCTTGGCCAGCGAGGCGATGTTCTGCTCGATCAGCTCGGGCGTCATCGTGAACAGGCCGTTGGCCTTGGCGTCGGGAGTGACGACGAGCTCGTTCTGCATCTTGGCCTCTTCCGTCTGCTCCTTGACGTCGAGGTTCTGGTCCTTGCCGTAGACGGTGGCGGCCAGCTCGGCGGCCTTGGCCGGGTCGGCGACGGCGTCCTTCCAACCCTTGATCTCGGCGGTCAGGAACGCCTTGAGCTTGTCGCGCTCGTTGTCGATGGTCTCCTGCGCCACCGTGAACGTCTCGGCGACCAGCGGCAGCCCGGCGTCGGCGAGCAGCAGGTAGGTGGCGTCGTGGCCCTGCATCTTCAGGCGCACGGGGCCGCTGGTGACGAAGCCGACGTAGCCGTCGAGCTGCCCGGAGGTGAGCATCGACGGGTCGGACTGGAACGGCACCCGGGTCACCTGGGCGGCGTCGAGGCCGTTGGCCTTGAGCAGCGCGTTCCAGACCAGCTCGTTGGAGTCCTGGACGCCGATCTTCTTGCCGACCAGGTCCTTGGCGTCCTCGATCGGGTTCTTGCTCAGGGAGATGATGGCGAACGGGTTCTTCTGGAAGGTCGCGCCGACGATCTTCAGCGGGGCGCCCTGGAGGATGGCGGGGGCGGTGATGGTGGGCGCGGACAGGCCGGCCCAGCAGCGGCCGGTGGCCAGGCCGGACTCGACCGAGGTGCCGGAGCCGCCGCCCGACAGCAGCTCGACCTGCGAGAACCCGGCGGCCTTGAAGTAGCCCTTGCTGTCGGCGAAGTACTCGCCGGCGAACTCGACGTTCTTCTTCCAGGAGAGCTGCAGCTTGACCGACCCGAACCCGCTGCCCGACGACCCGCTCGATGATGTGCCGGCCGTGCCGCTGTCACCGCAGGCGGCCAGACCGAACGCCAGTCCGGCCAGACCTGTTGTCCGCAGGAACGCGCGGCGGTCGAGGGTAGCCATAATTCTCCTTGAGCGGCGATGAACATGCAGGTCAGGAAGGTATCTATCGATTATTACCATCGTGTGACGGTGGTTTCGGACACTGAGCCGCGCACGCGGTCTCTCACCGGCAAGCCCGGAAAACCCCTGGCCGCGCCTGTAGGTCCCTACGAGAGCGCCGGGCGAGGACCGTAGATCCCTCCAGCCGCGCTGGGGCTCGGGTAGCGTCGTCCGTGAAATGAGACTCGACGGAATCCCGCTTTGGGACGGTACCGAATTCCGCGGCCCGGTCGATCTGAGCTGGGAGCCCGATCGGATCGGCGACGTGCGCCCGGCCGCGCCGCGCCACGGCGGCCTGTGCGTCATCCCCGGCCTGGTGGACACGCACGTCCACCTGATCGGCTACGCCGGGCACGGCACGCCGCCCGACTTCGCGACCTGGCCGCTGACCACCACGCGGGACGAGCAGGTGCTGCACGGCGTCGCCCACGCCCAGCGGGCCATGCGCCACGGCGTGACGACGCTGCGCGACCTGGCGGGCGACGAGGCCCAGATCGCGCTCCGCCGGGCCTTCGACGCCGGCGTGCTGCCGGGGCCGCGCATCCAGGTGCACGGCGTGGTGGGCATGACGGCCGGGCACAACGACCTGTTCGTGCCGTCCGCCTCCCCGCTCAGGAAGCCGGTCGCCGACGGTCCCGACGAGTGCCGCAAGCTCGTACGCACCTGGGCCCGCGCCGGCATGGACGGCATCAAGCTCACCACCAGCGGCGGCGTCCTGTCGATCGGCGACAAGAACGGCTGGCGCAACTACACCCGCGACGAGATCAGGGCCGTCGTGGACGAGGCGCACGCGCTCGGCATGCTGGTGGCCTCGCACGCCCACTCGGAAGAGGGCATCCGCGTCGCCGTCGAAGAGGGCGTCGACTCGATCGAGCACGGCACGCTCATGAGCACCGACCTGGCCGAGACCCTGGCCGCCCGCCGGACGCCGGTCGCCCCGACGCTGCTGATCAACGAGGCCATCGCCGAGGGCCGCGTCCCCGTCACGCCCGAGGCCATGGCCAAGGCCGCCGAGCTCGTCGCCACCCGCAACGTGCTGCTGGCCCAGGCGGCCGCGCTGGGCGTGCGGTTCGTGCTCGGCACCGACGCCAACGGCCACCACGTCCAGTTCGGCGACCAGCTCGCCGAGGTCGTGCACATGACCAGGATCCTCGGCATGGGAGCGGAGCCGGCGCTGCGCGCGGCCACCTCCGACGCGGCCGACTCGATCGGTGTGCCGGTGGGCCGGATCGCCCCCGGGCTGGGCGCCGACCTGATCGTGCTGCGCGGGCGGCCGTGGGAGCGCATCGAGGACCTGGCCACGGAGAACATCGTGGCCGTGGTCTCACGGGGCCGGGTCGTCGCGGGCAACCTGCCCTGACCGGGGTTCTCAGGGGGCCGGGTCGTCCCGGGCGACCTGCCCTGACCGTAGCGCCAGGTACAGGTCCGTACGGTCGCGCATCGACGACATCCGCCGCCCGGTCAGCTCCTCGATCCGCTGCATCCGGTAGCGCAGCGTGTTGACGTGCACGTACAGCTCGTCGGCCGTGCGCTGCCAGGAGCCGCACGTCTCCAGGAAGACGTCGAGCGTGCGCAGCAGCTCCGAGCCGTGCCGCGCGTCGTAGTCGGCCACCGGCCCGAGCAGGTGGTCGCGGAACGACCTGCGCACGCTCGACGGCAGCGCGGCCAGCAGCAGGTCGAAGCTGTCGATGTCGGCCACCGACATGATCGAGACCGGCCCCTGCCCGTTCCTAGCCGACTCCATGCCACGCCTGGCCGTCTCCAGGGCCTCGCCGAGCTGTGACACGCTGGCCGCCATCTCGCTGATCCCGGCCGCGATGCTGAGCCCCGGCCGCCCGGCGACCAGGCCGCGCAGCTCGTCCGCCAGGCTCTTGCGCGACGCCCTGCCGTTGACCAGGGCGATCGCCTCGCGGGGCGTGCCGCCGACGATGAGGTGCCGGCCCTTCCTGGCCAGGCCCTCGTGCAGCACCTCCGGCAGATCGTACGCCGCCTGCCCGCCGGTCAGGGTGACCGCCATGGCGGCGGTCGGCAGCCCCGGGTCGGCCCCGAGCAGCCGCAGGTGCGCCGACACCTCGCCGGGCGGGATCTGGCCCAGCACGTCGAGCAGCGTCTGCGCCCTGACCCGCTCGGCCCTGCGCTGCTCGGCGGCGAACCCCTCGACGGTCACCACCTCGGTGATCGCGCCGAACGACTGGTCGGGAGCGGCCAGGATGAGCGGCAGCCGCCGGCGCTCGCACGCCTTGACCAGCTCGCCCGGCAGCTCTCCGAGCACGATCAGCCCCACCACCAGGCCGGCCACGTCGCTGGCCCACAGGGCGTCGGCGAAGCGCTCGCAGTCGGACGGCTCGGAGTACCAGACGCCGCTGGTGAGCACGAGGTCGCCCGGCAGCAGGTAGCGCTTGGGGTCGGGCAGGTCCGTCGGGTACGCGCGCCGGATCTCGCGATCGAGCGTCTCGCGGCCGGTCACAAGCGTCAGCCGCAGGTCGTCGCGCGCGAGCAGCTCCGCCAGCCTCATGAAATCTGATGTTATGCCAGGTCAAGGGGTGAGAGTTCAGAGGTTCGCACGATACCTCCATCACCCTTGGTCGGGTTTACTCATTGCCATGCGCCCCAAAGCGGAACTCCACCTGCACATCGAAGGCACTCTTGAGCCGGAGCTCGTCGTCGAGCTGGCCAGGCGTAACCGGATCGATCTGCCGACGTACGACGTGGAGGCCATCCGCGCCCGCTACTCGTTCACCAACCTCCAGTCCTTCCTCGACGTCTACTACGAGAACATGGCGGTGCTGCGCACCGAGGAGGACTTCTACGACCTCGCCACCGCCTACCTGCGGCGGGCCGCCGCGCAGGGGGTGCGGCACGCGGAGATCTTCTTCGACCCGCAGGCCCACCAGAGCAGGGGCGTGCCGCTGGACGCGGTGGTCGGCGGGCTGTCGGCGGCGTTGAAGGACGGCGACGTGCCGGCCGCGCTCATCCTGTGCTTCCTCCGCGACCGGGGCCCGGAGGAGGCCGAGCAGGTGCTGCGGGCGGCGCTGCCCTTCCGCGACCGGTTCATCGGGGTGGGGCTCGACTCGGCGGAGGTCGGCTACCCTCCGTCGCTGTTCAGGCGGGTCTTCGACATCGCCGCCGCGGAGGGGCTGCGCAGGGTGGCGCACGCGGGCGAGGAGGGCGGCCCCGACTACGTGTGGGAGGCGCTGGACATCCTGCGGGTGGAGCGGGTGGACCACGGCATCAGGGCGATGGAGGATCCCCAGCTCGTGGCCCGGCTGCGGGAGGAGCGGATCCCGCTGACCGTGTGCCCGCTGTCGAACGTGCGGCTGCGCGCGGTGCCGTCCCTGCGGGACCACATCCTGCCCGCGATGCTGGACGAGGGGCTGGTCGTGACCGTCAACTCCGACGATCCGGCGTACTTCGGCGGCTACGTGGAGGACAACTACCAGGCGCTGCGGCGGGAGCTGGGGATGACCGACGAGCAGCTCGACCGGATCGCCCGCAACTCCTTCGAGGCGGCCTTCGCCTACGAGGGCTGAGCGGCCTTCATAGGCCCGGGCAACGCGAAGGGGCCCACCTTGCGGGCGGGCCCCTGGGTAACGCTTCTCAGCTACTGAGGAAAGGCGTTAGCTGATCGCGCACTTGGTGTCTTCGCTCTTGATGCCGAGGATCTGGCTCAGGATGTCACCGGTCTGGAGGACGAGCACGCCGCTGGTGCTGTTGTCGACCTCGCCCTGAGCGAAGATGTTCTCGTCGCCGCAGAAGAAGAAGGTCCTCCTCGGGTCCTCGTTGTTCCGAGGCCATTCGGCGACGTTCGCCTGGAAGGTGGTGCCGCTGGGCGTCGCAGCTACCGCGGAGCCGCCGAACATGACCATCCCGCCGACGAGCCCGGCCAGGATGAGCCCTTGTCTGTACATAACCGAATCTCCTTGATACCGATCGACTACTCTCCGTAGCTATCGGGAGAAGATCTGCCCTACGCTTTCTCGCAACAAACTCCCGCATTTTCACACTTGACCTGCGAAAATGCGTCGCATGGGGGAAGCAGTGCCGAAGATCGCCCGGCTTGACGAGTAGGTGTGCGCGCATGGGGGACGCTCTTGCCACGCATTGCCTCCGCACAACCATGGCGTAAGCGCTTTCCGAGCCTCAAACTGGTGCGTGTCCCCAGGAGGCGGATCATGACCACGCACACCGGAACGGATCACCGGATAGCCCCGGAGCGACGCCCGGAACTCGATGCGATGCGGGCTCTCGTGGTGGTCGGGCTGGTTTTCTTCCATTCGTCGATGGTGTTCGACTCGCGCGACGACTACTACGTCAAGAACGCCGAGACCACGGAGATCACATTCATCATCGCGGCACTCTGCGTGATCTGGGCGATGCCGCTGCTGTTCCTGATCTCGGGGCTGGGGACGTGGCACTCGATGCGCCGCCGGGGGCCGGGCGGCTTCGCGGTGGAGCGATTACTACGCCTGGGCGTGCCACTGGTGTTCGCCACCGCGACGATCATTCCGGTGCCGCAGTGGCTGCGGCTCCGGGCCGATCCGGCGTACGACGAGTCCTACCTGGCGTTCCTGCCGAAGTTCTACTCCGTGCAGTTGGAGCCGGGCGATTTCCCGTTCATCCTGGAGGGGAAGTACTTCGAGACCGGCCACCTGTGGTTCGTCGTGCTGCTGCTGACCTTCTCGCTCATGCTCGCGGCGCTGGTGCGCTGGGTCCCGCTCGACCGGGTCCGCGACCGGCTGTCGGGGATCTCGCGGCCGCGCGGCGGGCTGCTGCTGCTCGGCCTGCCGATCGCGGTGATCTGCGCGCTGGTGGGGCTGGAGGAGGCGTTCGGCGGCTGGAGCCGCTGGGCGTACCTGGTGTTCTTCCTGTACGGGTTCCTGTTCGTCACCGGCCCGGCCTTCCGCGCGGCGATGCGGCGCGACTGGGTGATCGCCGCCGTCGCCGGCGGCGCGCTGCTGGCGGTGGGGGTGCCCGGGTTCATGATCGCGGGTGACGCGCCGGGCGCCGACGCGTTCACGGACCTGACCCCGCTCGCGGTCGGGGTACGGGCCCTGTACGGCCTGGCCGGATGGTGCTGGGTGGTCGCGATCCTCGGCGCCCTCGACCGCCCGCGCGAGCCCTCGACCGCCTCCCAGGACAGGCCGCCCCGGCGGGTGTACGCCTACCTGGCCCCCGCCGTCCTGCCGCTGTACATCCTGCACCAGCCGATCGTCGTGGCCGTGGCCTACTTCGTGGTCGGCCTGCAGGCGCCGATCCTGGTCGAGTACCTGGTCATCGTGGCGCTCTCGCTCGTGCTGACCGTGGCCGTCTACGACGTGCTGGTGCGGCGGACCCGGGTCACCAGGTTCCTGTTCGGGATGCGCCCGCCTACGGCAGGGTGAGGATGACCGGGCCGTCCGCGGTGATGGCGACGGTGTGCTCGACGTGCACGCTCCGGCTGTCGTCGCCCGAGCACACCGACCAGCCGTCGTCCGCCATGTAGTAGTCGTCGCCCCCGCCGGCCATCAGGCTCGGCTCGATCGCGATCACCAGCCCCGGCCGCAGGCGCAGCCCACGCCCCCTGGTAGCTTCGTTCGGGACGAACGGCGACTCGTGCATCGCCCGCCCGATGCCGTGGCCGCCGAAGTCGTTCTGCATGCCGTAACCCGCGCCGCGGCCGACCGTGGACATGGCGTGCCCGATGTCGCCCATCCTGCCGCCGGGCTGGGCCGCCTCGATGCCCGCCGCGAGTGTCTCCTCCGCGACCTGGATCAGCTTGAGGTCCTCCTCGCGGGGCTGCCCGACGGCGAAGCTGACCGTGCCGTCGGCGTGCCAACCGTCGATGATCGCGCCGCAGTCCACGCTGATCAGGTCGCCGTCCCGCAGCCGGTACGGGCTCGGCAGGCCGTGCAGCATGACGCCGTTCACGCTCGTGCAGATCACCCCCGGGTACGGCATCGCGCCGAACGACGGGTGGTAGCCGAGGAACGACGCCCCCGCGCCGGCCTCCTCGATGACCGTCCTGGCCACCTCGTCGAGTTGTTTCAGCGTCACTCCGACCGCGGCCCGCTCCCGCACCGCGGCGTGCACGCCGGCCACGACCCGGCCCGCCGCCCGCATCGCGTCGATCTCGCCGGCCGACTTGAGTTCGATCATAGCTCCTCCTGGTCGATAACTATACCGGTATTATTATCACGGATCCTGACCGTGTCGACCGGAGGAGGAGCGTGCGGATCAGTCCATCCCCTTCCGTCCCGGCGTCCAGAACGGCTTCGTCCGCACGTCCTTGCGCGGCCAGCCGCGCTCGCCGACCAGGTGGGCGCGGACCGCCTGGATCGTGCGCGCCTCCCCCGCGAGGTAGGCCACACCGGGCCCGTCCGGCAGGTCCAGCTCCCTGACCGTGTTCACCAGGACCTCGGACCTGGCCGCCGGCGCGCCGTCCCGGCACACCCCGACCAGCTCCCTGGGCAGCTCCAGATGCCCGCCGGGCTCCTCGGCCTCCACCACGCCGAACGCGGGCCGGTCCGGCGGGAGCGCGCGCAGCATCGCCCCGAAGGCCACCGAGGCCGTCTCCTCCCCCGCGAACAGGTGGTACGGCGCCTGCTCCCGCAGCACGAACCCGCCGTCCGGCCGGGTGAAGGCGACCTCCTGGCCGGGCTCGGCGTTCCTGACCCAGGACGCACCGGGAGAGTCGCCGCCGTGGTCGTAGCCGATCAGGTCCATGGCCTCCCATGACGGGTCGAACGCCCAGATCGAGTAGGTGCGCAGAACCCCGCCCAGCAGGCCACCGCCGTCGCCGATCAGCACGCGCACGTGCTGGCCCGGCGTCCAGGTCAGCCCCGCGAGCGCCGCGCCGCCGATCCTGATCCGGCGCATGCGGGCGGCCACCTGCTCGACCTCCAGCACCTCGCCGCCGACGAGCATCCGGTCGAGCAGCCTGCGGGCCAGGCCCTTTCGCACGTCGCCTCCCTGCGGGCTCATCCTTCGCCTCCCTGCGGGCTCATCCTTTGCCTCCGCGGATCGAGCTCCTCGATGCGGCGGCGGGCGTCAACGAAGATCTCCAGAATCCGTTCGACCACCCGGGGATCGCCGTGCGCGTGCGCGAGCGTCTTCACGGCGGCCTTGACCAGGCGCAGCGCCGGGCCGACGATCTCCGCCGCCTCGGGCTCGCGGAACATGCCCCACTCGCCCCTGCTGGCCGCCCGGCCCCACAGGCGCTCGATGTCGTCGGCCTGCTCCCCGGCGGCCCGCCGGCCCTCGTCCGTGGCGTGGTAGACCTTGCGGCCGTCCTCGGGCTCGACGCGGACGAGACCTTCGTCCTCCAGGAGTTGCAGGGTCGGGTAGACGGAGCCGGCGCTCGGCTCGTAGGTGCCGTTGAAACGGTCGGCGAGGCGGCTCATGACCTGGTAGCCATGGCCGGGCTGCTCGGCGATCAGGGCGAGGATGGCCAGGCGGAGCTCGCCCGGCCCGAAGAAGCGGCCCGTGGGGCCCATCCCGCCCGCGCCTGAAGAGCGACGCGCGTTCATCATGTGTCGGATGCTATATCGAACGATATAACGAAGTAAATAAAAGCCCCGGCTTGGGTCATGACGGGCTCATTGCCGGCGCCGCAGCGTGACCCCTGCTTCGATGAGCCGCTTGGCATGCTTCTTGTGCACCGCCTGGCGGGTGATCCCGAGCGCCTCGGCGACCTGGGGCCAGGTCCAGCCCTCGCGCATCGCCTGCTCGACGGCGGCGTCCTCCAGCTGGTCGGCCAGGCGCCGCAGCGCCACCACGGCCGCCAGCCGGTCTGCGGAGTCGGGGATGTCTTCAGCGGCCATGCGCGCAAACCTAGCCGACTCGACGGCAATTAGTCAACCAAGGTTGCTTATAGCGAGGCGTGCGGGTCGCCGCTTCTCGCGAACAAGGGCGGTGGGCAGCCACTGCTACGCGAAAAGGGGCGGCGGGCAGGCGCCGCTACGCGAAAAAGGGCGGCGGGCAGGCGCCGCCCGCCTGTCCGCCACCCCCTCCTCGTGTTACGCCTTGAGCCAGCTCATCATCGGGCGGAGCTTGGCGCCGGTCTTCTCGATCGGGTCCTCGGCCAGCTCCTCGCGGTAGCGCGTGAACTCCTTCTGGCCGCCGTCGAACTCGTCGACGAGCTGGCGGGCGAAGGTGCCGTCCTGGATCTCACCGAGGATGCGGCGCATCTCGGCGCGCGCCTCGTCGCCGACGACGCGCGGGCCGCGGGTGTAGCCGCCGTACTCGGCCGTGTCGGAGACCGACCAGTACATCTTCGAGATGCCGCCCTCGTACATGAGGTCGACGATCAGCTTCATCTCGTGCAGGCACTCGAAGTAGGCGACCTCGGGCTGGTAGCCGGCCTCGATGAGCGTGTCGAAGCCCGCCTTGATGAGCTCGGAGACGCCGCCGCACAGCACGGCCTGCTCGCCGAACAGGTCGGTCTCCGTCTCCTCCTTGAACGTCGTGCGCAGCGCGCCGGCGCGGGTGCCGCCGATGCCCTTCGCGTACGACAGCGCCAGGTCCAGCGCCTTGCCCGAGGCGTCCTTCTCCACCGCCACCAGGACCGGAACGCCGCGCCCTGCCTCGAACTGCCGGCGCACGAGGTGGCCGGGACCCTTCGGGGCGACCATGCACACGTCGACGCCCTCGGGCGCCTCGATGAGGCCGTAGCGGATGTTCAGGCCGTGACCGAAGAACAGCGCGTCGCCCTCGACCAGGTTGGGGGCGACGTGGTCGGCGTAGAGGTGGCGCTGGATGTGGTCCGGCGCCAGGATCATCGTGAGGTTGGCCTCCTCGACCGCCTCCGACGGGGTGAGGACCCGCAGGCCGTCGTTCTCGGCCTTCTCGCGGCTCTTGGAGCCCTCAGGCAGGCCGACGCGCACGTCCACGCCGGAGTCGCGCAGGGAGAGCGCGTGGGCGTGGCCCTGGCTGCCGTACCCCAGCACGGCCACGTGGCGTCCCTGGATGATCGACAGGTCGGCCTGGTCGTCGTAGTAAATCTCGGTCACTTGCTCAAAACCTTTCAGGCGGTACGGTCCAGTGCCCTGAGGGACCGGTCGGTGATGGAGCGGGCACCGCGGCCGATGGCCACCATGCCCGATTGGACGAGTTCTTTGATCCCGAACGGCTCGAGGACCTTGACGAACGCCTCAAGCTTGTCGGGAGTGCCGGTGACCTCGATGGTCACGGCGTCGGATGCCACGTCGACGCAGCGGGCGCGGAAGAGGCTGACCAGCTCCAGCACGTGGGAGCGGCTGTCGGAGTCGGCCTTGACCTTGATCAGCATCAGCTCGCGCTGGACGGACTGCCCCGGGTCGAGCTCGACGATCTTGAGCACGTTCACCAGCTTGTTGAGCTGCTTCGTGACCTGCTCAAGCGGCAGCTCCTCGACGCTGACCACGATGGTCATGCGGGAGATGTCGTCGTGCTCGGTGGGCCCGACGGCCAGCGAGTCGATGTTGAAGCCCCGCCGGCTGAACAGGGCGGACACGCGCGCCAGGACACCCGGCTTGTTCTCGACAAGCACGGACAGCGTGTGCCTACTCATCTTCGCCCTCCCACTTCGGCGCCATGTCTCGGGCGATCTTGATGTCGTCGTTGCTCGTGCCGGCTGCGACCATGGGCCAGACCATGGCGTCCTGGTGGACGACGAAGTCGACCACGACAGGCACGTCGTTGATCTCCATGGCCTTCTTGATCACGGCGTCCACGTCCTCGGGACGCTCGCACCGCAGGCCCACACAACCATAGGCCTCGGCCAGCTTGACGAAGTCCGGGATCCGGCGCGTCGTCTGCAGGTCGGTGTTGGAGTAACGCTGGTCGTAGAAGAGCGTCTGCCACTGGCGGACCATGCCGAGATTACCGTTGTTGATAATCGCGATCTTGACCGGCACGCCTTCCAGCGCGCAGGTGGCGAGCTCCTGGTTTGTCATCTGGAAGCAGCCGTCGCCGTCGATGGCCCACACGGTGGCGTCGGGGCGGCCCATCTTGGCGCCCATCGCGGCCGGGACGGCGAAGCCCATCGTGCCGAGGCCGCCGGAGTTGATGAACGTCCCCGGGTTCTCGTAGTCGATGAACTGCGCGGCCCACATCTGGTGCTGCCCGACCCCGGCCACGTAGTACGTGTCGGGCCCGGCGATCGCGCTCAGCCGCTCCATGACGTACTGGGGGGCCAGCTGGCCGTCCTCGAACGTCTCGTAGCCGAGCGGGTAGATCTCCTTGTAGCCGTTGAGTATGGTCCACCAGTCGGCGTAGTCGCCGTGCTGCCCGGAGGACTGGATGACGTTGACGAGGTCGCTGATGACCTCCTTGCAGTCGCCGACGATCGGAACGTCGGCGTGCCGGTTCTTGGAGATCTCCGCCGGGTCGATGTCGGCGTGCACGACCTTCGCGTAGGGGGCGAACGACGACAGCTGGCCGGTGACGCGGTCGTCGAAACGGACGCCGAGGCCGATGATCAGATCGGACTTCTGCAGCGCGCCCACGGCCGACACGCTGCCGTGCATCCCCGGCATGCCCATGTGCTGCGGGTGACTGTCGGGGAAGGTGCCCCTGGCCATCAGGGTGGTGATGACCGGGATGTTGGTCAGCTCGGCGAGCTGCAGCAGCTCGGCCGACGCGCCCGCCTTGTGGACGCCGCCGCCGACGTACAGGATCGGGCGCCGGGCCTCGGCGATCAGCTTGGCGGCCTCACGGATCTGCTTGGAGTGCGGCCTGGTGACCGGGCGGTAGCCCGGGAGCTGCATGGTCGGAGGCCAGGTGAAGACGGTGTCGGCCTGCAGCGCGTCCTTGGAGATGTCCACGAGCACCGGGCCTGGACGGCCCGTGGAGGCGATGTGGAACGCCTCCATGATCGTGCGGGGGATGTCCAGCGGGTCGGTGACCAGGAAGTTGTGCTTCGTGATCGGCATGGTGATGCCGGAGATGTCGGCTTCCTGGAAAGCGTCGGTGCCGATGGCGCCGCTGGCCACCTGGCCGGTGATGGCCACGATGGGCACCGAGTCCATGTAGGCGTCCGCAATCGGCGTCACCAGGTTCGTGGCGCCGGGGCCGCTGGTCGCCATGCACACCCCGACCCGGCCGGTCGCCTGTGCATAGCCCTCGGCCGCGTGCCCCGCACCCTGCTCGTGGCGTACGAGCACGTGCCGGACCTTGGTCGAGTCGTAGAGAGGATCATAGGCCGGCAGAATCGCGCCGCCCGGGATCCCGAACACGGTGTCGACTCCCACGTACTCCAGCGCCCTCACCAGGGCCTGTGCACCTGTCATCCGTTCGGTCATCGGCTCGTTCCTTGCGTGACTACTCGCTTAAGGACATAAAAAATGCCCCGTCCCACCAAGCGGCGGGGCTGGGGCGGCGCGCAGGTCGTCGTGCTTCGCTATCGGCCTGCGCGCCGGCGAAGTACTACGAGAATCTCACTGCGAAGCATGGCTTACACCATAGCCGCTCCGAACGCCCTAGTGTCAACTTGGTGGACACAAGTCTCAAACAGTGAGACTCGTCCGCATCAGGGAGTCCACGCCGCGCGCTGCCATCGGGCGTGCCACCAGGAAGCCCTGCCCCCTGGTGCACCCCATTTGCTTCAGCAGCTCCAGTTGCTCCGGCCGCTCGATTCCCTCGGCCACCACGATGAGCCCGAGGTCGTGGCCGAGCCGCACGATCGTGCGGGTGAGCAGCGTCAGCGTGTCGTCCCGGCCGAGCCCGGACACGAAGGACGGGTCGATCTTGATCATGTCGACCGGGAGCTGGCGCAGGAAGGCCAGCGACGCGTAGCCGGTGCCGAAGTCGTCGATCGCCAGCCGTACGCCGAGCGCCCGCAGCTCGGACAGCCGCTTGATCGTCTCCTCCGCGTCCTCGACCAGCATCTCCTCGATCACTTCGAGGGTGAGCGCGGAGGCGGGCAGCCCGCTCTCGGCCAGCGCCTCCTCCACGGTCTCGACGAACCTGGGCGCGGTGATCTGGCGCGCCGACAGGTTCAGCGACAGGCCGATGTCCCAGGACGAGGCCCGCCAGGCCGCCACCTCGCGGCACGACTCGCGCAGGATCCACTCGCTCAGCGGCACGATCAGCCCGGTGTCCTCGGCCGGGCCGAGGAACTGCTCGGGCGGCACGAACACCGACCCGCGCCACCACCGCACCAGCGCCTCCACGGCCGTCACGCGGGACGTGGCCAGGTCGACGACCGGCTGGTACTCGATCGCGAACTGCTGCTCGATCAGCGCCCGCTGCAGGTCGGCGGCCAGCTCCAGCCGTCGTACGACGTCGGCGTGCATCTGCGCGGCGAACACCTCGACCCGCCGCCCGCCGAGCTCCTTGGAGCGCGCCATGGCGACGTCCGCGTTGCGCATGAGGTCGCCCGCCGGCAGGTCGTCCTCGGTGAAGGCGACGCCCACGCTGGCGGTCAGCGCCACGTCGCGGTCGGCGACGCGGAACGGCTCCTGCGAGACCGCCCGGACGAGCCGCTCGGCCAGATCCACCGCGACCTGCGCGTCCCCGCCCGTCTCGACCAGCACCGCGAACTCGTCGCCGCCCCACCGGGCCAGCGTGTCATCGGCGCGCACGGCGCCGCGCAGCCGCCTGGCCGCCTGGCCGAGCAGGTAGTCGCCGCTGGCGTGCCCGACCGAGTCGTTGACCGAGGTGAACCCGTCGAGGTCGAGGAAGATGACCGCGACGTTGCCCAGCGTGCGGCCGGACAGCACCTCGCGGGTGCGCTCCTCGAAGTAGGCCCGGTTGGGCAGCCCGGTCACGCCGTCGTGGAAGGTCAGGTGGGCCACCTGGTTGCGCAACGCCTCCTCGTCGCTGATGTCCCTGGTCGTCACCAGCATCAGCTCGTCGCCGCCGACGTGGCGGGTGGCGACGGACTCGGTGGGGCGCCAGGTGCCGTCGGCCGCGCGCACGCGGCAGGCGATCAGGCAGGCGCCGGGCGCGACGTTCTCCTCGTCCAGGCCCATGGCGCGCAGCGCGGCCTGGATGCCGGGCACGTCCTCCGGGTGGATGTAGTCGAAGATCGACCCGCCGACCAGCTCCTCGGGGCGGTAGCCGTAGGTGACCTCGACACCGGCGCCGATCTCGCGTACGAGGCCGTCGTAGTCGCACAGGAACACCACGTCTCCCGTGCTCTCGGCCAGCTCCCTGACCTGGCGCTCGCCCGACTTGACCAGGCCGCGCAGGCGCATGTTGGCCGCCGACAGCACGAACAGGCGCACCAGCAGGAGCAGCACCACGGAGACCGCGACCACGACGACGCCGGTGACGGGCTGCTCGGGGCCGCCGCCGGCCAGGTGGGCGAGCAGCGTGCAGGCCGCCACGGCGACCAGTGCCAGCGGCGCCAGGGCGATCACGTTGCCGATGGCGCTCCTGCCCGCCTCCTCGACGCGCGGGCCCCACGGGATGGCGGCGAGCGCCAGGAACGCCACGGGCGCGAGCAGGACGCTCCAGAGGTGCGGGGCGTCGCCGCCGAGCCGCGCCACCCCGGCCGCCAGGCCCGCCGCGGTCATGGTGACGAGCACGCCGAGGCCGGCCAGCGCCAGCAGCCGCGCGGACGACCGGCTGGCCAGCACCGACGGGACCACGGTGCACGCCACCAGCAGCCCGATCATCGGCGGCAGCATGACGAGCGAGAACGCCGCGGGGTCGGTGTCGGCGTAGACGTCGCGCAGCGCGACGACCCAGCCGATCAGGAAGACCGAGGCGGCGCACAGGTAGGCGTCGGTGATGTGCCGTAATGCGACTCTGGCCGGGAACTTGCGGTCGGCGGCGATCAGCGCGCCGCCTGCCGTGACCACGGTGCCGAGCAGCACGAACAGGTCGGCGAAGCTGACCACGAAGCTTTCTGCGAACGGGTGCAGGGCCACGCCCGCGGCCCAGATGACGGCCCCACCGGCCATCCAGCGCGCGCCGAGCGCGGTCGGGCGGTGCGCGGCCGACCGCACGGAGGCGAGCAGCAGGGAAGCGGCGGCGGTCAGCGCCGCGAGCCCGCCCGCGACCGCACCGGTGAGCAGGGCGTCGCCGCCCACCAGGAGCGCGGCGGCGACCGCCACCACGCCTGCCGCCGCGGCGGCGGTCAGCGGCACCCGTGGATCACGCCAGCGGATCACAGTCGTTGCCCATCCCGTCTCGAACTCTGCTCCCATGAGCCGCCGAAGCCCGGCGGATCACTTCGCCAGTGTGTGCGGTCGTGGGTGCGCGGGTGGTGACAACGCCGATGTCGTCACCGATCTGATAACCACACAGACCGATTGCCGCCAAGAGTTCCTTGACAGTGAGTCAGGAACTCCCTGCAAACGTAACCGTACGCACCGAAGGTCACGGACCAGCCACGTTCCGGGATCCTCTCAATACGAGTCGGTTATGACGTTGATCAGGGGCTCGCCGGCGAGGTAACGCTCCAGCTGGGCGCGCAGCAGACGCAGCGTGCGCCGCTCCGACGCGGGGGTGCTGCCCGCGATGTGCGGGGTGATCAGTACGCCCGGCGCGCTCCAGAGGGGGTGGCCCTCGGGCAGCGGCTCGGGCGCGGTCACGTCCAGCGCGGCGCGTAGCCTACCGGTTTTGAGCTCCGCGATCAGTGCGTCGGTGTCGACGACCCCGCCCCTGGCGGCGTTGACGAGCACGGCGCCGTCCTTCATCCGCGCCAGGAACGCCGCGTCGACCATCTCGGCGGTGGCGGGCGTGGCGGGCACCAGCAGCACGACGACGTCGGCCTCGGCCAGCAGCACGGGCAGCTCGTCCATGCCGTGCACGCCGTCACGGGCGCTCCTGGCCACGCGTACGACCTCCACCTCGAACCCGGCCAGCCGCCTTTCGAGCGCGGCGCCGATGGAGCCGTAGCCGACGATGAGCACGGTCGAGTCGGCCAGCACGCCGGTGTGGTGGTAGGTCCACTCGCCCCTGCGCTGCGCGTCCACGAACCCGGGGAACTCCCTCAGCACCGCCACCATCGCCCCGACCGCCCATTCGGCGGTGCCCGCGTCGTGCACGCCACGGGCGTTGCACAGCGTCGCGCCCGCGGGCATGTGCGGCCGGTACGGCTCCACGCCGGCGGTGACGGTCTGCACCAGCCGCAACGAGCTCATCCTGGCCAGCGTCCCCGGCACGTCGGGCACGGTGACCAGCGGCGGCATCCACACCTCCACCTCGCCCACCCCATCGGGCATCGGGGACGTGCTGTTATAGACAGCGCATTCAACCCCAGGCAGGTCGGACAGAGCATCAGCCACCGAATCGGACGGAACCCAAGTCTTCATGCCGAGAACCATACGACTGCGGGGGAAGTATGGAACACATGAGGAAGCTTTGCACGATCATGCTGCTGACCGCGGTCACCGCCTGTTCGGGTGCGGGGCAGGTGCTCCCGTCGGCCGCCGTGACGGCCGGGGCCGCGCCCGGCGATCCGAAGGACGTGGTGACCGGGCTGGCCGTGCCCTGGGCGATCGCCTTCCTGAGCGACGGCGCGGACTCCGACGCCCTGGTCACCGAGCGGGACTCGGCCAGGCTGCTGCGGGTGAGCCAGGCGGGCAAGGTGACGGAGCTCGGCACCGTCAACGGGGTGCGCCCCGACGGTGAGGGCGGCTTGATGGGCGTCGCGGTCAAGGGCGATCAAATCTTCCTTTACTACACCGCCGAACAGGACAACCGGATCGTCCGCTACCGGCTCTCCGGCGACACCCTGTCCGACGAACGGCTGCTGGTCCAGGGCATCCCCAAGGGCGGCATCCACAACGGCGGCCGGCTCGCGTTCGGCCCCGACGGCTACCTGTACGCCTCGACCGGCGAGACCGGCGACCGCGCGCTCGCCCAGCAGCGCGACTCGCTCGGCGGCAAGATCCTGCGCATGACCGCGGACGGCGCGCCGGCCCCCGGCAACCCCTTCGGCACGCTCGTCTACAGCTACGGCCACCGCAACGTCCAGGGCCTGGCCTGGGACGGCTCCGGCCGCCTGTACGCCTCCGAGTTCGGCGCCAGCACCTACGACGAGCTCAACCTCGTCAAGGCGGGCGGCAACTACGGCTGGCCCGAGGTCGAGGGCCGCGGCGACGACTCGCGGTTCGTGAACCCGATCGCGACGTGGTCCACCGACGAGGCCTCGCCGTCCGGCCTGGCGTTCGCGAACGGCTCGCTGTGGATGGGCGCGCTGCGCGGGGCCCGGCTGTGGCAGATCCCGCTCGCCGCGGACGGCTCGGCGGGCAAGCCGGTGGCGCATTTCGCCGACCGCTACGGCCGCCTCAGGGCGGTCACCGCGACCCCCGGCGGCGCGCTGTGGGTGGGCACCAGCAACAAGGACGGCAGGGGCTCACCGCGCGAGGGCGACGACCGCATCATGTCGGTGACCGCCGCCGCCGGCTAGCACCGTCCGGGGCCTCGTCCAGCCCGCCGTACAGGCTCGCGTCCGGCCCGCCGTCCGGGCCGCCGCAGCCCGGACGGCCCCGCTCAGCGCGTGGCCGTGCAGGTCGTCTGGGTCTGCGGCCGGTACTTGGTGGTCAGCTTCTTGTCCTTCTTGGCCACCTTGCCGTCCAGGTGGAACACCCGGGTGACGTCGATGGTGAAGCCCTGCTCGCCGGTCGTCGGCAGGCAGCCGGGCGCGGAGCTGGTCTCGCGGCGGAAGGCGGTGAAGTTGCGCCGCTCCGACTCGACGGCCTCGATCTTGTCGTAGCGCTTGGTGCTCCACAGGGTCACCGAGACCGAGGTGTCGGTGAAGGCGGTCTTGATCAGCACGCCGTACTCGGAGTCGTTACGCCACTTCAGGTCCAGGTCCGGGTAGAGCAGCGCGACGTCGCGCCCGGCCGGGTAGCGGGGGGCGTAGTAGTCCATCGGCTGGTGCGCCACGTCGTCGAACCCGCCGAAGAACACCGCGTTGTACATGGTGGTGGCGAACTGGGAGGTGCCGCCGCCGATGATGTTCACCATCCGGCCGCCGACGATCTGCCCGGCCTCGACGTAGCCGTCCTCGATGGTGCGCTCGCCCACGACCTCGTTGAGCGAGAACGTCTCCCCCGGCTTGACCAGGTGGCCGTCGAGCTCCTGGGCCATCCGCTGGATGTTCTTCACCCGCGCCTGGCAGCAGTCGTAGGAGGTGGTGAACGAGGCCACGGTCTCCTTGATGCCGAGCCCCTGCACCTCCGCCGTGGTGACGGCGGGGGCGACCGCGCCGAGCCGTACCGGGATCGTGCGGGGGCCGCCCTCGGCGAACACCTTCTCCGCGTCCCTGGCCAGCAGCTTGTCGTTCACACCCCGGCCCGTGCGGGCGGGCACCAGGACCGGCTTGCCGTCCACGATCTCGTACGTGGCGTCGAGCGGCTGCTGCGCGGCGTCGACCAGGCTGCTCTCCACGACGGCCAGCACGGCCTTGGCGTCGAACTCGGGAGCCAGGCTGCCGTCGCCGTCGGAGTTGTAGGTCAGGTTCGCGGCGATGAGAGCCGGCGAGACGACTGCCTGCTTGTCGCCGATGGTCAGCGTGATGGGCGCGGAGACGGCCTGCCTGGCCTTGGCCAGAGCCGTCTGCACGGACTCGCTGGAGGTGATCGGCTTGGACGGACGGAGCGTGAGCGCCACGTTGCCGCCGCCCTGGAGGAATGCGTCGCTGATCCGGCGCACCGCGTCGTCCCGGTCGAGCAGCACGCCGTCCTCGGGCTCGCGCGGCTTCGGCACCAGTCCGGTGAAGGTCACCCGGCCTTCGTGCCCCCGCTTGTCCGCGGCCTCGGCCAGCCCCTCGACGGTCCTGGTGAGCTGGGAGGAGTCGATGCTGACCTTCGGCTCCAGCTCGGTAGTGCCGGTCAGTCCCCGCCACACCTCCTGCGGGCTGGGGAACCCGCTCGGGGCCTGGCCGATCGTGCCGACCACGTCGAGCTCCAGCCCGGCCTCGTCGGGCTGGATCGTGTCCTTCTTGCCGCCGATGTCGACCACGACCGGCTTGCTGAGCCTGGCGCCGAGGTCGTTGCGGAGCTTGTCGGCCGCCTGCGTCACCGTCAGGCCGCCGATGTCGACGCCGGCGACGTGGGTGCCGCGTAACACCGAGCCCGACATGAGCACGGCGGGGACGACGTAGGCCAGGGCGGCCAGCACGACGACGAGGGTGAGCAGTCCGGGCAGGAGGCGGCGGCGCCTCGGCGGGTCGGGCTCGAAGACGGACGGGCGCTCCGAGCCGCCCTGGACGCCGAACACCGGCGCGGGCGGAGTGGGAGGCTCCTTGTCCGTCATCGGCCACGGCTGTGCCGGCGCGGCCGCCGGGGGCAGCCCACCGCCCTGGGGACCGCCCGTGGCGCTCGGGCCTTGGGCCTGCCGGGAGTCCTGCCTGTCCGGCGGGCCGAAGATGTCCCGGGAGACCCCCGGGGGCAGACCTTCGATCCGCGGCTTCCTGGAGACTCCCGACGTGGGCAGTGGCACCGAGGCGAACGGGTCGGTCGGTGATTCGATCGGTCCGGCGTTTCGCACGCCTCAATCTCCTCCCGGTCCGCAGCCAAGTCTCAGGCAACAGTAAGGCACGCGCATCCGCATATGTCACGGGAAATGGCTACGGAAGTGTGTCAACCTAGCCACCGGTAGCGATGTTCTGGTCGGCCGGCAGTGCCGTAACGTGGCCGCAATTCGGCCTGCCCTGCCGCGCACAGATGTTCGAGATAGCGGCGGGCGCTGACCCTCGACAGGCCCGTGAGCTCGGCCGACTCGGCCGCCGACAGGTCGCGGCCCGCCTCCCGGAGGGCATCCGCCACCAGCGCGCACGTGGCCGCCGACAGCCCTTTCGGCATGGGGGCGGCGCTCTTGGAGGTGCCGAAGAGCCGGTCCACGTCGTCCTGGCGGGCCTCGGGGCCGATCGCGGTGAGCCGCCGGCGGGTGTCGGCGTACTGCCTGAGCCGTTCCGTGAGTGCGGCGGCGGTGAACGGCTTGATCAGGTAGTTGACCGCGCCGCCGCGCATGGCCTCCCTGACGGTGGGCACGTCGCGGGCGGCGCTGATCATGAGGACGTCCACGTCGGTGAGCGCCTTGAGCACCTCAAGCCCCGACATGTCGGGCAGGTAGATGTCGAGCAGCACGAGATCGGGCCTGAGCTCGGCCACGGCGGCCAGCGCGTCGGCCCCGCTGTGCGCGACGGAGACGACCAGGAAGCCCGGCACGCGCGCCACGTAACCGCTGTGGATCCGCGCGACCATGAAGTCGTCGTCGACGACCAGGACGCGGATCACGGCCGGACTCCATCGGAAGGGCTCGCTCGCCTCACGCAGCGCTCATGGCCTCCACTCCGTGAAGGCGGGCTCGGTCGCCGCACGCCGCCCTCCTCCGCTCTGGTCGCTCCGCTCCCGCCGCTCCCCCGGGCGGCGGCACTCCCTCGCGGGGTCATGGTCGTGCCTTCGCCGGGAGGAGGGCGGTGAAGACGGCGCCGCCCGCGTTGCCGGCGCGGACCCAGCCGCCCCGGCGCAGGCATGCCTGCCGGGTCAGGGCGAGGCCGAGGCCGCGGGGCCCCGAATGGGCGGCCTTGGTGGTGAAGCCCTCCCTGAAGACCTCCTCCACCAGGTCGGGCGCGATGCCGGGCCCCGAGTCGCCGACCCGCACCCGCAGCCCGCCCGCGTCGGCCTGGACCGACACCTCGATCGTGCCCTCGGCTCCGTCGAGGGCGTCGATGGCGTTCGCGACCAGGTTCCCCACCACCAGGACCGCGTCCTGAGGATCGCCGAGCAGGCCCTCTGGCACGGCGGAGTCCTCCGACAGCACCAGCTTCGCGCCGCGCTCCGCGGCCTCGGCGGACTTGGCGAGCAGCAGGGCGGCGAGTGTGGGGTCCTGGACGCGTTCGCGCAGCCCGGTGGCGTGGGCGGCGCGGGTGGTCCGGGTGATGTAGCCGACCGCCGCCTCGTGCTCGCCGAGCTCCAGCAGCCCGACGACGGTGTGCATGCGGTTGGCGAACTCGTGCGCCTGCGCCCGCAGCGCCTCGGTCGCGCTGCTGGTGTCGTCCAGCTCGCGGGCCAGGCGGATCAGCTCGGTGCGGTCGCGCAGGGTGACCACCCAGCCGCGGTGCCGGCCGCGTACCCAGACGGGGGTGCGGTTGAGCACCAGCACCCGCTCGCCGTGCAGCACGACGCGGTCCACGCCCGGGTCGGCGCCGCCGAGCACATCGCGCATGCGCCCGGAGACCGGCATGCTGCCGAGGTCCTCGCCGACGTCGCCGAGCAGCTCGCGGGCGGCGTCGTTGACCAGGGTGACCCGCCCCGCGAGGTCGAGCGCGAGCACGCCCTCCTTGACGCCGTGCAGCACGCCCTCGCGCTGCTCCAGCAGCCGGGCGATCTCGCGCGGCTCCAGGCCGAACGTCTGCCTGCGCACCCGCGCGGTGATCAGCGCGGCCAGCGCGAGCCCGGCCAGCAGCACCGCAAGGGCCGTCCAGATCAGCGGCGGCAGCGCGCCGGCGACCTGGCCCGTGACCGTGGTCTCCAGCACGCCGACCGAGACCAGGCCGATCACGTTGCCGTATTCGTCGCGGATGGGCGTCTTGCCGCGCACCGTGGTGCCGATCGTGCCGGTCTCCGTGCCGACCCAGCTCCGCCCGGTGCGCAGGACCGTGGTGCCGTCGGTGGAGAGCCGCTTGCCGATCAGCGCGGTATTGGGGTGGGCGTAACGCTCCTGCTCGGTGTTGGCGATCACCACGTAGTCGGCCCCGGTCTCGTGCTGGACGCTCATCGCCAGCGGCTGCAGCACCGCCTGCGGCTGGGCCAGCTTGAACGCGTCGCGCACCTGCGGCAGCCCGGCCACCGACTGCGCGATCGCCAGCGCCCGCTGCTGGTGCAGCGAGTCGAGCTGATCACGTGTGTGCTCGGCCCACACACCGGCCGTGCCCCCGACGGCCAGCAGCACGATCACCATCTGGAGCACGAAGAGCTGCGTCCCGAGGGACGCGTCGCGTACCCGTCTCACGGTCCACATGGAACCAAGACCAGGTCACATCCCGGTCGCGACCAATACGACCACTATGACGGCAACCGCGCAAAGGCTCGACGCGAGCGGGCCGGCACTTCACCATCCCGGTTTGACAACAGTGAAACCCCCCTTGGAGTGATCATGCGCTTGCGCGTATTCGCCGCTCTCGCGGCACTCTCCCTCGGCGCGCTGGCCGGCTGCGGCGAGACCGGCGGCACGACCGCGTCCGGCTCGCTGCGGATCATGGCGCCGGCCGCTCCCGGCGGCGGCTGGGACCAGACCTCCCGTACGGCGGAGCAGGCGTTCAAGACCGCCGACCCGAAGCGCAAGGTCGAGGTGTACAACGTGCCGGGCGCGGGCGGCACGATCGGGCTGGCGCAGCTCGCGGGCGAGAAGGGCAACGGCAACCTGCTGATGACCATGGGCCTGGTCATGGTGGGCGCCATCGAGCAGAACAAGTCGAAGGTCACCCTGGCCGAGACCACGCCCATCGCCAAGCTGACCGAGGAGTACGAGATCGTCGTCGTCCCGGCGGAGTCCCCGTACAAGACGCTGGCCGACATGGTGACGGCCTGGAAGGCCGACCCGGCGAAGGTCTCCATCTCCGGCGGCTCCGCGGGCGGCACCGACCACATCGTGGCCGGGCTGATGGCCAAGGCCGCGGGCGTGGACCCCAAGCAGGTCAACTACATCGCCCACTCGGGCGGCGGCGAGGCGCTGAACGAGCTGCTCGGCAACAAGGTCAGCGCGGGCATCTCGGGCGTGGCCGAGTTCGCCGAGCACGTGAAGTCGGGCAAGCTGCGCGCCCTGGGCGTCACGTCCGGCCAGCGGATCAGCGGCCTGGACGCGCCCACCCTGAAGGAGAGCGGCCTGGACGTGGAGCTGGCCAACTGGCGCGGCTTCGTCGCCCCGGGCGGGCTCTCCGACGCCGACAAGAAGTCGCTCACCGACCTGGTCACCAAGATGCACGACGCGCAGCCGTGGAAGGACGCGGTGGCCAAGAACGGCTGGATCGACTCGTTCCAGACCGGGCAGCAGTTCGCCGACTTCCTGAACGCCGAGCAGACCCGGGTCAAGGGCATCATCGCCGAGATGGGGCTCGTGTCCTGATGGCCCGCTGGTGGCGGCCCGAGCTCGGGCTGGCGGTCGTGGTGCTGGGGCTGGGCGGGTTCGTCGTGGTCGGGACGCTCGACGTCTCCGCGGCGGGCTCCCAGCTCGGCATCGGGCCGCGCTTCTTCCCCACGCTGGTGGGCGGCGCCATGGTGCTCATCGGCCTGTGCTACGTGATCGACGTGCTGCGCGGCGGGCGCGGCGACCCCGAGGAGAGCGAGGACGTGGACGTGGACGCGCCCGCGGACTGGCGCAGCGTCGGGCTCGTCAGCGGGATCTTCCTGGCCTTCGCCGTGCTGCTGAACGTGCTGGGCTGGATCATCGGCGCCAGCCTGCTGTTCTTCGGCCTGTCGGTGGCGCTCGGCGCCGAGCACAAGGTGCGCGCGGCCGGGATCTCCGTGGCCGTCGGGCTGGGCACGTACCTGCTGTTCGTCAAGGGGCTCGGCGTGGCGCTGCCCGGCGGGCCGCTGGCGGGAGTGATCTAGGTGGAGTCGTTCCAGCTCCTGCTCGACGGGTTCGCCTCCGCGCTCACCCCGGTCAACCTCCTGTACGCGCTCATCGGCGTCACGCTCGGCACCCTCGTCGGCGTCCTGCCCGGCATCGGGCCGGCGATGACCGTGGCGCTGCTGCTGCCGATCACGTTCACGGTGCCGCCGGCCAGCGCGTTCATCATGTTCGCCGGCATCTACTACGGCGGCATGTACGGCGGCTCGACCACCTCCATCCTGCTCAACACGCCCGGCGAGTCCTCCTCGATGATCACGGCGCTGGAGGGCAACAAGATGGCCAGGCGCGGCCGGGCCGCCCAGGCGCTGGCCACGGCGGCCATCGGCTCCTTCGTGGCGGGCACGCTGGCGACCGCGCTGCTGGTCGTGGCGGCGCCGGCCGTGGTGAGCTTCGCGATCGCCTTCGGGCCCGAGGACTACTTCGCGCTGGCGATCCTGGCGTTCACGGCCGTGTCGTCGGTGCTGTCCCGCTCGATCGTGCGCGGCCTGGCCTCGCTGGGGCTCGGCCTGGTGATCGGGCTCGTCGGCATCGACCAGCAGACCGGGCAGGCGCGGCTCACGCTGGGCATCCCGCAGCTGCTCGACGGCATCGACGTGGTGATCGTCGCGGTCGGCCTGTTCGCCCTCGGCGAGGCCCTGTACGTGGCCTCGCGGCTGCGTCACGTGCCGCCCGAAGTGGTGCCCGTCGGCCGGGCGTGGATGGGCCGGGCGGACTGGGGACGCTCGTGGGGGCCCTGGCTGCGCGGCACCGCGCTGGGCTTCCCGTTCGGCGCGCTGCCGGGGGGCGGGGCGGAGATCCCCACGTTCCTGTCGTACGCGGCCGAGAAGCGGCTGGCCCGCGGCGTGGCCCGCGAGGAGTACGGCAAGGGCGCCATCGAGGGCGTGGCGGGCCCTGAGGCGGCCAACAACGCCTCGGCGGCGGGCACCCTGGTCCCGCTGCTCACGCTCGGCCTGCCCACGTCGGCGACGGCCGCGATCCTGCTGGCCGCCTTCCAGCAGTACGGCCTCCAGCCGGGGCCGCAGCTCTTCGACCACAACCCGGCGCTGGTGTGGGGCATGATCGCGTCGCTGTTCATCGGCAACACGATGCTGCTGGTGCTGAACCTGCCGCTGGCGCCCCTGTGGGCCCGCGTGCTGCGCATCCCCCGGCCGTACCTGTATGCGGGGATCGTGCTGTTCGCCGCCCTCGGCGTCTACGCGCTGAACGGCACCGTCGTGGACCTCTTCGTCCTGTACGTCCTCGGCCTGCTCGGCTACGCCATGCGCCGCTTCGGCCTGCCGGTCGCCCCGGCGGTGATCGGCATGATCCTCGGCCCGATGGCGGAGATCCAGCTCCGCCGGGCGCTGGCCATCGGCGCCGGCGACGTGACTGTGCTGGTGCGCAGCCCGATCGCGGCCGTGCTCCTCGTGCTGGCCGGCCTCGCCCTGCTCACGCCGGTGTTCAGGCGGCTCGCGGCACGGCGTGACGTCGATGGGGTCACGCCTTCGTCACGCGCCGACTAGCGAGGGTGCCCGCGGGGAATCCCGACGGGGTGGTTCTTGGGGCGTGACCCCGCCGATGTGTCCGGATCGGCGGGGTCACCCCGTGACCCTCTGCTATTCGCTGACGCCGAGCTTGTCAAGGATGAGCTGACGGGCGCGGGCCGCGTCGGCCTTCCCCTTACTCGCCCTCATCACGCCGCCGACCAGCGCACCAGCCGCCGCGATCTTGCCGGATCGCACCTTCTCGACCGCGTCGGCGTTGTCGGCCAGCACCTGGTCGATGATCGCCGACAGCTCGCCCTCGTCGTTGACGATCTGCAGCCCGCGCCGCTCGACCACCTCGTCGGGGGTGCCCTCACCGGCCAGCACGCCTTCGAGCACCTCGCGCGCCAGCTTGTCGTTGAGCGCGCCCGAGGCCACCAGCTCGGTCACCCGGGCGATCTGCGCGGGCGTGATGGGCAGGTCGGCCAGCGGGGTGGCCGTCTCGTTGGCCCGCCGGGCCAGCTCGCCCATCCACCACTTGCGCGCGTCGGCCGCCGGGGCGCCCGCCGCGACCGTGGCCTCGACCAGGTCGATCGCGTCGGCGTTGTGCATGGCCTGCATGTCGAGGTCGGACAGCGCCCACTCGGCCTGCAGCCGCTTGCGCTTGACGGACGGCAGCTCGGGCAGCGCCGCCTTCAGCTCGGCCACCCACGCCGGGTCGGGCGCGATCGGCACCAGGTCGGGCTCGGGGAAGTAGCGGTAGTCCTGCGCCTCCTCCTTGGACCTGCCGGACGTGGTGGTGCCGGTGTCCTCGTGGAAGTGCCGGGTCTCCTGAACGATCTTCCCGCCCTCGGCCAGGACGGCCGCCTGCCGCTCGATCTCGCTCCGGACGGAGCGCTCGACGCTGCGCAGCGAGTTGACGTTCTTGGTCTCCGTACGGGTGCCCCACTCGGACGATCCGCGCGGCATGAGCGAGACGTTGACGTCGCAGCGCAGCGAGCCCTCCTCCATGCGCACGTCGGAGACGCCCAGCGAGCGCATGATCTCGCGCAGCTCGGTCACGTAGGCCTTGGCCACCTCGGGCGCGAGCCGGTCGGTGCCCGGGATGGGCTTGGTGACGATCTCGACCAGCGGGATGCCGGCCCGGTTGTAGTCGACGATGGAGTAGTCGGCACCGTGGATGCGCCCGGTCGCGCCGCCCACGTGGGTGGACTTGCCGGTGTCCTCCTCCAGGTGCACCCGCTCGATCTCGATCCGCACGACCTCGCCGCCGACCTCGACGTCGACGTAGCCGTCGAAGCAGAGCGGCTCGTCGTACTGGGAGATCTGGTAGTTCTTCGGCATGTCCGGATAGAAGTAGTTTTTCCGGGCCATGCGGCACCACTCGGCGATCGAGCAGTTGAGCGCCAGGCCGATGCGGATGGTCGACTCGATGGCCGCGGCGTTGGCCACCGGCAGGGCGCCGGGGAAGGCCAGGCAGGTCGGGCAGACCTGCGTGTTGGGCGGCGCGCCGAACGTGGTCTTGCAGCCGCAGAACATCTTCGACCTGGTGCCCAGCTCGACATGCGTCTCGAGCCCGAGCACCGGCTCGAACCGGTCGAGCGCTTCGTCATAGACCATGGTCATAGCGACGGGGCCTCCTTCAGCAACGGGCCGCCCCAGCGGCTCTCCAGGGCCTTCTCGACGGCGGCGCCGACGCGGTAGCAGCGGTCGTCGGCCAGGACCGGCGCCATGATCTGCAGACCGACCGGGAGGCCGTCCTCGTCGGCGAGGCCGACCGGGACGGACATGGCCGCGTTGCCCGCCAGGTTGGACGGGATGGTGCACAGGTCGGCGAGGTACATCGCCATCGGGTCGTCGGCCCGCTCGCCGATCGCGAACGCCGTCGTGGGCGTCGTCGGCGACACCAGCACGTCGACCTGCTGGTAGGCGGCCTCGAACTCGCGCGAGATGACCGTGCGCACCTTCTGCGCCTGGCCGTAGTAGGCGTCGTAGTAGCCGCTCGACAGCGCGTACGTGCCGAGCATGATGCGCCGCTTGACCTCGGGACCGAAACCGGCCGCCCGGGTCAGCGCCATGACCTCCTCGGCGCTGCGGGTGCCGTCGTCGCCGACGCGCAGGCCGTAGCGCATGGCGTCGAACCTGGCCAGGTTCGACGAGGCCTCCGAGGGCGCGATCAGGTAATACGCGGGCAGCGCCGTCGTGAACGACGGGCAGGACACCTCGACGACCTTGGCCCCGAGCGACTCCAGGAGCTGGACGGCCTCGTGGTAGCGGGCCAGCACGCCCGGCTGGTAGCCCTCGCCGGCGAACTCCTTGACGACGCCGATCCGCAGGCCGGCCACGTCGGCGTTCTTCGCGGCCTCGACCACGGAGGGCACGGGCGCGTCGATCGACGTGGAGTCCATCGGGTCGTGCCCGGAGAACACCTCGTGCAGCAGCGCCGCGTCGAGCACGTTGCGCGCGAACGGCCCGGGCGTGTCGAGCGAGCTCGCGAACGCGATCAGCCCGTAACGGGAGGAGCCACCGTAGGTCGGCTTCATCCCCACGATGCCGGTCACCGAGGCCGGCTGCCGGATCGAGCCGCCCGTGTCGGTGCCCGTGGACAGCGGCGCCTCGTAGGCGGCCACCGCGGCACTCGAACCACCCGAGGACCCGCCGGGCACCTTCGTCAGGTCCCACGGGTTGTGCGTCGGGCCGAAGGCGGAGTTTTCCGTGGAGGAGCCCATGGCGAACTCGTCGAGGTTCGTCTTGCCCAGGATGACCAGCCCGGCCGCGCGCAGCCGCGCGGTGACGGTCGCGTCGTAAGGCGGCCGCCAGCCCTCAAGGATCTTGGAGGCGGCGGTCGTCGGCATGTCGCGCGTGGCGAAGATGTCCTTGTGGGCGATCGGCACCCCGGCCAGCGGGCCGAGCTGCTCGCCCGCCCTGAGCCTGGCGTCGACGGCCCGCGCCTGCTCCAGCGTGGTCTCGCGATCGACGTGGAGGAACGCCTTGACCTTGGGCTCCACCTCCGTCATGCGATCGAGGTGCGCCTCGGCCACCTCGACGGCCGACACCTCGCCACCGGCGATCATCGAGCCCAGCTCGGCAGCGGTCTTGCGGATCAGACTCATGCCTCCTCCCCGAGGATGCGCGGCACCCGGAAGCGGTCGTCCTCGACGGCGGGAGCGCCGGAGAGTGCCTGCTCAGGGGTGAGGGACTGTCGCACCTCGTCGGCACGGAAGACATTGGTCAGCGGAAGCGCGTGCGACGAAGGCGGCACGTCCTCGGCGGCGACCTCGGAGACCTTCGCGACCGCCTCGATGATGGCATCGAGCTGGGTGGCGTAGTGGTCGAGCTCGTCGTCGGTGAGCGCCAGCCTGGACAATCGGGCCAGGTGTGCGACCTCGTCGCGGGTTATGGCGGACATGAGTCGTTGAACCCGTTTCGTGGATGGAGTCTTTGGACACTGCCATCCTAGGGGCCTTGACGTAGCACGCCCGAACCATTAACCAGCTCGAAACGATCAGCCATGATCCCTCATCCGTACAGCTCCCCCAGGCCCACCGTCCGTACGTCGCGCTCCCCTGCCAGCGCGGCGTCGACCCCATGCCGCTGTAACAGGCCAGCAGGGTGTCCCTGACGTCGTATCCCTTCGCGTCGAGCAGGTCTCTGGCCCTTCTGAGCCGGGCCACGTGACCAGGGCCCATGGTCTTGCCCCACTTCACCTCGCCCAGCGACAGAATGCGCTGTCGCTCGCCGGGCATGGCGGGCGCGAAGACCACGACATCGATCTGGATCTGCTCCCGCCGTACCGGGTCTGTCACGGTCCCAGCGCCTATCTCGCCGGGCAGCTCTCCGAAGAAGTGATCCTCGATCAGCGCGAACTGGCGGCACATCTCCTCGAAGTGCGGCCCGAGCACCTGATCGCGGAACCTGGTGCGGGCGTCCTCCCAGACGTTGGCCGCCCTGCCGACCTCCAGCAGCCCCCAGCGCGGCCGCATGACCACGTGGTAGAAGGTGATCAACGGCTCGCAGACGTGGTAGACCGAACGCGAAGACCGGAAGACGTCGGGCTCCCTCCGCAAAAGGCTGCTGTCTTCCAGCACGTTGAGGCGGTGACCTATGTCGGCCGATTTGCGCCCGACGTAGGCGGCGATCGGGCCCCTCGTGCCGTTTCCCATCGCCACCGCCGCGAGGACCGAGTGATACAGCGCGGAATCGCGCACATCCGCTTCCTCTTCGAGGAGATAGCGGGCCTCACTGAACAGCGAGCCGGCGATCTTCCGTGCGCCAGTATTCGGCGGCCGCGCGGTAGTCGAACGGACGCGCGACCAGCTCCATAGACGCCCGGCCACGCAGCGGAGCGTTTCCCGCGAGCAGCCGCCCCATGACGGATCTCGCGGACCCGCACAGCAGCAGGGACACGGGAGCTTCCCTGGAGACCGCCCGATCGATCTCGCGCTGCAGGATGGAGGGCAACGCGGGCGCGACGTTGCTCAGGTAAGGGAACTCGTCGATCACTATGAGGTCACGCCGCTCAGCGCTGATCGCGAACAGGCGCCGGATCGCTTCGTCCCAGGTGGCGAACCGGACGGGATTGGGCTCTCCCACGTGCTCGGCGAGCGCTGCCGAGAACATGCTCAGAGATTCGGCCGCTGTCGCTTCCGTCGCTCCGAAGTAGAACCCTCCGGTCTCATGGGCGAGCGCCTCGGTCAGAAAGGTCTTTCCCTGGCGGCGTCGCCCTCTGACGACGCCCAGCTGCGGAGTGCGGCCGATGCGAGCGGCAAACCTGGCCAGAGCCTGCCACTCGAGATCCCTGGCGAAGATGTGATCGGGCTTCGCAAGCAGGGTCGCCCCTCCTGATTACCGAAACGTACTTCGACGAAGTACGTTTCGATGTTGGCATTGCCATCAGGCGGTGCGGCTGACCTCGGGGCGGTAGCCGAACTCGACCTCGGGCGACGCCTCGGAGTGGTCCTGCAGCCAGATCGTGGCGTCGGCGGCCGGCATGGGCTCGCCGAACAGCCAGCCCTGCCCCACGTCGCAGCCCATCTCCGCCAGCCGCATGGCCACCTCGTCCGACTCCACGCCCTCCGCGACCGAACGCAGGCCGAGCGAGCGCACCAGGTCCACGATCGAGCGCACGATCCGGGCGTCGTCCTCCGACTCCGCGATCCTGCGTACGAACGAGGCGTCGATCTTCACCTCGGACACCGCCAGCCGCTGGAGCCTGATCAGCGAGGAGTAGCCGGTGCCGAAGTCGTCCAGGGCCAGCGGGACGCCGAGCGTGGCCAGCGCCTTGATCGTCTCCTGGGTGTAGGCCTGGTCGCCGGTCAGGATGCGCTCGGTGACCTCCAGCTGGATGGCCGCCGGCGGCAGGCCGTACTGGGCCAGCCCTACTTCGAGCTGCTCGGGCAGGGCCGAGTCGAGCAGGTCGCGGGCGGAGATGTTCACGGAGATCTGCACCCGCTGCCCCGTGTGCCACCAGCGGGCGGCCTGCTCCAGCGCCGATTCGATCACGTACGCGGTGAGCTGCCGCATCAGGTACGTCTGCTCGGCCAGCGGCACGAACTCCGAGGGCGCGATCGGCCCGTGCACCGGATGCCGCCAGCGCAGCAGGGCCTCGACCCCCTGGACGGCGCCGGTGCCGAGGCTGACCTTGGGCTGGTAGTGCAGCCGCAGCTCGCGGTTGTCGATGGCGCGGCGCAGGTCGCCGAGGAGGTTGAGGCGTTCAGGCGAGTTACGGTCTTTGTCGGGCTGGTAGAGCTCTACTCCGGTACGCCCCTCCTTGGCGAGGTACATGGCCACGTCGGCGCGCTGGAGCAGCAGCTCGAAGTCGGGGGCGTGGTCCGGGTAGAGCGCGATCCCGACGGAGCCGTCCACGTCGAAGGTCATGCCCTCCAGCCGCACCGGTTCCGTCAGCGCCGCCCGCAACCGGGCCGCGACCTCCCTGGCCGCGTGGGTGTCCCTGATCGAGGGCAGCAGCACGGCGAACTCGTCGCCGCCCAGCCGCGCCACGACGTCTCCCGGGCGGACGGAATGGGTGAGGCGGTGCCCGACCATCTGCAGCAGCCGGTCGCCCACCGGGTGTCCCATCGTGTCGTTGACTTCCTTGAACCGGTCGAGGTCGAGCAGGAACAGGCCGACCCGCTCGTCCTGGCGGGCCTCGGCCAGCGCCTCCTCGGTGCTGACGATGAGCATCTTGCGGTTGGGCAGGCCGGTCAGCTCGTCGTGCATGGCCTGGTGGTCACGGCGCATGGAGAGCGTGGCGGTGAAGTAGACGGCCGCCAGGGGGGCGACGAAGAGGGGCACGAGGCCCGGGGAGTGGTTCATGACCACGACGACCAGGGGCGCCAGGCCGAGCAGCCCGGCGTACACGAGGCTCTGGGGGCCCACCGTGGCCTTCAGCACGCGCGTGATGGAGCGCCGCTCGTGCAGCGCGACCGCGCCGCAGACGAGGGTGGCCCTGGTGGCGAAGTACGCGACCCCGGCCAGCGCGATCGCCAGCAGGTCGCCTCCGCCCGGCACCCACGGCAGGGCGGGGCTCGGCACGATCTTGAACACCCCCAGCACGACGGCCGCCGCGGTGAGCGCGAGGGTCGACTGGGCGATGTTGAACATGACCCGATGCCACGACTTACGCGTGACCACGCCGTTCATGGCCACGGCGACGGCCTGCATCAGCACCGCCACGGGCAGCCCGAAGTGCAGCAGGACGGCGAAGGTGAACATGGTGGACGGATAGGTGCCGCCCACGGCGGTCGCGGAGGACACCATCACGGGCCTGAGCTCGCCCAGGATCACCAGCACCGCCAGCACCCAGAACAGCGGCGTGCGGGCCAGCTCCACCAGCCCGGCCGCGTCCAGCCTGAGCATGGCCACCACCAGCGCGGTGAAGCCGATCACGGTAATGCCCGCGAGGAACGCCCACAGCGGCGTGCCGACGCGTGGTCCAGTGTCGCGGGTGTCGGTTGGGTCAGTCATCGGTAACAGAACCCCCATTAGGTCACTATGGGAGGGTACGACCTTCACCCCACTTCGCGAAACCAAGCGCGTACGTTCCGTCACTTCTCCTTTCCGACATATACCCAAAAACCACCCTGGGTAGCAAACCGTTCACACAGACACACTTACCCCTGTCTCTTATTCACATCTGACTCTTCCACATACCAGCT
>NZ_VCKX01000655.1 GCF_005889725.1 Nonomuraea zeae
GCCGGTTCACCCAGCTGCCCAGGGTGCTGGCGTTGATGTCGAACTCGCGCGCCACCGACGCGACCGTCCGATCGCCCTCCAGCACCATGCGGATGGCTTCTTCCTTGAACTCCGGCGAGAACTGCCTACGACGCCTTGCCACGTACCTACCTCTTCCAGACTTCTCAGCTTATGTAGCCGACTGTCCGGAATCTGCTAGGCACCTCAGAGAGCTTGTCAGGGTTGCTGAGCAGGAGCCGGGTGACACGCTTGGCGGAAATCGTGGGCCGGTCGGCCTCGACCCTGCCTTGGTTGATGTAGCGGTAGAGGAGGTTCTGGCTGCCGGTATACCCGAGTTCCTTGATCTCGGTCAGGAGCGTCTGCACCGGGACGGCCGGTTCCTCGGCGCGCCGAGTACGAAGGTGGTCGCGGTAGGGGTCGACCAGGGTAGGCCGGTATTGCGGGGCGCGCCGCATGCGCTCGGGTTCGCTGGCACGCGCGTAGCGTTTAACCGTGTTCAGCGACAGGTGCAGGCGGCGGGCGCTCTCCAGCAGGCCGACACCGGCATCGATCAGGTCATGGACTTGTCTCCATCGTTGCAGCGTGGTGGTCGCGGGCTTGCCGTCCTGCAACGGTGGCCCGTGCTTGGCCCAGCAGGAACTGTGAGCACCGACCTCCTTACGTACGGCCTCTCCCAGGCCGTTCCACAGATGCCAGCGGTCACTGACCTGCACCGCGTCCGGGAGCGCGGCACGGATGGCCTGGGCGTAGGTCGTCGAGCCGTCCCGGCACACGATCTCCACCCCGGGATGGGCACGCAGCCATGCGGTCAAGGTTTCGGCCTTGCGGTCGGGTAGCACGTCGATACGCTGATTCGTCTCCACGTTGATCAAGATCGTGGCGTAGGAAGTGCTCTTGCGCAGGGCGAAGTCGTCAACGCCCAGAACCCGCGGTGCGGCGGCTAACGGCAAAGGCAACGCCAGCAGCAGGCGCAGCGCCGTGAACCGCGTGAGCGGGATGGCCATCACCTGCAACGTGCGCGCGGCGGCACGCCCGGCTAACTCCTTGACCACAGCGGCGACCTGCGTGGCCAGGCGGACGGTTCGGCGTTGGTAGCGCCGCAGCAGCCCAGGAATCTGCTCGCGAAAGGTCCTCCTGCAGCCTGCGGTCGCGCACACCAGGCGACGCACGCGCACCTCAAGAACGACGGGGCGGGCGTCAACAGGGACATCGGCAACGATGCGCTGGTGATAGCCGTGCACCCTACTCGTCGTGATGCCACAGTCCGGGCAGGCACCTGGATGATCTGGGGTCCGCACGCGTAGCCGTATCGCACGGTCCTCATCGGCTACATCCTGGACGATCAGCGGCGACAACCCTGCAAACACCGTGCTCACCAGTACCGTGGCATCGATCATCGCTCACTGTGACATCTACAGACGATCAGTCACCACCGTTTCTGCGACAGAGCCCGGTTTTCGGTGTAACTCCTGATCATGGAGAACGCACCTGATGAGTACTGTGTTCCAGGCATCGACGGAGATCGGCCTGGAGGACGCCGCAGTGGCGCGCAAGAAGCCCGAGAACTCGACGGATCGGGAGCTGGTGGCCAGGCTGGTCGACCAGGCCCGGGCCGAGGGAGTGGAACTGGTCGGTGAGAACGGGCTGCTGGGC
>NZ_VCKX01000656.1 GCF_005889725.1 Nonomuraea zeae
GGCCCCAGTTCCGCCCCCGGCCCCGGTCCCGCCGGTCGGCTCGCTGCGCGCTCCGCCGCCGATGCCGGCGAAGACGGCGGTCCAGTTCACCGGTACGCCGTGCGCGTGCGCCTGGGCGAAGGACAGCAGGACGCGTTCCCGCCCGCCGTCGTCCCGGCGCAGCGACCCGATCGCCACGCCCGCCCCGTCCAAGGTGTCCTCGGTGGCCGCCGTGAGCACCGGATGCGGGCTGGCCTCGACGAAGACCCGGTGCCCCGCCGCGCGCAGCGCGCGCACCGCCGTCTCGTAGCGGACCGTGCTGCGCAGGTTCGTGTACCAGTACGCGGCGTCCAGCCCGGCGGTGTCGAGCGGCTCGCCGGTGACGGTCGAGTAGAACGCCACCCGCGAGCTACCGGGCCGGATGCCGGCCAGCGCCTCGGTCAGCTGGTCGCGGATCGCCGCCACGTGCGAGGAGTGCGAGGCGTAGTCCACCTTGACGGTCCTGGCCGACACGCCGTCCGCCTGGCACCGCTCGACCAGCTCGGCCACGGCCTCCTGGGAGCCGGCCACGATCGTGGCGGAAGGGCCGTTGACCGCCGCGATCTCGACCCAGCCGTAGCGGGCCTCGACCTCTTCGGCGGGCAGCGGGACGGAGGCCATCGTCCCCGTCCCGGCCAGCGCGGTGATGGCCCGGCTGCGCAGGGCCGCGACCTTGGCGGCGTCCTCCAGCGAGAGCGCCCCGGCGACGTACGCGGCGGCGATCTCGCCCTGCGAGTGGCCGACGACCGCGTCCGGCCGCACCCCGGCCGACTGCCAGAGCGCCGCCAGCCCGGTCATGACCGCGAACAGCACCGGCTGCACCACGTCCACCCGCTCCAGCGAGGCGCCCGTGCCGCGCAGGGTGTCGATCAGCGACCAGTCGGTGTAGGGGGCGAGCGCCTCCGCGCACCGCCGCAGGTGCTCGGCGAACACCGGCTCGGAGTCCAGCAGCTCCCTGGCCATCTCGGGCCACTGCGATCCCTGACCGGGGAAGACGAAGACGACCTTGCCCTCGTTCGCGGTGCCTTTGACGAGCCCGGCCGCCGCGCGTCCCGAGGCCAGCGCCTCCAGCCCGCGTACCAGCTCGCCGCTCTCGCCGCCGACGACGCCCGCGCGGTGCGCGTGGTGGGTCTTGGCGGTGGCCAGCGTGTAACCGACGTCGGCCGGGTCGAGCCCGGGGTGCTCGGCCAGGTACGCGGCGAGGCGGGCGGCCTGGTCGCGCAGCGCCTGCTCGGTCCGGCCGGACAGCACCCAGGGGACCGGGCTGGCGGTGGCCGCCGGCTCGGGCACGGACTGGGGGACCGCTTCGAGGATGACGTGGGCGTTGGTGCCGCTGATGCCGAACGAGGAGACGGCGGCCCGGCGGGGCCGGTCGCCGGCGAGCTCGGGCCAGGGGGTGGGCTCGGTGAGCAGGCTGACGGCCCCGGCCTCCCAGTCCACGTGGTGGCTGGGGGCGTCCACGTGCAGGGTCTTGGGGAGGAGCCCGTGCTGCATGGCCTGGACCATCTTGATGATGCCGGCGACGCCGGCGGCGGCCTGGGTGTGGCCGATGTTGGACTTGATGGAGCCGAGCCAGAGGGGGGTTTCGCGGTTC
>NZ_VCKX01000657.1 GCF_005889725.1 Nonomuraea zeae
CTTGCATATACACAGGGTGTATCGTCGGCAGCGTCAGATGTGTATAAGAGGCAGGGTTGGTGGTCTGGCCTGGGTGGGGTCGGCGGCGTGCTCGGGCGGGCAAGTGGCGTACCTGGGTGGGCCAGCGGCGTGCTCAGGCGGTCGGCGGTTCAGGCGGGCGGCGTGCTCGGGCGGGGCGTCGTGCTCGTGCTGGGCGGGGCGGCGGTTCCGGCTCCCTGTCCCCGACGTTCCGTATCCGGCCTTCCCGCGCCCCGGGTAAGCCCCTTCGGGTGTGGCACCGTTTCGGTCCGCCCCTTTTGGGAGGGTGATGGCGCGGGCCGGTGCTCGGGGGACGCTCTCACAGACGCTGCGGCCTCGCTGCCCGCCGGCGGAGGCCGCCTCCGATGCCCGCGTTAGCCGAGGCCGCCTCGGTGCCTGCGTCAGCGGACGGGGCCTCGACGCCCGCGCCGGCGGAGGCCGTCTCGCTGCCTGGCAGCTCGTCAGCCCGCCCCTTGGGACACTTCGCTGACGTGCACGTCCAGGGTCCATGGGCGGTTGGCGCGCGCGGGTTCGGCCAGCTCGACGGTGTAGCCCAGGGCGTCGAGGGTCTTGGCCAGCTCGTCAGGGGTCGCCGGGGCGGCGTCCTGACTCAGCAGGGCGCGGGCGATCTCGCCGCGAGTCGCCTTGGCCATGTGGCTGACGACCTTGCCGTCCCTGAACACCCGGACCGCCGCCGAGCGGGCGCCGGGCTGCCACGCACCCGCGTACGTGGCCGACCGGAGATCGACCACCAGCCCGGGGATCCGGTCCAGCTCCTTGGTGATCCGGGGCCGCCAGAACGCCGCCAACCCGCCCAGAGGCGGCAGATTGACGCCCATCGAGAGCCGGTAGGGCGGGATGTGATCTGTGATTCTCACCACACCCCACAGGCCGGAGAAGATCAGCACCGACTCTTCCGCCCGCTTCCTGGCTTCGTCCTCCAGGGTGTTCAGGCCAAGATTGTCGTAGAGGACGCCGGTGTAGAGGCCGGCGGCGGGGAGCGTGGCGGCGGTCCTGAGCGCGACGTTCTTGTCCAGCTCGCCCGCCAGGCCAGGGGTCAGGCCGAGGACGTCGAGGGCGTCGCGGCGCTTGGAGGCCCGGATGAGCGCGGCGAGCACGCGTTCGCGGGCTTTGCCGAGAGCGGGAAGGGACAGCTCGCCGACGGGCGGACCGCCGCCCTCGGACGCCTTGCCTTCTGACGGCGGCAACAGGATCAGCACAACCCCCTACCTTATTCGTCCTGGCCAGCGGCTCATTTCTCCGGTCCGGGACTCTCCGGGGGCGAGCCTCTGCGTAGCGGGGCGAACTGGCCCGGCCTTCTCCTGCGACGGGCTATATGCGGCTCTTTGCGGCAGGCCGAGTTGGTGCCGCTCCAGCCGCCGACCGGGCCTGAGGGCTCCGTTCATGGGGGCGCTTACCGGGCCTCTGACCAGCCGGGGGACGTAACCCCGCCGCCGCCGGGAGCCGGCCGCTGCGACGGCATCTCGTGCGACACGGGGATCGGCAGGCATACCCGATCGGCATCGATTGGGTTCGGCTGCTCTTGCGCGGCGTCGCGCGCTTACGCGCTGCGTGATCGGGCGGGTGGGTGC
>NZ_VCKX01000658.1 GCF_005889725.1 Nonomuraea zeae
TTGTAGACTTCTAGGCCCCTTCGGGGCGTGGCACGTGTGGGAAAATCCGACCGGGCCGCTCGCCGACGTCGGTGAATCATGGCGCAGCTGAGGCCGAATTGTAGCTTGATGCTGGGAGCCGTCTTGCGGGGCTGCGCGTTGTCGCCACGAGCACGAGGGGCCGATTCGCCTTCTTCCCCATGGCTCCTGCGGGCGGCCCGCCGATCGGAACACGCGCGGGAAGAGGAAACGTGAAAGAGGTCCCGGAGCAGGACTTACTCATCGAGCGGGTGGCGGCGCTGGACCTGGGCAAGGCGGCGCTGGAAGCCTGCGTGCGGGTGCCGCACGAGTCGAAAGCCGGTCGGCGGATGCAGGAGGTGCGCTCCTATGCCACCACCACCGCCGATCTGCTGGCCATGGCGGACTGGTTCCGCTGCTGGGGTGTCACCCGGGTAGTGATGGAATCGACCTCCGACTACTGGAAGGGCGTGTACTTCCTGCTGGAGGCCGAAGGGTTCGAGTGCTGGCTGGTCAACGCCCGGGACGTGAAGAACGTACCGGGCCGCCCCAAGACCGACAAACTGGACGCGGTCTGGCTGGCCAAGGTCGCCGAGCGCGGCATGTGCCGGCCCTCTCTGGTGCACCCCGAGCCCATCCGGCAACTGCGCGACCTGACCCGGTACCGGCGCGCCCTGGTCCAAGACCGCGCGCGTGAGATGCAGCGCGTGGAGAAACTTCTCGAGGACGCCCAGATCAAGATCGGGACTGTGCTCAGCGATATCCACGGCCAGTCCGGCCGCGCGATGATGGAGGCCCTGATCGCCGGAGAACGCGACGTCTGCGTGATGGCGCAGATGGCCAAGGGCCGAGCCCGCAACAAGATCCATGAACTGGAAGAAGCCCTGCGCGGCTTCTTCACCGGCCACCACGCCATGATCCTGCGCATGATGCTGGACAACATCGACCGGATGGCCGCCCAGCTCGCCGAGCTGAACCTCAAGATCGAGACCGCGGTCGCTCCCTTCGCCCACCAGATCGGCCAGCTAGTGGAGATCCCCGGCCTGGACCAGATCGCCGCCCGCGAGCTGATCGGTGAGATCGGCGTGGACATGACCCGCTTCCCCTCCCCCGCTCACCTGGCCTCCTGGGCCAAGTTTTGCCCCCAGGTCCACGAATCCGCCGGAAGAAAGAAGAACAAGAGCCGAGGCAAAGGCAACCCATGGCTCGCCGGCGCCCTGGGCCGCATCGTCTTCGGCTTCTCCCGCTCCGACAGCTTCCTCGGCGCCCGCTACCGCCGCCTGGCCAAACGCCGCGGCCCCCAAAAGGCCATCATCGCCGCCGGCAACTCCCTGCTGACCGTCGTCTACCACCTGCTGTCCGACCCCAACGCCCGCTTTCACGACCTCGGCAGCGACTACTACAGCACCCGAATCGACAAAGACCGCCAAGCCCGCAACCTCGCCCGCCACCTCCAAGCCATCACCGGACAGCAGATCACCATCCAAGACGGACAGGTGATCCTTCACAGCTCCTGACCACCACTCACCGCGAAACCCCAACCATGATCACCAGGTCGGGGTTCGCTGCCGCGTGCCCAGCTCAGGAAGGGATTTTCGGGGCAGATT
>NZ_VCKX01000659.1 GCF_005889725.1 Nonomuraea zeae
GGGTGGCTGCGGGCCGAGGGGCGGTGCGGGGTAGGGGCGCGGACGTGTTCGTGCTCGGCGTGCGGCATCACGGGCCCGGGTCCGCGCGGGCCGTCGCGGCGGAGCTGCGTCGGCTGCGGCCCGAGGTCATCCTCATCGAGGGCCCGCCCGAGGCCGACGCGCTCGTCAGGCTCGCGCCCGAGCTGGAGCCGCCGGTCGCGCTGCTGGCGCACGTGCCGGGGCAGCCCTCCCGTGCCGCCTTCTGGCCGTTCGCCGAGTTCTCGCCGGAGTGGCAGGCGATCCTGTACGGCACCGCCGCCGGCGTCCCCGTACGCTTCTGCGACCTGCCGGCGGCCCACTCGCTGGCCGACGACCCCGACGGCGATGCTCCCGGCCTGCCCGGCGACTCGATGGGCGATGCTCCCGGCCTGGACGGCAAGGCGTCTGGCCTGGACGACGAGGCGCCCGGCTCGGACGGCAAGGCGTCTGGCCTGATCGACGGCGCGGACGGCGAGGCGCCCGGTTCGGTCGGCCACTCCGGTGACGGGACGCCGGGTTCGGTCGGCGACCCCGGTGATCAGGAGCCTGGCTCGGGCGGCGGCGTGGACGGGGAGGCGCCTGGTTCGGCCGACGATTCCGAGGACGGGGTGCCGGGCCTGGCAGGCGGACCCGGGGGTGAGAGGGTCAACCCCGCTGACGCGATGAGCAGGCTGCATGCCGACCCCATCGGGGTGCTGGCCGCCGCCGCCGGGTACGACGACCCCGAACGCTGGTGGGAGGACGTGGTCGAGCACCGCGGTGACACGCCCTTCGAGGTGATCGCCGAGGCCATGGCCGCCGTACGCGAGGGCTACGAGCCCGACGCCCGGGAGGCCAGGCGCGAGGCGTACATGCGCAAGACCCTGCGCGCGGCCCTCAAGGAGGGTTTCGCCAGGATCGCGGTAGTGTGCGGGGCCTGGCACGTCCCCGCGCTGACCGGGCCGCTGCCGCCCGCATCGGCCGACAACGCGCTCCTGCGCGGCCTGCCCAAGGTGAAGGCGGAGCTGACGTGGGTGCCGTGGACGTACGGGCGGCTGGCCTCCTGGAGCGGCTACGGGGCGGGGATCACCTCGCCCGGCTGGTACCACCACCTGTTCGGCGCGCCCGACCGGCCCGTGGAGCGGTGGCTGGCCGAGGCCGCCGCGGTGCTGCGTGACGAGGGGCTGCCCGTGTCGTCCGCGCATGTCATCGAGTCCGTACGCCTGGCCGAGAGCCTGGCGGCGCTCCGCGGCAGGCCGCTGGCCGGGCTGGGGGAGGTCACCGAGGCGGCCAGGGCCGTGCTGTGCGAGGGCGACGACCTGGCGGTGGCGCTGATCCAGCGGCGCATGGTCGTGGGCGACCGGCTCGGGCACGTCACCGACGGCACGCCGATGGTGCCGCTCCAGCGGGACCTGCGCGAGCAGCAGCGGCGGCTGAAGCTCAAGCCCGAGGCGCTCGACCGGGAGATCGACCTCGACCTGCGCAAGCCGCTCGACCTGGACCGCAGCCACCTGCTGCACCGGCTGCGGCTGCTCGGGGTCGGCTGGGG
>NZ_VCKX01000660.1 GCF_005889725.1 Nonomuraea zeae
CAATGCCGGTTAGTTAGGGCTGGGTCTGGATCTGCGAGGCCCTTGGTGATCAAGACATGAGAACGGAGATCCGGTAGAACGGGTGATCTTCCCAAACCATCCGTCGTCCACTGGATCTCCGTTGAGTGCTGAGTCTGTCAGGTCGCAGCTGGCCTGCGCTATTGCTGTGGTGAATCGTCAGGTCCGAACAGCCTCGGGAGTGTTCGCGCCCGGCCATTTGGGTGAGCTGACGCAGTTGGTGCCGTTCGAGATGGTCGATGAGGTGCTGGCCGAGGCGGGTGGCCGTGAGCGGCGGTTACGTGATTTGCCGTCGCGGGTGGTGGTGTATCTGCTGCTGGCGGCGGGCTTGTTCGCAGAACTGGGGTATCGGCAGGTGTGGGCCCGGCTGGTGTCGGGGCTGGCCGAGCCCGGTCCGGTGCCGTCCTCATCAGCATTGGTCCAGGCCCGGCGCAGGGTCGGGGTGGCGCCGTTGAAGGCACTGTTCGAGCTGCTGGCCGGGCCCCCGGCAGGAGCCGCGCGGTGGCGGGGTCTTTTGGTGTGTGCGCTGGATGGCACCACGCTGGCGGTGCCCGACAGCGAAGCCAACCTGGCCCGCTACGGTCATCAGTCCGGTTCGCACGGCGGGTCGGGTTACCCGCTGGTCCGCTTGGTGGCGGTGGTGGCCTGCGGCACTCGCGCCCTGCTCGCCGTGAGGTTCGGGCCGTTCAAGACCGGCGAGACCAGCTACGCGCCCAAGGTGTTCGGCTGCCTGCGCTCTGGCATGCTCCTGCTCGGTGATCGCAACTTCGCCGTGCGTGACCTGGTCACCGCCATCGCCGCCACTGGCGCGGACCTGCTGATCCGCTGCAAGAACAGCCGCCCGATGCCTCGGCTGGCATCATTGCCGGACGGGTCGTTCCTTTCCACCCTGGGCGGCGTCACGGTCAGGGTGATCGACGCGGAGATCACGGTGACCTTGTCCGGCACCAGCCGCCGCTCGGGCCGCTACCGGCTGATCACCACACTGACCGACCACCACCGCTACCCCGCCCGGGACCTCGTCACCCTCTATCACCACAGATGGGAGATCGAAACGACATACCTGGAGCTCAAGTCCACCACCCTGGGCGGACGGGTCCTGCGCGCACGCACGCCCCAGGGCATCGATCAGGAGATCTACGCACTGCTGACCGCCTACCAGGCGCTCCGGCTGGCGATGGCCGATGCCACCTCGGCTCCAACGGCCCTATCAGCTGACCAGGCCAGCTTCACCATCGCCCTGCACACCGCCCGCGACCAGATCATCCACGCGGCCGGCATCATCGCCGACAGCGTGGTCGACCTCATCGGCACGATCGGCCGAGCCGTCCTGGCTGATCCACTGCCACCCCGCCGTGTCCGGGTCAGCCCCCGCATCGTCAAACGCGCCATCTCCAAGCACCGAGCCAAGGGTCAAGCCGACCGAACCAACCACCGAGCGGCCATCGCCATCGCCGTCCTCTCCGGCCCCGAATTGACAACCGCCCAGGCGCCCTAACTAACCGGCATTG
>NZ_VCKX01000661.1 GCF_005889725.1 Nonomuraea zeae
ATTGGTGAAAGGGACAGCACCATAGCGGGGCGGACCATCCTGCGGCTCGCCCCCGCCGCGCTGCGCGTCCTGACCGCCCCCAGCGACGTCGTCCTCGTGAGCGGCACCAACGGCAAGACCACCACGACCCGCTTCGTCGCCGAGGCGTTGCGCCAGGCCGGCACCGTGGCCAGCAACGCCACCGGCGCGAACATGCCCGCCGGCCTGGCCACGGCCCTGGCTCAGGCGGGGCGGGCCGACTACGCGGCGTTCGAGGTCGACGAACGCTACCTGCCGGAGCTGTGCGAGCAGCTCGCCCCGGGCGTGGTCGTCCTGCTCAACCTGAGCCGGGACCAGCTCGACCGCAATCCCGAAGCCGCGCTGCTCGCCCGGACCTGGCGCCGCGCCCTGCGCGGCCGTCCCGCCCGCGTCGTGGTCGCCAACTGCGACGACCCCCTCGTCTACTGGGCGGCCTGCGGCTCCGGCCGCGTCGTGTGGGTGTCGGCCGGCGCGGGCTGGCCGCACGACTCCTGGTCGTGTCCCGCCTGCGGCGGCCCGCTGACGCGCCCGGCGGCCAGGCACTGGTCGTGCCGGGCCTGCGGCCTGGCCCGGCCGGCCCCCGATTGGGAGCTCAAGGAACGCTCCGTCGTCTCGACCCGGACCGGCGAGTCGTACGAGCTCCGCCTCCGGCTCCCCGGCCAGGTCAACTACGCCAACGCGGCGATGGCCGTGGCCGCGGCGGCCGCGCTGGGCCTCTCCCCGCCGGACGCGGCGCGCGGGCTGGCCGGGGTGCGCAGCGTCGCCGGCCGCTACCAGGTCACGGACCTCCACGGCCGGCGGATCCGGCTGCTGCTCGCCAAGAACCCGGCGAGCTGGACCGAGGTCCTGGACATCCTGCCGGCGTCGGCCAACGTCCTGATCGTGCTGAACGCCCGCGAGCTCGACGGCCAGGACACCTCGTGGATCTGGGACGTGGACTTCCGCCGGCTGGCCGGGATGGCCGTGCTCGTGACCGGCGCCAGGAGACTCGACGTCGCGCTCCGGCTCGACGTCGCGGGCGTCCGCTGCGAGGTCGTCTCCTCCCTCAGGGAAGCCTGCGAACGGGCGCCGTACGGGCGGCTCGACATCGTGGCGAACTACACCGCGTTCCTGGACGCGCTCAAAGAGATCAGGCTGGCTTGAGCCAGACGAACCCGGCGAAGTCGCCCGTCGGCCCCTCCCGCCGGTAGGAGTACAGGGCGGGCGTCTCCGCCGTGCAGCGGTGATCGTGGCGCACCCGCGTGACGCCCAGCCGGCGCAGCTGCGCGGTGACGGCGGCCCGCAGATCGATCGCCGCCGTCCCGGCCCGCGTCGTGGCCCACGCCTCCGGCAGCGCGGCCGCCGTCGCCGCCCGGAGCTCCGGGGACACCTCGTAACAGCCGGCGCAGATGCACGGGCCGATCAGGGCGGTCGTACGCGACGCCTCCGCCCCGCGGCCGGCCATGCTCTCGACGACGGAGCCGATCACTCCCGCCGAGATCCCCGACCGCCCCGCATGGGCC
>NZ_VCKX01000662.1 GCF_005889725.1 Nonomuraea zeae
GGGATAGGTGATAGGGGGAGACACCGGCGTCAGGTCCGGCACCGGAGTCGGCACCGGAGTCGGCACCGGGGTCGGTTCCGGTACCGGAACCGGCATGGGCGTCGGCGTCGACCCAAGGACCGCTGTCGGCACGAGAACCGGTGTCGGCGAGGTTGGCGGCGTCGGCTGCGCGGAACACCTCGACCACCTGTTCCCGCAGGCAGTGCCCCTGATCAAGCAGGACCACGTCCACACCCCTGAGCGCGTCGAGCTGCAGCAGCGGCGAGGAGTCCTCGGCCAGGGGATGATCGTGGGGGAGCGCCAGCACCAGATCCTCCTCGTAGAGCGGCAGCTCCACCAGATCGCCGGCCTCCGCGGGCAGCGAGATCAGGGCCAGGTCCAGCCGGCCCGCGCGTACCTCCTCCAGGAGAACCCCGGTCATGGCCTCCTGGACGACCGGTTTCCGCTGCGGGAAACGCTGAGCGAACACGGGCAGGAGCGCAGGCAGCACGTACGGCGCCACGGTCGGGATCACGCCCAGACGGACGGGCCCGCCGAAGGGCTCCTGAGCCACCGCCCCCACCAGATCCTCGACCGCGACGAGCACCCGCCGCGCGTGCTCGGCGACGCGCTCTCCCGCCGGAGTGAGCAACACCTTCCGAGTGGTCCGCTCCAGGAGCCGCGCATGGAGCAACTCCTCCAATGACGCGATATTTCCGGACAAGGTGGGCTGGCTCATCCCCAGTGTCGCCGCCGCCTCCCTGAAGTGCAATTGCTCGGCTACAGCGAGGAATGAGCGCAGCTGAGCTAGGCTTGGCCTGGGCTCACTGATAGGAATCACCTCTCAAATCCAGCCAATCACCCGCCATCTCCAATCAATGGTAAGCGCCAGCCCCAATGGGCCCGAACCACTCTCGGAAGGAGAAAAGGACTTGCTCACCGTCGGTGACCACTTCCCCGAATACGAGCTCACGGCCTGCGTCGGCCTCGACCCCGACAAGGCGTTCGCCGAGATCGACCACAAGACCTATGAGGGCAAGTGGCGTGTCGTGTTCTTCTGGCCGAAGGACTTCACGTTCGTGTGCCCGACCGAGATCGCCGAGTTCGGCCGGCTCAACGGTGAGTTCGCCGACCGCGACGCGCAGGTGCTGGGCGTCTCCGTCGACTCCGAATACGTCCACCACGCCTGGCGCAAGCACCACGACGACCTGCGCGAGCTGCCCTATCCGATGCTGAGCGACATCAAGCGGGAGCTGTCGGCGGCCTGCGGCGTGCTCGGCCGGGACGGGGTCGCACAGCGCGCCACGTTCATCGTGGACCAGAACAACGAGATCCGATTCTCGATGGTGACCGCCGGCTCTGTGGGCCGCAACGTGACGGAAGTGCTGCGCGTCCTCGACGCCCTGCAGTCCGAGGAGTTGTGTCCCTGTAACTGGAACAGGGGCGAGTCCGGCCTCGACGCGGAGCAACTGCTCGCCCAGCAGTGACCATCGACGACCTCAAGGGCGGCACGCTCCGGCTGAGCCCACCGCCCACC
>NZ_VCKX01000066.1 GCF_005889725.1 Nonomuraea zeae
GTGGTGGGGCGCATCGAGCGGGGCGGCGCGGAGGTGGTCGTGCAGGTGGCCGTCACCGCTTCAGGAGCCTGACTGGCATCGCCACGATCTGGGCCCGCCCTTTCCTCGACCTGGCCCGCCCTTTCCGTGACCTGGCCGTCGCCGTCGCGATCGGGCCATCACCACCCTGCGATCGGGCCATCACCACCCTGCGACCGGACCATCGCCACCGAACCCGATGGAAACCAAGAAACCTCACCAATCCTGACCACTCTTTGTTACCGCCCAGGAACGGTGCAGACATCCCCTAACCTGACTCTGCGTGTTGTGGCGGGGCCGTCCCCAGAGTCTTATTTCAAGAACCGCATGTCAGGGGAGCGGGCCCCGATAACATCGAGTGTCCTTGACCCCGGCAAGTGATGAGAGTGGCAGAAGATCGATGAGTTCGGTGACCGTACGTGTGCCCGCGAAGGTCAACGTGCAGCTTTCTGTCGGCCCGCTCCGGGAAGATGGCTACCACGACCTGGTCAACGTTTTCCACGCTGTGTCGATCTTCGATGAGGTGGTGGCGAAGGAGTCCGAGTCGATCACCGTCGTGGTCAACGGCAAATGGTCCGACCAGGTGCCCCTCGACGACAGCAACCTGGCGATCCGGGCTGCTCGCGCGCTCGCCAAGCACGCCGGGCGGACCTACGGCGCCGACCTGATCATCCAGAAGGACATCCCCGTGGCGGGCGGGATGGCGGGCGGCAGCGCCGACGCCGCCGGCGCGCTGGTTGCCTGCAACGAGCTGTGGGGGCTCGGGCTGCCCTTCGAAGACCTCATGGAGATCGCCGGAGACCTCGGCAGCGACGTCCCGTTCTCGCTGCTCGGCGGTACGGCGGTCGGCACCGGCCGGGGTGAGCAGTTGAGCGAGCTGCCCACGGGCGGCACGTTCCACTGGGTGTTCGCGCTGGCCAACGGCGGCCTCTCCACAGCCAGCGTCTATGCCGAATGCGATCGCCTCCGCGAAGCCGCTGCGACCGATGTGCCCTGGCCCAAGCTGAACGATTCGCTCATGGAGGCCCTGGGCACCGGCGACGCCTACGCCCTCGGCGCACACCTGAGCAACGACCTCCAGGCCGCCGCGCTCAACCTCCGGCCTGAGCTCGCGCCCACCCTCGATTCCGGCCACCAGCATGGCGCCCTGGGCGCGATCGTCTCCGGCTCGGGCCCTACCTGCGCCTTCCTGGCCATCGATGCTACGCATGCTCGTGACCTGGCGCTCAGCCTGACCACCACTGGCGCCGCCCACACGGCCGTCGCCGCCTACGGCCCCGTCCAGGGCGCCACCCTCATCTGACGATCCCGCAGACCCGGCACGCCCAACCCCTGACTCTTATCCTCTCCGCCCCAGGAGTCCGGGAGTCCAGGAGTCCCGCGAGCCCGCGAGTCCTACGGGTCTTACTACCCTGGAGCTCCATCGCCCCAAGGGCTCCGCAAGTCGCAAGAACCCCAAGAGCGTCATAAGCCCCTGGAGCCTGAGCCCTTTGGAGCTTGCGAGCCCCAAGAGCTCGCGAGGCTCAGTAGGTCAGGAGCTGGCGAGGCTAGGTAATAAGGCCACGAGCCCCCGACGAGCCCGGAGCTGCATGAGCCGCTCCAGGGGCGTTGGTACCCCACAACCCTCAGGATCTCCAGAAACCCAAGAAGCGGTCCCACGCGCCGGTTGGCTGGGCCGGCTGAGGTGTGCAGGCGGTCAGGGGTCCGGTGAGCGGGCGGGAGGTGGGGCGGAAGCCGATACCCTGAGTAGGCCATGAATCTGGTCAATCTTGAGTCGGTTTCCCATGCTTATGGGCCCAAGCCCCTCCTCAGCGACGTCTCACTAGGCGTAGAGGCCGGGGAGCGCATCGGCGTTGTCGGACGCAACGGGGGCGGTAAAACAACCCTGATGTCCGTCATAGCGGGAGATGTCCGGCCTGACAGCGGCCGGGTCACCCACAACCGCGGGCTACGAGTCGGGTTCCTGTCCCAGCAGGACACGCTCGACCCGGGCGCCACCGTGGGCGAGATCGTGCTGGGCGAGCTGGCCGAGCATGAGTGGGCGGGCGATCAGCGAGTCCGCGAGATCCTCGCCAACCTGATCGGCGACCTCGACCTCGCCGCCAAGTCCACCGCCCTGTCCGGTGGGGAGCGCAGGCGTACGGCCCTGGCGCAGCTGCTCATCGACGACCACGACCTGCTCATGCTGGACGAGCCCACGAACCACCTCGACATCGAGGCCATCGCGTGGCTGGCCGGGCACCTGGCCGGCCGGAAGAGCGCGCTGGTGGTCGTGACGCACGACAGGTGGTTCCTCGACGCCGTCTCCACGCGTACATGGGAAGTCGTGGACGGGCGGGTGGAGCGCTATGAAGGCGGATATGCCGCCTACGTGCTCGCCAAGGCGGAGCGGGCGCGCATCGCCCAGGCCGCGGAAGAGCGCCGCCAGAACCTCATGCGCAAGGAGATCGCCTGGCTGCGGCGCGGGCCGCCGGCTCGCACCTCCAAGCCCAAGTTCCGCATCGACGCCGCCCAGGCGCTGATCGCGAACGAGCCGCCGCCGCGCGAGAGCGTCGAGCTGATGAAGTTCGCCACGGCCAGGCTCGGCAAGACCGTCTACGACCTCGACGACGTCACCCTGCACGCCGGCGGGCCGGGCAGCGGGCCGCTGGTGCTCGATCACCTCACGTGGCAGTTCGGCCCGGGCGACCGGATCGGGCTGATCGGGGTCAACGGGTCCGGCAAGTCGTCCGTGCTGCGGCTGCTCGCCGACACGGTCAAGCCCGACTCGGGGCGCGTGGTCAAGGGCAAGACGGTACGCCTCGCGCACCTGTCACAGGAGCTGACCGAGCTCGACCCGACGCGGCGGGTGCTGGAGTCGGTCGAGGAGATCCGCAAATACCTCCAGCTCGGCAAGCGCGAATGGACGGCCTCCCAGCTGCTCGAACGCCTGGGCTTCAAGGGCGACGCGCAGTGGAAGGTCATCGGCGACCTGTCCGGCGGCGAGCGGCGGCGGCTGCAGCTGCTCAGGCTGCTCATGGACGACCCCAACGTCCTGCTGCTCGACGAGCCCACGAACGACCTCGACATCGAGACGCTCAACGAGCTCGAAGACCTGCTGGACGGCTGGCCCGGCACGCTCATCCTGGTGAGCCACGACCGCTACTTCCTGGAGCGGGTGACCGATCGGTGCGTGGCGCTGCTGGGGGACGGCAAGCTGGCGCTGCTGCCCGGCGGGGTGGACGAATACCTCGAACGGCGTGCGGCCGGCACGGCTCTGACCGCTCGCCTGGGCAACGGGGCCACCACCACGACCACCGCGACCCGCCCGGGCGGCGCCGCATCCGGTGGGGATGCCACCGAGGGGACGGCGTCCCAGGGCTCCGCCCCGGGCTCGTCCGTCGCCGGCCAGGACAAGCTCAGCGGGCTGTCGGCCAAGGAGGAGCGCGAGCTCCGCAAGGAGCTCAACCGCCTCGAGCGTCAGCTCGACAAGCTGAGCGACCAGGAGACCCGCCTCCACGCCGCCATGGCTGAGGCGGCCAGCGACTACGCCAAGCTGGGCTCGCTCGACGCCCAGCTCCGCGAGATCTCCGCCCAGAAGGACGCGATCGAAGCCGAGTGGCTCGAAACAGCCGACCGCCTGGGCGACTGAGCCCTCAGCCGCCCCATTCTCGGGCTTGATCCGCCGGCACCCAGACCAGTGTCGGCGGATCGGCCATTTTCACGCGCCTGCCGGAAAAGCCAGATCCGGGCGAGGAGCCAGGCCATGGTGAGGAGCCAGGTCACGGTGAGGAGCCAGGCCATGGGGAGGAGCCAGGTCACGGCAGAAGATGAGCCATCGTGACTGGCTGGTCCCGCCGCGAGGAGTAAAACCCGCCATGAGAAGTCGGGCCTACCGCGACAAGCCGGCCCCGCCTCGACGGCGGGGCGCCTGCCGCCGACGAGCCTGCCCGCCCGGGTGAGCTAAACCGGGTGAGCTAAAGGGGAGAGTCGAAGGGCTCCAGGAGGGTGCGGAGGAGGGCGGCGAGGGAGCGCTGATCGGCGGGGCCCAAGCTGGAGAGCAGGTCGTGCTCGCGCCGCAGCAGATCCGCGAAGGCCGCGTCCACCCGGGCCAGGCCCGGGTCCGTGAGCGACACCAGAACCCCCCGCCGGTCCTCGGGGTCGGGCCGGCGGCGGACGAGGCCGGCCGCGGCGAGGCGGTCGATGCGGTTGGTCATGGTCCCCGACGTGACCAGCGTGGCCCGCAGCAGCGCCCCAGGGCTCAGCTCGTACGGCTTCCCGGCCCGCCGCAGTGCCGTCAGCACGTCGAACTCCCAGGGCTCCAGATCGTGCTCGGCGAACGCCGCCCGCCTGGCACGGTCGAGATGCTTGGCCAGTCGTGACACCCTAGAGAGCACCTGGAGCGGCTCGACGTCGAGGTCGGGACGTTCCGAGCGCCAAGCCGCGACGAGACGGTCGACCTCGTCTCTAGCATCCTCGGTCATGACACAAGAGTGTACTGTCTTGACATCGAGATATCTCTCTCGATATCAATTATCTCTATGTCAAGAGATATCTGGGACCCGGTGACCTACGCGGTCTACGCGGACGAACGGTCGCGGCCGTTCATCGAGCTGATCTCCAGGGTGGGGGCGGTCAATCCCGATTATGTCGTGGACGCGGGTTGCGGCAGCGGCGAACTCACCGTTGAGCTGGGCAATCGCTGGCCGGACGCGACGGTGGAGGGGTTCGACTCCTCACCGGCGATGATCACGAAGGCCCGCCGGCTGGACACGGCGGCCAGGTTCGCGGTCGCCGACGTGGCCACCTGGCGTCCTGACCGGCCCATGGACGTGATCATCTCGAACGCCGTCCTGCAGTGGGTTCCGGCGCACCGCGACGTGCTGGAGCACTGGGTCGAGGAGCTGGCGCCGGGCGGCTGGCTGGCCTTCCAGGTGCCGGGCAACTTCCAGGCCCCCAGCCACGTCGCGATCCGCGAGCTGTGCGCCTCCCGCACCTGGTCCGACCGGCTCGGCGACGTGGTCAGGACCGAGCCGGTCGGCGACCCCGCCGAATACCTCGACCTGCTCAACGACGGCGGCGCCCAGGTGGACGCGTGGGAGACGACCTACGTGCACGTGCTCCAGGGGGAGAACCCGGTGCTCGACTGGGTCTCCGGCACCGCCCTGCGCCCGATCTTCGACCGGCTCCAGCCCGACGAGCAGCGGAAGTTCACGCAGGATCTCGCCAAGCCGCTGGCCGAGGCGTATCCGGCCCGGAGCTACGGCACGCCCTTCCCGTTCAGAAGGATCTTCGTGGTGGCCCAGAAGTGAGGTAGAGGATGATCAGAGCGCTTCATCACGTGCAGCTCGCCGCGCCCAAGGGCAGCGAGCCGCTGTTAAAGGAGTTCTACGAGGGCGTCCTGGGGCTGCGGGAGGTGCTCAAGCCGCCGGAGCTGGCCAAACGCGGCGGCGCCTGGTTCAGGGGCGAGGGCGTGGAGGTCCACCTCGGCATCGAGGACGACTTCAGGCCGGCACGCAAGGCGCACCCCGCGTTCCTGGTGGACGACCTCGACGCGTACGCCGCCAAAATCCCCGGCGCGCAGGCCGACGACCTCTTCCCCGGATACCGGCGGATCTACATCTCAGACCCGGTGGGCAACAGAATCGAACTCCTGCAACCCGTGTGATGTTCACCCTGCGGTGGCATGATTGTCCGAAATCGGACTCTTGCGAGGTGCAGTGGGCATCGAGATCGAGGACAAGTTCGACGTTTCTCCGGAGTACGTGGTCCCGGACCTGAGCGGCCTGGCAGACGTCGTGGGCCCGAAGGGCTATCAGCTCGTCGCGCTCTACTTCGACACGCCTGACCTGCGGCTGGCCGCCCGGGGCGTGACGCTCAGGCGAAGACGCGGAGGCTCCGACGCCGGCTGGCATCTGAAGCTGCCCAAGGCCAAGGGCGTACGCCAGGAGATCACGCACCCGCTCACGCGCAGCACCAAGATCGTGCCCGCGGAGCTGGCCGAACTCGTCCGTGCCTACACCCGCGGCGCAGAGCTGAAGGTGGTGGCCGAGCTTGAGACCCGCAGGAACGTCACGGTCCTGCGTGACGGCGAGACCGGGCTGGTCGAGATCGCCGACGACCGCGTCAAGGGCACCGTCTACGGCGAGGACGTCAGGATCGTACGGTGGCGCGAGGTCGAGGCGGAGCTGCTCGACGGCGGCGACCAGGCGCTGCTGGCCAAGGTCGGCAAGCGGCTCAGGAAAGCGGGCGCCACCCCGTCGGAGGCCACGAGCAAGCTCGCGAAACTGCTCGAACCCGCTCCGCTCCCCAAGGCCCCCACGAAACCGGGCACGGCCGGAGAGACCGTCATCGATTACCTGGCGAGCCAGGTCGCAGCCCTCCTTTCGCAGGACCCGCGGGTGCGCAGGGCGGAGGACGACGCCGTGCACCAGATGCGGGTGGCCTCCCGCAGGCTGCGCAGCGCGCTGAAGGCGTTCAAGACCGTCGTCACCGGCACCGGCTCGCTCCAGGAGGAGCTGCAGTGGCTCGGGGCGGTGCTCGGCGAGGCCAGGGACCTGGAGGTGATCAGGGCCAGGTTCGGGCGGGAGCTCGCCGGGCTGGCCCCTGAGCTGGTCACGGGTCCCATCCAGGTCAGGCTCGGTACGGATCTGCACAAACGGGAGGAGGAGGCGTACGAGCGCATCAAGGACGCGTTGAGCGGCGATCGCTACTACACCCTCTTGAACTCCCTCGACGCCCTCGTGGCGGCCCCGAACCTGGGCAAGGCGGCGGCCAAGCCGGCCGAAGAGCGGCTCAGCGCCATCGCGGCGGCCAACTGGGACCGGGTCACCAAGGCGTACGACACCGCACAGGCCGTCGAGGAGCCGGAACGCCGCGAGATCGCCATGCACGACGTGCGCAAGGCGGCCAAACGCGCTCGTTACACCGCCGAAGCGCTCCAGCCCACCCTCGGCAAGAACATGGCGAAGCTGGCCAAGCTGGCCGAGGGCATCCAGGAGATACTGGGAGCGCACCAGGACGGAGTGGTCGCCCAGGAGACGCTGGCGAAGGAGGCCGAGAGCGCCAGGCAGGCCGGCGAGGACACCTTCACGTACGGGCTGCTCATCGGGATCGAGCGCAACGCCGCCGAGCGGGCGCACGACGAGTTCCCCGGCGTCTGGGCGAAGACGGTCGAGGCAGTGAGGAAGGTGCTATGAGCAGACCGGTCATACCCTTCGAACGCGGCAACCCGCTGGAGGTGCCCACGGCGTACCGGGACCTGCGGGCCAAGGAGGGCATCGCGAGGGTACGCACCCGGATGGGCGACGAGGTCTGGCTGGTCAGCGGCTACGAGGACGCGCGTGCACTGTTCAACGACAGCCGGCTCGGCCGCTCGCACCCGGAGCCGGACAAAGCCGCCCGCGTGTCGGCCTCGGCCCTGCTCGGCGGCCCGCAGGGCGAGGCGGCCACGGAGAAGGCCGAGCACGATCGGATGCGCAAGCTGTTCACACCGTCCTTCTCGGCCCGCCGGATGAAGGCGCTCGGCGACGACGTCGGCGCCCTCGTCGATGAGCTGCTGGAGCGGCTCGCCGGCCTCTCCCCGCCGGCGGACCTGCACGCCGAGCTGTCGTTCCCGCTGCCCGTGCTGGTCATCTGCCGGCTGCTCGGCGTGCCGTACGAGGACAGGGAGTACTTCAGTGGCGTCTCCGCCCGCATGGGCGACCTGCTCGACGAGGAGAAGGGCCTGGCCGCGCGCGAGGAGATGGGCGCGTACATGGCGGGCCTGATCGAGCGCAAGCGGCACGAGCCGGGCGAGGACGTGCTGTCCGACCTGGTGGACGAGCTGGACGACGACGGGACGATCTCGCAGCTCGCGGGCGGCCTGCTGTTCGCCGGCCACGAGACCACGGTCAACCGCATCGACTACGGCGTGCTGCTCCTGCTGGCCAACCCGGAGCAGCTCGACCTGCTCAAGGCCGATCCCGGGCTGGCGAAGAACGCGGTCGAGGAGATCCTGCGCACGGCCGCGCCGAGCCTGCACGGCCTGCCCAGGTACGCCCACGAGGACATCGAGTACGGCGACATCACGATCCGCAGGGGCGATGCCGTGGTGATCACGACGCCTGCGGCCAACCGGGACGAGCGGATCTATCCGGATCCGGATGTGTTCGACATCCGCCGTCCGCAGACGAACCCCCATCTCGGCTTCGGGTACGGCCCGCGCTTCTGCGTCGGAGCCAGCCTGGCCAGGGTCGAGCTGGAGGCCGTGTTCAGCAGGCTGTTCCGGCGGCTGCCCGATCTGCGGCTGGCCGTACCGACAGAAGAGCTGCCGCGCAGCGAGGGAAGGATCACCGAAGGGTTCGCGCAGCTGCCCGTCACCTGGTGAACCGGCCAGATCAGGTCGCGTAGCGCTCGACGCTGATCACCCGGTCGCCGGCTCGGTGCAGGACGGCGAACGCGCCCTTGCGCAGGTGCACCTCCTTGCCGCTGAGCGCCTCGATCAGGCCGGGCAGCACCTTGCCGTGACTGCACACGGCGGTGGGCAGGGTGAGGTCCCTGACCAGCGCGGGAGTCTTGTGTGGATCCTGGCTCTCCTCGCTGAGCAGCGGCTCGATCCTGATCTCGCCCCCGTACGGCTCCAGAGTCTGGACGCATCGGGCACTGGGCGAGCTCACCAGCACCTCGGGCCGGTAGGCGGGCAGCGCGGTGGCCAGGCTCGCGGCCTGGGCGGCCCCGACGACGTCGAGCGGGCGCAGCGCGTCGGCGTGCGGCCACTCGCTTCTGGAGCCGGCCGCGCCGTGCCGGACGAGGATCAGCGGCACGGTCTCCAGCGGCGCGGCCCCGAGCGCGCGCAGCATCCCCGCGTCCCACTCGTACGTCAGCAGCCGCCGCGCCTCGTCCACCGGCAGCCAGCGCAGCTCGTCCACCTCGTCGTTGGGCGTGAACCCGGCGTCGGCGAGCACGCGGGCCGTCCAGTAGTCGACCCGCTTGAGCCGCCCCCCGCTGAGGTAGTGGGTGGGCGGCAGCGCGCGGCCGAGCAGGACCTCCAGGCCGGTCTCCTCGCCGACCTCGCGCAGCGCGGCGGCGATCACGTGCTCGCCGGACTTCAGCTTCCCCTTGGGAAAGGTCCAGTCGTCGTACGCGGGGCGGTGGATGACGGCCACTTCCGGGTGGCTCGCCACGCCCCTCCAGACCACGGCTCCGGCGGCGCGGAGCAGGTCAGTCATCAACGGTCCTCCAGCGGCGGGTGCCGATGAGATGGCTCTGCAGGTCCTCGCCCGGGTGGCGGGCCCACGTGCCATCGGAGTTCAGCCACCACGCGTTCGTGGTCTCGGCCATGGCCAGGTCCATCAGCTCGATGAGATAGGCCTTGTGCTGCTGCGCGGTCACCTTGACCAGGGCCTCGACGCGGCGGTCCAGGTTCCTGCGCATCAGGTCGGCGCTGCCGATCCACACCTCGGGCCGGCGGCCCAGGCCGAACTCGTACACCCTGGAGTGCTCAAGAAAGCGCCCCAAGACCGACCTTACGCGGATATTTTCGGACAAATCTGGGATTCCTGGGCGGAGGATGCAGATTCCGCGCACCCACAGGTCCACCGGGACGCCCGCCCTGGACGCTCGGTAGAGTGCGTCGATGATCGGCTCGTCCACCAGCGAGTTCGTCTTGATCCTGATCCGCGCGGGGCGGCCGGCCTGCTGGTGCGCGATCTCCCGCTCGATCCTGGCCAGCAGCCCGCTGCGCATCGAGTGCGGGGCGACGAGCAGCCGGCGGTAGGCGGAGTGGTTGGAGTATCCGGTCAGGTGGATGAACAGGTCGGTGACGTCCTCGCCGACCAGCGGGTCCGCCGTGAGCAGGCCGAAGTCCTCGTACTGCCGGGCGGTCTTGGGGTTGTAGTTGCCGGTGCCGATGTGGCAGTAGCGGCGCAGCTCGCCCGATGGCTCCTGGCGCACCACGAGGGCCAGCTTGCAGTGGGTCTTCAGGCCGACCACGCCGTAGACGACGTGGCATCCGGCGCGTTCGAGCTTGCGGGCCCAGGAGATGTTCGCGTGCTCGTCGAAACGGGCCTTGATCTCCACGACGACCACGACCTGCTTGCCCGCCTCGGCCGCGTCGATCAGGAAGTCCACGATGGGGGAGTCGCCGCTGGTCCGGTAGAGGGTCTGCTTGATCGCCAGGACCCTCGGGTCGGCCGCGGCCGCCTCGATGAAGCGCTGCACGCTGGTGGCGAACGAGTCGTACGGGTGGTGCAGCAGCACGTCGCGCTCGCGCAGGATGGCGAAGATGTCGTCCTCGGCGTTGATCACCTCCGCCGGCACGAACGGGCGATAGCTGAGCTCGCCCCGATCCAGGTCGGCGATGGCGCCCAGGCCCGACAGGTCGAGCGGCCCGGGCAGGCGGTAGATCTCGTGGGGCGCCAGCTCCAGCTCCTCCACGAGCGGGGCCAGCACCTCGGGCGTGATCGTGTCCTCGACCTCCAGCCGGACCGGCGGGCCGAAGCGCCGCTTCAGCAGCTCCTTCTCCAGGGCCTGCATGAGGTTCTCCGTGACGTCCTCGTCGACGTCGAGGTCCTCGTTCCTGGTGACGCGGAAGACGTGGTGCTGGACGATCTCCATGCCCTTGAAGAGCTGCCCCAGATGTGCCGCGATGACATCTTCCAGCGGGACGAATCGCTCTTTGGACGCCGGTACGAATCTCGGCAACTGCGAAGGAACTTTGACCCGGGCGAAAACCGTGTGATCGGTCGCCGGATTCCGCACCAGAACCGCCAGGTTCAGGCTCAGCCCGGAAATGTAGGGAAACGGGTGGGCGGGGTCCACGGCCAGGGGCGTCAGCACCGGCCTGATGCGCTCCCTGAACAGCTTGCGCAGCTCCGTGCGCTCCTCGCGGCCCAGGTCGTCCCACCGGGCGATCTCGATGCCCTCGCTCGCGAGCTGCGGGCAGATGTGCTGGTGGAAGGCCGCGGCGTGCCGTCTGGCCAGCTCGTTCGCGATCGTCGCGATCCTGGCCAGCTCCTCGCGGGGCTTCAGCCCGCTCTTGGTCCGCAGCAGCAGGCCCGTCGCCATGCGCCGCTTGAGCCCGGCCACGCGTACGCGGAAGAACTCATCCAGGTTGCTCGCGAAGATGGCCAGAAAGCGCACCCGCTCCAGCAGCGGGAGAGAGGGGTCCTCGGCAAGCTCCAGAACCCGCTCGTTGAATTGGAGCCAGCTCTCCTCACGGTTGAGGAACCGCTCCTGTGGCAGGGGTAGATCATTTGCTGGGTGGAACGGTTCCGCGGACATATCGCGTATATTGCCCCGTTTGGTTGAACAGAACGTTAACGTAGCCGCAACGACTCACATTCAAGGTCTGCCCAGCTCTGAAGGGACATCACCCGGGACGGCCGACCCGTTCAGGCGGGCGTCACCCGCGACAACCGACCTCGTTCGAGCGCGGACGCCACTCGGGATGATCGGCCTTTTCGAGCGCGGACGTCACTCCGGATGGTCGGCCTGTTCGAGCCGGGCGGCGCGCTCGGCCAGACGCGCCTCCCGCTGGCGGATCTTCTCTTCCCGCTCGCGGGCCTTCTCCGCCTCCTTCAGCAGCCGCTCGCGCTCCTTCAGCTCGCGGACCCTGGCCTTCTCGGCCTCCTTCAGCTCGCGCTGACGGACCTTCTCGGCCTCCTTGAGCTCCTTCTCGCGGGCCTTCTCCAGGTCCCGCTGCTCCTTCTCGCTGGTGCGCGGCTTGGCGATCGCCGATTGGGTGCGGGTCGCGGCGGTGATCTCGGGGTTGGGGTTGAGCCCGGTCAGGCCGTTCCATGCCAGGTTGACCAGGTGGGCCGCGACCTCCTCGCGGCCGGGCTTGCGCACGTCCAGCCACCACTGCCCGGTCAGCGCCACCATGCCGACGAGCATCTGCGCGTACATCGGCGCGAGCTTGGGGTCGTAGCCGCGCGAGACGAACTCGTCGGCCAGCACGTCCTCGACCTGGCTGGCGATCTCGCTGATCAGGCTCGCGAACGTGCCCGTGCCCGAGGCGGCGTGCGAGTCGCGCACCAGGATGCGGAAGCCCTCGCTGCTCTCCTCGATGTACTGCAGCAGCGCCAGCGCGGCGCGCTCCAGCTTGATCAGGGAGTGCGTGGCGGAGAGAGCTTCGGTGATCATGCTGAGCAGCTTCTGCATCTCGCGGTCCACCACGACCGCGTAGACGCCCTCTTTACCACCGAAATGTTCGTATACCACGGGTTTCGACACCTGTGCGGTAGCTGCGATTTCTTCGATAGAGGTCCCGTCGAACCCCTTCTCCGCGAAGAGGGTGCGGCTGATGCTGATCAGCTGCTCTCTTCGCTCGCTACCGGACATACGCCTGCGAGCTCGGGGTTCGGTCACGGTTTCCATAATGACGGCCACGGATGAATGACCGTTCATCGGCTGATCTGTGACAGGGTCACGCAATGCGCTTCGCCGCCAGGCGCTCCGGCGTCGGCCAGCGCACGTCGTGGACCCAGCCCAGCTTCTCGAAGATGCGGATGAGGCCGGCGCTCAGGTCGATCTGACCCTTCAGCGCGCCGTGCCTGGCGCAGGTGGGGTCGGAGTGGTGCAGGTTGTGCCACGACTCGCCGAAGGACGGGATGGCCAGCCACCACACGTTGCGGGACTTGTCGCGCACCTCGAAGGCCTCGTCGCCGAAGACGTGACAGATGGAGTTGATTGACCAGGTCACGTGGTGCAGCAGGCCGATGCGGACCAGCGAGCCCCAGAACAGCGCGGTCAGCGCGCCCTGCCAGGACCAGGTGAGCAGCAGGCCGAGCACGCCGGGGAGCAGGATCGAGGTGAGGGCGATCGCGGGGAACCACTTGTGCAGCTTGATGATGTCCTCGTCCTTGCACAGGTCGGGAGCGTACTTCTCCCTGTTGGTGCGCTCGCTCTCGAACAGCCAGCCCATGTGGGCGTACAGCAGGCCCTTGGACATGGACTTGAAGCCGGGGCCGAAGCGCCACGGCGAGTGCGGGTCGCCCTCCTTGTCGGAGAACTTGTGGTGCTTGCGGTGCGTGGCCACCCAGTCCAGCACGGACATCTCCAGGGAGAGGCTGCCCGCGATGCCCATGGCGATCTTCAGCGGGCGCTTGGCCTTGAACGAGCCGTGCGTGAAGTAGCGGTGCAGCCCGACGGTGACGCCCAGGCCGGAGACCACGTAGAAGACGAATGCGATCGCGATGTCGGTCCAGCCCAGCCCCCATCCCCAGGCGAACGGCACCGCTGCCGCGATCGCGACCAAGGGCAGGCCGACGACGAGTCCGAAAGTGATGAGCTCCGCCCTGGATTTGGGTTCGGGCTCGAAGTCGGGCTTCGGGGCAGGTGTCGCTCGTTCGGAGAGAACGGTCATGGGCTACCTCCAACGGCATGTATCAGATCGAATGTCCGAGCTACGCAACCGTAACCTACGCAAGCGTAAGTAAGGAAGACCTAAGCCGTGAATGTGGGGAAGGTGACGCTCTGCCGCCGCAGGTGGGTGGGGTTCGTGCCTTGCCACTTTTCGGGTGGTCTGTTATACGGACTGAGGCACGGCACACCCCCTTCGACCAGGGAACTTCACCAAGGAGTGGGATGTGGGGTGTAATTACGGGCGCGCGCCAGGGTGCGGGCTCGGTATCGTAGGAGTGTGTCGGACACCACGTGTTCGACCCGTCCCGGATCGTCTAATCGGCAGGACAAGTGGTTTTGGTCCACTTTGTAGGGGTTCGAGTCCTCTTCCGGGAGCTTGAGGCGTGCCCCGGGCAGAATGTTCGGGGTGGGGCCAGGTATCCTCACGGTGTCGGGAGGGTGGCGGTGCGGTAGCCGTACCAGTCGCCCTGATCCGTCCCAGCCACAGGGAGCCTCAGTCCGTGAGTGTGCCGCGCCCGGCAGCCGTCATCGTCCTCGCCGCCGGCGAGGGCACCCGGATGAAGAGCCAGACCCCGAAAGTCCTGCACGAGCTGTGCGGTCGTGCGCTCGTCGACCACATGCTCGCCTCTGCCCGCGACCTCGGTCCCGAGCAGCTCATCGTCGTCATAGGCCACGCGCTGGAGCGGGTCGGCGGCCATCTGGCCGCCACCAGCCCCGACGCGCGGGCCGTCGTCCAGCATGAGCAGCGCGGCACCGGACACGCCGTGCGCACCGTGCTCGAAGAGGTCGGCCCGATCTCCGGCACGGTCCTGGTCACCTATGGCGACGTGCCGCTCCTGCGCACCCAGACCCTCGCCGCGCTGCTCGAACGGCACGCGGCCGACGGCAACGCGGTCACCGTGCTGACGGCCGAAGTGCCCGACCCGACCGGCTACGGGCGGATCATCCGCGACGAGGCCGGCGCCGTGCTGGAGATCGTCGAGGAGAAGGACGCCAGCGCCGAGCAGCGCGCCATCAAGGAGATGAACTCCGGCATCTACGCCTTCGACGGCCTCCTGCTGGCCGACGCGGTCAAGCGCCTGTCCACCGCCAACGCCCAGGGCGAGGAATACCTCACCGACGTGCTGGGGATCCTGCGCGGCGACGGCCACCGGGTCGGCGTCTGCGTGGCCGGCGACCACGTCGAGGTCGAGGGCGTCAACGACCGCGTGCAGCTCGCCGCCGCCCGCAAGGTGCTCAACGGCCGCCTGCTCGAAGAGCACATGCGCGGCGGCGTCACGATCATCGACCCCGGCAGCACCTGGATCGACGTGGGCGTGCGGATCGGGCCGGACGCCGTCGTCCACCCCGGCACCCAGCTGCACGGCAGCACCGTCATCGACAGCGGCGCCGAGATCGGCCCGGGCACCACGCTGACCGACACCCGCGTGGGCGAGGGCGCGATCGTGCGCAACGCCGTCTGCGACAGCGCCGAGATCGGCCCGGAGGCCAGCGTCGGCCCCTACGCCTACCTGCGGCCGGGCACCGTGCTGGGGCGCAAGTCCAAGGCCGGCACGTTCGTCGAGATGAAGAACAGCCAGGTCGGCGAGCGCTCCAAGGTGCCACACCTGTCCTACGCGGGCGACGCCACCATCGGCGACGACGTCAACATCGGCGCCGCCGTGGTGTTCGTGAACTACGACGGGGTCGACAAGCATCGCTCCACCGTGCGCGACGGCGCGTTCGTCGGATGCGACACCATGCTCGTCGCCCCGGTGACGGTCGGCGCCGGCGCCTACACGGCCGCCGGCTCCGTGATCGACGCAGACGTTCCCCCCGGCGCCATCGGGGTGGCAAGAGCGCGACAGCGCAACATAGAGAAATGGGTCTTGCGCAGGCGCGCGGGCACGAAATCGGCCGCCGCCGCCGAACGCGCGCTGGCCGAAGAGCAGCAGGAGAACAAGCAGTGACCAGCATCAAGCAGCCGGGCGAGAAGAACCTCATGCTCTTCTCCGGCCGGGCCTATCCGGAGCTGGCCGAGGAGGTGGCCGAGCACGTCGGCGTCTCCCTCACCCCCACCAAGCTGATCGACTTCGCCAACGGCGAGATCTACGCCCGCTACCTGGAGTCCGTCCGCGGTTGCGACGCGTTCGTGATCCAGAGCCACACCGGCCCCATCAACAAGTGGATCATGGAACAGCTCATCATGGTCGACGCGCTGAAGCGGGCCTCCGCCAAGCGCATCACCGTGGTCATGCCGTTCTTCGGCTACGCCCGCCAGGACAAGAAGGGCCGCGGTCGCGAGCCCATCACGGCCAGGCTGATGGCCGACATGTTCAAGACCGCGGGCGCCGACCGGCTCATGTCGATCGACCTGCACACCTCGCAGATCCAGGGCTTCTTCGACGGCCCCGTCGACCACCTGTTCGCCATGCCGGTGCTGGAGAGCTACCTCAAGAACAAGCTCGACCTGGAGAACACCACCATCGTCTCGCCCGACACCGGCCGCGTGCGGCTGTCGGAGCGCTGGGCCGACACGCTGGGCACGCCGCTGGCCTTCATCCACAAGCGGCGCGACCTCGACGTGGCCAACTCCGTGAAGGTCAACGAGGTCGTCGGTAAAGTACGCGGCCGCACCTGCGTGCTCATCGACGACATGATCGACACCGCCGGCACGATCTGCAAGGCCGCCGACGCCCTCTACGAGCAGGGCGCGACCAACGTGATCACCGCCGCCACCCACGCGGTCTTCTCCGATCCCGCGGTCGACCGGCTGAAGAACTCCCGGATCTCCGAGGTCATCGTCACCAACACGCTGCCCCTGTCGCCGGCCAACAGGTTCGACAAGCTGACGGTCCTGTCGATCGCGCCGCTCATCGCCCGCGCCATCACCGAGGTCTTCACCGACGGCTCGGTCACGAGCCTGTTCGAGGGCGACACCTGAGCCGGAGGGCGGCCAACGCATCGGGCGGAGCCCGGCGAACAACGCAGTAGACTGAACAGGTTGCGCTCGTAACGCCTTCCGCTAGGGCGGGTGAGGGGGAGCGCTCAACAACCCGACTCTGAGCATCCCTAGGAGATGTCGTGTCCGAAGTACGTATCGCAGCCGAGCCCCGCACCGAGTTCGGCAAGGGCGCCGCTCGCAAGATCCGCCGCGCCGACAAGGTGCCCGCCGTTCTCTACGGGCACGGCATCGACCCCAAGCACCTGACCCTGCCCGGCCACGAGGTGCTGCTCGCGCTGCGTACGCCGAACGTCCTGATCCACCTCGCCGGTGACGGCGTGGACGAGCTGGCCCTGCCCAAGGGCGTCCAGCGCGACCCGATCAAGGGCTTCGTCGAGCACGTCGACCTGCTCCTGGTCAAGCGCGGCGAGAAGGTCACCGTCGAGATCCCGGTCACCACCGTCGGCGACGTCAACTCCGAGGGCCTGCTCGACCAGCAGCTCGTCTCCGTCGCCGTGGAGGCCGAGGCCACCCACATCCCGACCGGCGTCGAGGTCGACGTCGAGGGCCTGACGATCGGCACCGTGGTCACGGCCGCCGACCTCAAGCTGCCCAAGGGCACGACGCTGATCGCCGACCCGGAGGTCGTGGTCCTCCACGTCATCTCCAAGCCGGTCGAGGAGCCGACGGAGGAAGAGGCCGCCGCCGCCGCTGCCGCCGAGGGCGAGGCCGCCGAGGCCGCCGCCGAGAGCGAGAGCGCCGAGGCCGCCGCCGAGTAAGGCGGGGCACCGAGTTTTCCACTGAACGGGGCGGCCCGGTGAGAGCCGCCCCGTTCTGCTACAAGGGGAGCGCATGGACCGCTGGCTGATCGCCGGACTGGGCAATCCGGGGCCCGAATACGCGGGCAACAGGCACAACGCGGGCTTCATGGTGCTCGACGAGCTGGCCGCCAGGGCCGGCGGGCGCTTCAAGGCCCACAAGAGCCGGGCCGAGGTGTGCGAGACGAGCGCCGCCATCCTGGCCAAGCCGCTGACGTACATGAACCTGTCCGGCGGCCCGGTCAAAGCGCTCTGCGACTTCTACAAGATCGGCCCGGACCGGCTGATCGTCGTTCACGACGAGCTCGACGTGCCCTACGGCGCGCTGCGCGCCAAGCTGGGCGGCGGCGACAACGGCCACAACGGGCTCAAGTCCATCACCAAGGTCCTCGGCACCCGCGACTACCTGCGGGTCCGCTTCGGCATCGGGCGTCCGCCCGGCCGCATGGACGCCGCCTCCTTCGTGCTCAAGGACTTCGCCACCATGGAGCGCAAGGACCTGGCCTTCCTCGTCGACCGCGCGGCCGACGTCGTGGAGTCGCTGATGGCCCGCGACCTGGAGACCACCCAGAACGAATTTCACCGGGCTGATCTCCACATTTCCGGCCCTCCTCGCTGATCACCGCATAGAGCCGTTCGCCGGTTCGCGCGTGTTCTCGCCGCTACCATCTGTGACTGTCCGTCGGACTGATCACCTGGAGGCAACGCGTGCGCGGCCAACCTCGCGGTCAGGGGCTCACCACCGTCGTCACATACGGCGACACGGCCTCCTGGACCGCCCCTTGGGCCGCCTCCTGGCGCGTGAGCCCGCGCACCCCCGCCTGGGTCCGCTCCTACCGCGTGCGCGCCGTGCTGGCCGACTTGTGCGGGGCGGGGGCCGGGGCCTGTGCCGCGTTCCTGGTCAGGTTCGGCGCGCTCACCCCGTACGTGCTGCCGTACCTGCTGGTCAGCCTGGCGCTGCCGGTGGTGTGGTGCTGCGCGGTGGCGCTCAGCCGGGCCTACGAGCCGCGCATGCTCGGCGTCGGCTCCGAGGAGTTCCGCCGGGTCGTCCAGGCGGGCGTGTCGCTGACCGCGGGCACCGCCATCGGCTCCTACGTGACCAAGACCGACGTCGCGCGCGGCTACGTGGTGCTCGCGCTGCCGCTGGTCACCCTGCTCACCCTGATACTCAGATACGCCCTGCGCCGCTCGCTGCACCGCCGCAGGGCGGCCGGACACTGCATGCGCAAGGTGGTCGCGGTCGGCCACGCCGCCTCGGTCGCCGAGCTCGTGCAGCTCTTCCGCAAGGAGCGCCACCACGGCATGGACGTCGTGGCGGCCTGCCTGCCCGGCGGCACGCCCGGGGAGCTCGTGGCCGAGGTGCCGGTCGGCGGCGACCTCAGCGACGTGCCGATCGTGGTCGACCAGGTCCGCGCCGACACCGTGGCCGTGCTGGCCTGCCCCGAGATGGACGGGCAGGCGCTGCGCCGGCTGGCCTGGCGGCTGGAGCGCACGCACACCGAGCTGGTCGTCGCCCCGGCCCTGATGGACGTGGCGGGCCCGCGCACGATGATCAGGCCGGTCGCCGGGCTGCCGCTGCTGCACGTGGAGCACCCCGAGCTGGCCGGGGCCAGGCAGCTGGTGAAGAACGTCTTCGACCGGCTGGTCGCCGTCCTGCTGCTGGTGCTTCTCTCGCCGGTGCTGGCGGCGCTGGCGGTCGCCGTACGCGTGACGAGCCCGGGGCCCGCCCTGTTCAGGCAGACGAGGGTCGGCAGGGACGGGCGGCTGTTCACGATCGTGAAGTTCCGCACCATGCGGCGCGGCTCGGAGCAGCAGAAGATCACCCTGGTCAGCGAGCGCGACGGGCTGCTGTTCAAGATCAGGAACGATCCACGCGTCACCCCGCTCGGCATGCTGATGCGCCGCCACTCACTGGACGAGCTGCCCCAGCTCATCAACGTGATACGCGGCCACATGTCGCTCGTGGGCCCCCGGCCGCCGCTGCCGGAGGAGGTCGCACGCTACGGTGACGACGTGCGCAGAAGACTCCTCGTACGTCCCGGGCTGACCGGGCTGTGGCAGGTCAGTGGCAGATCTGACCTATCGTGGGAGGAATCCGTGCGCCTCGACCTGCGTTACGTGGAGAACTGGTCCCTCACTCTGGATCTCCAGATCCTGTGGAAGACTTGGTCGGCCGTCGCCCGGGGGCAAGGAGCATATTGATGACGATTCGCGACGACCACGCCCTCGCCGCCGACCTGGCGACCGAGGCCGGCGAGCGGCTGCTGCGCATCCGCGAGCGCCTGGGGTTCGACGACTCCCGCGCGCTGCGGGACGAGGGCGACCGTGCCTCCCACGTCTTCCTGATGGAGGCGCTGGGCAGGTTGCGGCCCAGTGACAGCATCCTGTCCGAGGAGGCCACCCGCGAGGAGCGGCTCGACCCGCGCAGGCTCAGCGCCGACCGGGTGTGGATCGTCGACCCGCTCGACGGCACCCGCGAGTTCTCCGAGCGCCGCGCGGGCCAGGACGCGGCCGTGGACGGCACGCCGGAGGGCAGGTCCGACTGGGCCGTGCACGTGGCGCTGTGGGAGCGCGGCCGGCTGGCCGCCGGTGCCGTGGCGCTGCCCGCCCAGGGCCGCACGCTGAGCACCGCCGAGCCGCCCACGCTGCCCGCCTTCGACAAGGGCAGGTTCCGCATCGCCGTGAGCCGCAGCAGGCCGCCCGAGTTCGTGCAGAAGCTCGCCTACCTCGTGGGCGCCGACCTCGTTCCCATCGGCTCGGCCGGCGCGAAGATCGCCGCGGTGCTCACCGGTGACGTCGAGGCGTACGTACACGCCGGAGGCCAGTACGAATGGGATTCCGCCGCGCCGGCCGCCGTGGCCCTGGCCGCCGGGGCCCACGCGAGCCGGATCGACGGCTCCGAGCTGACCTACAACCAAGCCGACCCCTCGCTACCCGATATCCTTGTTTCCCTACCGGAGCTGGCGACATCCCTGCTCGCCGGGATTCGGGACCTGCACCGCTAACGCCGGAGGAAGCTCCCATGCTCCAGCGCGACTACACGACGTCGCAGCTCGACGTGCTCGAAGCCGAAGCCATCCACATCATGCGCGAAGTGGCGGCCGAGTTCGAGCGTCCATGTCTGCTCTTCTCCGGGGGCAAGGACTCGATCGTCATGCTCCGCATCGCGGAGAAGGCGTTCTGGCCCGCGCCGATCCCGTTCCCGCTCATGCACGTCGACACCGGGCACAACTTCGACGAGGTCATCGACTTCCGCGACCGGCGCTCCACCGAGCTCGGCGCGCGGCTGATCGTGGCCAGCGTGCAGGAGTCCATCGACCAGGGCCGGGTCGTCGAGGAGACCGGGCGGCGCGCCTCGCGCAACCGCCTGCAGACGACCACGCTGCTCGACGCGATCGAGGAGCACGAGTTCGACGCGGTCTTCGGCGGCGCGCGGCGCGACGAGGAGAAGGCCAGGGCCAAGGAGCGGGTGTTCTCCTTCCGCGACGACTTCGGGCAGTGGGACCCGAAGAACCAGCGTCCCGAGCTGTGGAACCTCTACAACGCGCGCATCCGCAAGGGTGAGCACATCCGGGTCTTCCCGCTGTCCAACTGGACCGAGCTCGACGTCTGGGACTACATCAGGCGCGAGGGCATCGAGATCCCCTCCATCTACTTCGCCCACACGCGCAAGGTGTTCGAGCGCGACGGCATGCTGCTGCCCGACTCCCAGGTGGTCCAGCGCGGTGACGACGAGCCGCTCTTCGAGAGCGTGGTCCGCTACCGCACCGTGGGTGACATGACCTGCACGGGCGCGGTGCAGTCCAAGGCCGCCACGGTCGAGGAGATCATCGAGGAGATCGCCGCCACCCGGATCACCGAGCGCGGGGCCACCAGGGCCGACGACCGCGCGTCCGAGGCGGCCATGGAGGACCGGAAGAGAGAGGGCTACTTCTAATGCCGACCGTCCGCACCAGCCGCGGTCCGTTCCGGACCGGCTACGTCTATTCCGAGGGCTGCTTCTGATGGACATCCTTCGCTTTGCCACTGCGGGAAGCGTCGACGACGGCAAGTCCACCCTCATCGGACGGTTGCTCTTCGACTCCAAGGCGATCTTCGAGGACCAGCTCGAGGCGGTCGAGCGCACCTCGCGCGACCGCGGCACCGAATACACCGACCTGTCGCTGCTGACCGACGGCCTGCGGGCCGAGCGGGAGCAGGGGATCACGATCGACGTGGCGTACCGCTATTTCGCCACGCCGAAGCGCAAGTTCATCATCGCCGACACGCCCGGCCACATCCAGTACACCCGGAACATGGTCACCGGCGCCTCCACGGCCGACCTCGCGATCATCCTCATCGACGCCCGCAAGGGCGTGCTGGAGCAGTCGCGCCGGCACGCGTTCCTGACCACGCTGCTGCGCGTGCCGCACCTGGTGCTGGCCGTCAACAAGATGGACCTGGTCGGCTACTCGCAGGAGCGGTTCGAGGAGATCAGGGAGGAGTTCACGGCGTTCGCGTCCAAGCTGAACGTCACCGACCTGACCTTCATCCCGATCTCCGCGCTCAACGGCGACAACGTGGTCTCGCGCTCCGAGAACATGCCCTGGTACCTCGGGTCCTCGCTGCTGCACCACCTGGAGAACGTGCACATCGCCTCCGACCGCAACCTGGTCGACGTGCGCTTCCCCGTCCAATACGTGATCCGCCCGCAGCGGGCCACCGACCACGCCTTCCACGACTACCGCGGCTACGCGGGCCAGGTGGCCGGCGGCGTGCTCAAGCCCGGCGACGAGGTCGTGCACCTGCCCTCCGGCCTCACCACGCGCATCGCCTCGATCGACACGTTCGACGGGCCGGTGGAGGAGGCGTTCCCGCCCATGTCGGTGACGCTGCGCTTCGAGGACGACCTCGACATCTCGCGCGGCGACATGATCGCCCGCCCCAACAACCAGCCGCAGGTGGCGCAGGAGCTGGAGGCCATGGTCTGCTGGATGGCCGACGGCGCCAAGCTGGCGCCGCGCTCCAAGCTGACGATCAAGCACACCACCCGTACGGCTCGCGCCATGGTGCGCGACCTGCACTACCGGCTCGACGTCAACACCCTGCACCGGGACGAGGAGGCGACGTCGCTGAGCCTCAACGAGATCGGGCGGGTGTCGCTGCGGGTGACGCAGCCGATGTTCGTCGACGACTACGCCCGTAACCGGCAGACCGGCGGCTTCATCCTGGTGGACGAGGCCACGAACAGCACGGTCGGCGCGGGCATGATCATCGACGCCACCTGAGCCGCGGCAAGGAAGGTAGATCCTTTGGGGTTAGCCGACCCGCCGATTACTCTCCGCGCTAGGGTCTTCGCGTTCCGTGTTCGTGACGCGAAGGCCTTCTCTTTTGATCACCCGTGCTCCCGCCACCCGTGTCGTCTATCTCGGCGGCCTCGGCCGTAGTGGCACCACGCTGCTGGAAAGGCTCCTGGGCGAGCTGCCCGGCGTGGTGGCGCTCGGCGAGGTGGTGCATCTCTGGGAGCGCGGCGTGCTCGGCGGGGAGCTCTGCGGGTGCGGGGTGCCGTTCCCCGAGTGCCTGTTCTGGCGGCACGTGGGGGAGCGCGCGTTCGGCGGCTGGACCCCGGCGCTGGCCGAGCGGGTGCTGCGGCTGCGGCGGCGGGTGGATCGCACCCGCAGGATCCCGCGGATCGCACATCGGGACCTGGCCGCCTACACGCAGGCGTACCGGCTGCTGTACGAGGCCGTGGGCGCGCCGGTCGTGATCGACTCCAGCAAGCACGCGTCCCTGGCCTGCTGCCTGCTGGCGAGCGGGGTGGACGTGCGGATCGTCCACGTCGTCAGAGACCCGCGAGCCGTCGCCCACTCGTGGAACAGGACAGTACGCCGGCCCGAGGACGGGCTGCCCATGACCCGCTGGGGGCCGGCCCGCACAGCGCTGCACTGGACGGCCCAGAACGCCGCCATGGAGCTGCTCCCGGGACGCGGGGGCCGGGTGACCAGGGTCCGCTACGAGGACCTGCTCGCCGCGCCCGAGGCCACGCTGGCGGCGCTGGCCCGCGGGATCGGCCTGGAGGCGGACGAGCTGCCGTTCATCGACGGCGGCACCGCCTGGCTCGGGCCCGCCCACACGGCCTCCGGCAACCCGATGCGGTTCCACGTGGGGCGGGTCGAGCTGCGGCGAGACGACTCATGGGTGTCAGGGCTGCCCGAGCGTGACCGCCGGGTGGTCAACGCGCTCACGTGGCCGCTCAGGGCCAGGTACGGCTATCGGGGGGTACGGACGTGACCGGATTTCGTTCAGCCGGTGTGGTGATCCCGACCAGCGGGAACCGGCCCCGCCGGCTCCGGGAGGCGGTCGAGGCGGTGCTGGCGCAGGACTACCCGGGCGAGCTCAGCCTGGTCGTCGTCGCCGACGGCGCGCCCCTGGCGGTGGTGGCCGAGCAGGTGGCCGACGCCGTGGTGGGGGGCTCTCACTCCGTACGCGTCCTGCCGAACACGCTCAGCCCCGGGCTGCCGGGCGCGCGGAACACCGGGATCGCGGCCTGCGACACCGACCTCGTCGCCTTCTGCGACGACGACGACGTCTGGCTGCCGGGCAAGCTGACCGCGCAGGCGCGGGCGCTGGAGGACGGCGGCGAGTTCGCCAGTTGCGGCATCGAGGTCGAGTACGGCGACCGCCGCGTCCCCAGGCTCGCCGGTACGTCCCGCGTGACCGTGGACGACCTGGTCCGCTCGCGGATGGTGATGGTGCACTCCTCGACGTTCCTGTTCCCGCGCGGCGCGCTGTGGGCCGACGAGAGCGCGCCCGGCGGCCAGAACGAGGACTGGGACCTGGCCCTGCGCGCCGCCAAGCGGCAGCCGATCGTGCACGTCGACCGGCCGCTGGTGCGCGTGCGGTGGGGCGGGTCCCACTACTCCGCCCGCTGGGCCGACCGAATCGCCGGGCTCGACTGGATGCTCGCCCGGCACCCTGAACTGGCCGTGGATCCGTGCGGCGCGGCGCGGGTCTACGGCCAGCTCGCCTTCAGCCACGCGGCGCTCGGGCACCGGCGCGAGGCCGCCCGCTGGGCCGCCCGCACGTTCGCGGCCCGCCCTCGCGAGCCGCGCGGGCCGATCGCGCTCGCGGTGGCGGCGGGCCTGGTCTCAGCGCCTGCCGTGCTCTCCCTGCTCCACCAGCGCGGGCGTGGCATTTGACCCCGCCAGAGCGCACGATCCCGGCCGTCCCCGCCCAGCGGCCTGCACCCGCGCCCGCGTCCGACCCGCCACCGGCGCCCGAGCGGCCATGGGTCCCTCCACCCGCGCCCGAGCGGTCATCGGCGTCTTCGCCCGTGCCCGGCCGGCAGCCGGCTCATTCGTCCGCGTCGGAGCGGCCGGTCGTCCCGGCCGTTCTGGGCTCCCCGGCTTCCCCGGCTTCCCCGGCTTCCCCGGTCTCTCCCGAGCGGGACGGTGCTGCGGCGGGAGGGGCGCGCCACAGTTCGGGCCGGAGGGCGCGGGTGCGGGTGGCCGGCGTGGAGGTGGACCCGCTCACTCAGGACGAGGTGGTCCGGTGGGTGGCCGCCGAGCTCGAAGCCGGCAGGGGCGGGCGGATCGTCACCCCCAACGTCGACATCTGCCGGGCCGCCCGGCTCGATCCCGCGCTGCGGGAGCTCATCTGCTCGGCCGAGCTCGTGGTGCCGGACGGGATGCCGCTGGTGTGGGCGGCCAGGCTGCTCGGCACGCCGGTGCCCGAGCGGGTCACGGGCGCGGACCTCATCTGGTCCCTCAGCGCGCTCGCCGCCCGCCACGGCTGGCCGGCCTACCTGCTCGGCGGCGCTCCGGGCGTGGCGGGCAAGGCGGCGGAGGAGCTCACGGCCCGCCACCCCGGCCTGGACGTGTGCGGTGTCCACGCGCCGCCCTACCACTTCGACGCCACGCCGGAGGGAAGCTCGATCGTCCGGCGGACGGTGGTCGCCGCCCGGCCCCGGCTCGTGTTCGTCGGGCTCGGGTTCCCCCGGCAGGACCGGCTGATCGTGGCCCTGCGGGAGGAGCTGCCCGGAGCCTGGTTCGTGGGCTGCGGGGCGGCGATCGCGTTCGCGGCCGGCACGGTCACCAGGGCGCCGGAATGGCTCCAGCGGGCCGGGCTGGAGTGGGCGTTCCGGCTGGCCGGCGAGCCGGGCCGGCTGGCGCGGCGTTACCTGGTCGACGACCTGCCCTTCGCCGCGCGCCTCCTGGGCGGCTGCCTGGCCACCCGAATCGCACGACGGGTGAGACGAGCGCTATGAGCGCGCGCCCGGCCTGCGGGACCGGACGCGGTGAGCGCGCGCCCGGCACGTGAACCGGGCGCGGTGCGGGAGCACCCGGTCAGTGGACGGCGATGGCGGGGGCGGTGAGGGCGCGGACGCGGGCGACGTCCTCGGCGCTCAGGCCGCGGGCCGGGTCGTCCAGGGCCCGGCGGGAGTCCATCCGCCGGTACGCCGTCCGCGACAGGCCCGACCAGGTGAAGCCCGCCCCCGTCGCGGAGCCGCCCGTGCACGCCCTGGCGATCCGGCGTTCGGCGGCCGGGGTCCAGGGGAGCCCGGCGTAGGCGTACAGGCGCTGGAAGCCGGGCAGCGGGTCGGCGGCCAGGGACTCGTACGAGGTGAGGAGGATGCCGGGCGTCCGGGCGAGGATCGCGCGGGTCGCCAGCCACAGCGCGGCGGCCTTGGCGACGCGGTCCTGGGAGCCGACGAGGGCGCGCAGCCCCAGCAGCTCCGGATGGTCGCGGACCAGCAGCGGCTGCTCCAGCAGCTCGTGGAAGTAGACCGTCCAGCCGAGCCGCTGCCAGCTGGCCACGAACGACACGGGATCGCGCACCAGCGCGATCACCCTGCACCCCAGGCGACCGGCGAACCAGGCCGTGCTCAGCACCGCGAACGGGTCGTCGAGCAGCGCGCGCCGGCCGGTCAGCCGGCCCAGGGTGAAGGCGGTGCCGTAGCGGAGGAGGCGGGCCAGGTCGTAGGGGGAGCGGTTCGCGCGCAGCTCGGCGAGCCAGCGGTAGCGCAGGGCCACCGTGTCGCGGAAGGCGGGCAGCCAGCCGGCCGTGTTGTCGTCGCAGATGTACTGGAACCGGTGCGTGACGGCCGCCTTGAGCACTCCGGGGCAGCGGCCCGGCGGGTGCTGGGGGTTGAGCGGCTCGTTGACGTAGACCAGGTCGCCGCCGGCCGCGAGCATCCTGCCCGTCCAGCTCGTGCCGCTCCTCGGCAGGCCGGTCACCAGCACCGGGGCCCGGGAGGCCGGATCCGGATGCCGGTCCGCTCTCGGCTCCAGGCCGGCGGTCCTCATGTGAGCGTCCAGGTGCGCAGGCGGAGCGCGGGCAGGGTGTGGCGGCCGAAGGGGTGCAGGCCGTAGCGCCGGTGCAGCTGCCACAACGGGAGCAGGTTCTTGACGATCACGCCTCCCGACCATCCGACGACCGCGCCGAGCGCCCCGAGACCCGGGATCAGCGCCAGGTCCAGCGCCACGGTGCAGGTGATCGCGATCAGCAGGTTGAGCAGGCTCGTGCCGGTGTGCCCGGCCGCCGTCAGCACGACGTCCACCATCCCGCAGGCGGTCGCCACCATCATGGTGCCCGCCAGCACCAGGGCGACCGGCGCCGCGGAGCCGTACGCGGGGCCGAACACCCCCAGCACCCACGGCGCCAGCGCCGCGTACGCGAGCCACACCGGCCAGGTCAGCAGCACCAGCCAGATCGTGGTGGCCTGGTACAGCTCCCTGGCCCGCGCCGACTCCCCCTCGGCGAGCGCCTCGACCAGCCGAGCCTGTACGGCCTGCGTCAGCCCCTGACCTGCGAGCTGCCCGACGACCCTGAACCGGGTGGCGGCCGTGTACACGGCGGCCTGCGCCGGCCCGCCCAGCGCCGCGACGATCACGATGTCCACCCGCTGGAACACCGCCTGGATCGCCCCCGCCAGCGACCTCGGAGCCGTGTACCGCCACAGGTCCCGCCCCGTCCCCGGCAGGTACGGCGTCCGCGGCACCCGCCCGCGCAACCGCTCCGCGACCAGCACCAGCACCAGCGCGTACGGCAGCGCCCACGCCACCGCCAGCCACCCGGCCGCGCCCGCCACCGCCGCACCGGCCACCAGCACGAGCTGGGCCGCGGGCAGCAGCACCCCGTCCAGGAGCACCGTGGGCCTGACGGACCCGAACCCCCGGGTGGCCGCCAGCAGCACGTCCGCGGCCACCATCACCGGCAGGGCCGCCGCGAGCGGGCCGAGCCGCGGATACAGCAGCACCGCCGCGCCGCAGGCCACCGCAATGCTGGGCACGAGCGCCGCCCTGATATATCCAGAAATGCCGAGATATCCGTACGTCCTGGCCCGCGCGATGAAGTACACGAGCCCGTTCCCCGCGTCCAGCTTGGCGACCCCGGCCGCCATGAGCGCCACCGCGGTCGCGGTGAAGAAGGCGCCCGCCTCCGCGGCCGTGAACGCCCTCGTCACGACCACCAGCAGGCCGAACTGGGCCAGCGCGCTGAACGCGGCGCCCGCGACCCCGGCGATCCCCCCGCGCCGCACCCGCCGCGCGACACCGGTCAGCGCCGCCACGACGGCTCACCGTCCAGCCAGCGCGTCAGCCGCGCGTCGTACGGCTCGAAGTGGTCGCGCAGCGCCTGCCCCAGCACCGGGGACACCCGCCGGGGCAGCGGCCTGCCGTTGTGCCGCTCGAACGCCGGATATCCCAGGTGCGGCACCCCCAGGAACTCCAGCACCCGGTCGTAGACGCCCTCCGGCTCTTTGAAGAACCGGTGGCTGTCCAGCACCAGGATCCGCTCCCGCCCGATCAGCGGCTCCAGCCGGTCGAGCTGCTCGGCGTAGCGCCCCCTGGCCACGTAGGCGTGGTGGCGATGCGAGTGGTGCAGCGCGAACGGCGACTCGCGCAGCAGCTCCTCGGCGCCGGCCAGCCGCCGGGCTTCGAGCTCGACGGCGTACTCGAAGTGCGACTCCGTCTCGAAGCCCCTGGCCAGCTCGTGGGCGTGCGCCGAGCAGGCCCGCTCCACCGGATCGCGGACGAGCACGATCAGCTTCACCCCGGGCAGGTCGGCCGCGATCCGCTCCGCGGCCAGCGGATGGAACAGGTAGTAGGGGGAGGACTCGAACGCCTGGGCCCGCGCGTTGTACCGGTGCGAGAGCAGCGCCGCGCCCACCCACAGCGGGAAGTGCGCCTGGTACCACGGCAAACCGTGCGAATAACCGACGTCGAAGTAGTGGACCCCCTTGTGCAGCACCGGTTTGAGCAGCAGCGGATGCTGCGCCAGCGCCCGGTACAGCGAGGTGGTCCCGCACCGCTGCGCCCCCGTGATCAGGAACGACGGCAGGACCCGCGCCCCCGCCGTGAACCTCCCCGTGGCCCGCGAGAGCGACAGCACGGAGCGCTTCATGGTCCTCATGTCAGCAGTTCCTCGTGGTCGACGACCGGATTGAGCCAGGACCGCGGCGGCCCGAGCGGCGCGTGCCCGTCGGCGGCGTGCCGGTCGGCCAGCGCGATGAGGTAACGCAGCGCCGTCTGCTTGGCCACCGCCGCCGACAGGCCCAGGGGCGCGAGCTCGCGTACGGACCGCGCCACGCACGCCCGGGCCGCGGCCGGCGGGCCCATCCTGCGCAGCGCCCGGTGGAAGAAGTGGTGCACGGCGTCGAACCCGTAGGGGACGCCGACCTCGTACCGCTCCCAGTCCCAGACGAGCACGCGGCCGTCGGGCGCCGGGCACAGGTTCCACGGCGCGAGGTCACCGTGCCAGGCCGCGCGCGGCCCTCCGGTGCCCGCGATCTCCCTGATCGCCGCGCGCAGCAGCGGCGCGGGCACCCGGCCGCGCCGCACCGGCAGCGGCGACAGCGCCAGCACCGCCAGCCCGCGCCAGTCGCCGTGGTGGAGCACCGTCGGCGCGGTCACCGTGTCCAGCGACAGCCCGGCCAGCCGGCGCAGGGCCGCCGCCTCGGCCGTGACCAGCCGCCGGGCCCGCGCGCTGTCGCCGATCTTCACGAACGCCAGCCGCTCCCCGCCCGACCGCGCCTCCAGGATCGGCTTCCGGTTGGCCCGCAGCGCCGGGCGTACGTGCAGGACGGTCTCGACCGGCCTGGAGAACACCTCGCTCAGGTGCACGGCGATGGACCCCTCGGTGGGCACCATCACCTGGGACCCCACGTGCCACCACCGGCGCGGCGCCAGCCGGCGCGGCACGGAGGCGTGCGGCAGCAGCGTGTACGCCCGGGGCGAGCCCGAGCCCGGATGCAGCAGTTGTACGGTCTCCGCGAGGTAGCCGAGCCGGACGGCCGCGTCCTTCATGCGTTTCTCCAGGAACAGGCTCATGCGTTCCGCCACAGGAGCGCGAACGAGATGAGATAGAGGCTGAGCGGCGTGACCAGGCCGTCGTAGATGAACATGTAGAGCAGGACGAGCCCCATCACCAGCACCCCGGCCAGCCCGATCGGGCTGCGGTCGCGCCAGTGGCGGCGGATCGCGCCGAGGAAGAACGCCACGTAGAGCGCCGCCCCCGTGAACCCCTGCGTGATGATCAGCAGCCAGAGCTGCCCGTCGCTGCCCAGGGGCGGGTGCCCGCAGCCGCCGCACCACTGCGTCTTGCCCGTGGTGATCGTGCGGTGGTTGCCGGTGGCGTTGCGGGTGTTGCCGAAGCCGATGACCGGCGAGTGGCCCGCCGCCGCGACGGTGGCCGACACCGTAAAGGCCCTGATGTCGTTCGAGTGGGGTTTGTCCAGCCGCTGGGCGACCAGCGACGCCAGCGGGCTGAGCGCGAACACCAGCGCGCCCGCGGCCACCGCGCCGCAGAGCGCGACCCTGGTACGCCCGCCCACCCGGACGATCAGGTAGACGACGGCCAGGCCCAGGCCGATCCACAGGCCGCGGTTGAGCGAGTAGACGACGGGGACGGCCGCCAGGGCGATCGACACCGCGACGAAGATCTTCTGTCGCGGCCCGCCGTGCACCCACCAGCCGACCACGAACCACACCAGCAGCACCGACACGTTGCTGCCCCAGGCGTTCGCCCACTCGAACGGCGCCTCCGGCCGCGGCGAGGCGTACCCGAGCACCTTCTGCGTCTGGGCGGCGGTGGGGTGGATGAGGTTCTGGACGAAGGAGTTCTCGCTGACCCAGCCGGGCAGCAGCAGCTCCATCGGCGAGGTGAAGGCGAAGGCGGGGAACAGCACGCCGAGCAGCCCGCCGGCGACCGTGGTGACGAACAGCACGCCGAGCATGCGCACGAGGCGGAGCTGGGGCAGCTCGCGCTCGGTCAGGTTGCCCAGGTAGAGCACCATGATCAGGATGGACGCGTAGAGCGCCAGCCGCATGGCGTAGCCGGCGATCCGGCCGGGGCCGAGCTCGCCGTACGTGCCTGGCGGCATCTCCGCCAGCATCAGCGCGCTGATCAGGTAGCCGGCCAGCAGCAGCAGCCACAGCCCGAACCCGCGCGGCACCTTGATCGGCCTGCGCCGCCACAGCACCACCGCCATCGGCACCGCGAGCACGATGACCGACAGCCCGCCGAACCCGAGCGCCCACCACACCGGGTAGCCCACGAGCAGCGCCCCGATGGGCCAGGCGGGTCCTCTCACGTCGGCTGGCCTGGCCGCCGCGGCTGGTGGAGCGCCTGCATGGGCGTGGTCTCCGCCGACACGCTGACCTCCAGCTCGCCGGTGGCGACCAGCTTGCCGAGCGAGGTGTGGGTGCGCGGTTCGAGCAGGGGCACGAACGACGGGACCGCGTCGGTGGCCGTCACCACGCCGACGATCGGCACGTCGTGCGTGCCCAGCTGGCGCACGGCGGCCGCGACCTGGGCCGAGGTGACGTGGCCGAGCCGTACCAGGAGCAGGGCCGCGTCCGCCCTGGCCAGGTCGCGGACGTCGGAGCCGTCGAGCACGGACAGCGGCGCGCTGACGGCCAGCGGCTCGGCCAGCGACGAGGCGTACAGGTCGGCGGGCAGCGCCTTGACCAGCAGCCGCTTGCCCGGGCACGCGGCGACCACGGCGCAGGCCAGGTCGTGCAGCGCGCCGTGCTCGCGCGGGCTGGACAGGTCGCTCAGCACGGGGAGGCCGGTCAGCCGCTCGACGTCGGCGGCCGTGCGCAGCCGCCGGTCGAGCCGGTCGCGGAGGTAGGCGGCGGCGGAGCCGGTGAGCAGCCCGGCCATCAGCCCGGTGCCGAGGTAGAGCGGCAGGCTGGGGGAGCTGGGCGCGGACGGCGGCACCGCCTGGCTGATGACCGTGCCCGGCGTCACGGCGACCGTGCGCAGCGCGTCGTACTTCAGCGCGAGGCTGGCGGCCTGCCGGTTGAGCACGCTCTGCCGCTGCAGCGCGATCGCGCGCTCGGGGCCGCCCTTGGGCAGCGTGGGCAGCTGCTTGAGCACGGTGTCGATCCCGGTGTTGACCTGCTTGAGCTTGGCGAGCACGGCCTGCTGCTGCTCGGCCATCGCCGCCAGGGTGCTCTCGCGGCGGTTGGAGAGATAGGCCTCGGCGTACGCGCGGGACTGCGCCGCCGCGGCGGCCGGCTCGGCGGCCGTCACGGAGATCCACAGCACCGCCGAGTTGGGCGGCACCGAGACCTCGACCTGGGCCGGCAGGCCGGTGCCGAGTGACGCGGATGCCCGCGCCGCGACCACGTCCGACTGCGCGACCTGGGCCTCGGTGTCGAGATTGAGCGGCTCGCGCTGGCGCGCGGTCACCTGGTTGCCCGGCTCCTGTGTCCCGACCGGCATGACGAGGACCTGGGTGGTGGCGGTGTAGGCGGGCGGCGTGAGCCGCAGCAGCGCGAGACCCGCGGTGCCGCCGAACACGACGCAGCCCACGAGGAGCAGCCACCTCCTGCGCAGCAGTGCGAGGTGCTCGTCCAGGTCGGTACCGGAGCTCATGGGGGAGGGTCTCCTGGATGGTGTGCGAAACGTCGCCGACTGACGACGCTGCGTCACGTGCCGAGGTGTGCGCCCACTATAGGACGGACGGTTATCAGCCAGGTTGAATACCCAAGATTTTCTCTGGTGCGGCCAGCAATAAATGGCCCTAAAAGGGAAATGTCGCGAAAATTTGGCGCGCCTGGGACTCGCCATGAACTGGGGAGACTCTCACACTGGCTGAAGTTCCAGGAATGACATGGCAAGGTTCAGGTTTGATAGGCGGGGGTCGTTCGACTAGGGGGTTGGAAGGCTTTGCAGCTTCGGGGAATTTCGCATACCGCAACGCTCGCGGCATTTGTCGTGGGCATGGCCGCCACACTGGCCGCCTGCTCCAGCGCGGAGGGCTCCGACCTACGGGCTCCCGCGCAGGCAGCCAGGCAGGCGTCGCCGGGTTCGCCCGCCTGCACGGCCACCACGAGGCTCATCCCGTCGTGCGGCGCCTGGTGGGGCATCGCGCCGGAGGTCTTCACCGGCGCTCCGGTGGATGAGGCCCTGCACGGCGCCGAGTCGCGCATGGGCGCCACCGCCGACGTGCTGCACGTCTACCACCGGGGCAGCGAGCTGTTCCCGACCGAGGCCGAGGTCAGGCTCGCCCGCGACCCGGCCAAGCCGCGGCTGCTCATGATCAATTGGAAGCCCTCCTTCGACCACACCTGGGCCGAGATCGCCGACGGCGCGCTCGACGCCAGGATCGACCGGCTGACCGCCTACATCAGGCGCACCTTCCCCGAGCGGTTCTTCCTCACCGTCCACCACGAGCCGGAGAACGACGTGGACGGAGCGTCGGGCTCCGGCATGCAGGCGGCCGACTACGCGGCCATGTTCCGGCACGTCGTGGAAAGGCTGCGGGCCGGCGGGGTGAAGAACGCCGTCACGGTCATGACGTACATGGGGGCGCCCAACTGGGCGGCCAAGTCGTGGTTCGAGGATCTCTATCCGGGTGACGACGTCGTCGACTGGGTGGCCATGGATCCGTACGCCGACGACCGGGTGCAGGACTTCGACGGGCTGGTGAACAAGACCCGCAAGGAGTACGCGCAGTGGCCGGGGTTCTACCGGTGGATGCAGTCGCGCTTCCCCGGCAAGCCGGTCATGGTCGCCGAGTGGGGGGTGTTCGAGCGGCCGCTCGACCCCTCGTTCAAGCGGGCGTTCTTCGAGTCGGTGCAGCGCCAGATCAAGCGCTATCCGCAGATCAAGGCGCTGCTCTACTTCGACTCCCCGCAGGCGCCGCGCGGCGACACGAGCTTCGACACGGGATCCGGGGCCGACCGGGCGTTCAGCGAGCTCGCGCGCGACCCGTACTTCCGCGCGACCCGCGTGCCGCGGCCCTGACCCGAGACCGGGGCGTCAGGGGCGTCCGAGCGGTCGCGGGCGGCTCTCAGGCCGCGTTCACGGGCTCTCTTTCGGCGGCGGCGCGGCTCGCGCGCAGGCGCCAGCCCGCGACGGTGACGGCCGTGGCCGCCAGGAGCGCCCAGACGGTGAGCGTGTTGCTCGCGTCGAGCAGCTTGAGCGCGGAGGCGAGCAGGACGATCGCCAGCAGCGCCCTGATCAGGCCGCCGGGGGCCCGCGAGGAGATCCGGGCGCCCAGGTAGACGCCCGGGATCGAGCCGATGAGCAGCGACACCGTGAGATCGAGCTGGAAGTCGCCGAACAGCAGGTGGCCGAGCGCGGCCGCGGCGACCAGCGGCACGGCCTGCACCAGGTCGGTGCCGACGAGCTGGTTGGCCTTGAGCGCGGGATAGAGCGCGAGCAGGGCCACGATGATCAGCGAACCGGAGCCCACGGACGAGACGCCCACCACCAACCCGCCTACCATACCGACCAGTAGGGTCGGAATTGGGCGTACGGCGATCTCGTGCGCGCTCGACGTCCCGCCCCGCGCGCCGAGCCAGCTCTTGAGCGCCATGCCCGCGACGGCCAGCAGGAGCGCCACGCCCAGCGCGTATTTGACCGCGTCGGTGACCGCGAACGCGCGGGCCAGGAACACCCCGCAGAACGCGGCCGGCACCGATCCGGCGCACAGCCAGCCGACCAGGCGCAGGTTGACGGTGCCGCGCCGCAGGTGGACCACGCCGCCGACCGGCTTCATCACGGCCGAGGCGACCAGGTCGCTGGAGACCGCGGCCAGCGGCGGGACGTTGAAGAACAGCATCATCATCGGCGTCATGAGCGCGCCGCCGCCCATGCCGGTCAGGCCGACCACGATGGCGACCAGGAAGGAGCCGCCGATCAGTGCCCAGTCGATCAACGAACCCAGCCTCCGCTCTTCAGCGCGCCCAGCACCTGGGTGACGGCCGCGTCGATCGAGAGGTGCGTCGTGTCGATCACCAGCTCGGCGTCGTCCGGCTCCTCGTAGGGATCGGAGACGCCGGTGAACTCGGGGATGAGGCCGGCGCGGGCCTTGGCGTAAAGGCCCTTGCGGTCGCGCCGCTCGCACTCCTCCAGCGGCGTCGCGACGTGCACGAGCAGGAAGTCGGCGCCGACCGACTCGACCATCTCGCGCACCTCATCGCGCGTCTCCGCGTAGGGGGCGATGGGCGCGCAGATGGCCAGGCCGCCGTGCCGGGCGCTCTCGGCGGCGACGAAGCCGATGCGGCGGATGTTCAGGTCGCGGTCGGCCTTGGAGAACGTCAGGCCCTTGGACAGCAGGTGGCGCACCACGTCGCCGTCGAGGTAGGTCACCGTCCGGCTGCCCAGCTCCAGCAGCGCGTCGCGCAGGCCGCGGGCGATGGTGGACTTGCCGGAGCCCGACAGGCCGGTGAAGAACACCACCAGGCCGCGGCGGTGCGGCGGCCCGGGAATGCTCACGGGCTCCGGGCCGGCGAGGTGCTCGGCCGCGCCGTAGGCGGTGGCGACGTGCTCGCGCAGCTCCAGGTCGATCTCGGGCTCCTCGCGCGGCGCCAGGGGCACGGAGACGACCAGCGTGCCGGGCGGCAGCTGCTCCTTGGCCCGCAGCGCGGCGCGCACGACGGCGGGGCCCGCCTCGCCGTAGGAGAGGGGGAGCAGCAGGATCGCCGCGTCGAGCTCCTTGGCGGTGGCCACGATCTCGGAGAGGTCGTCGAGCGGCCCCCGCATGGTGACGGCGAGGGCCGGCCGCGCGCCGAGCTCGGCCCGCACCTCGGACGGCGTGCGCCGCAGCCGCGCGAACGGCCCGTGCTCCGGCGCGCCGAGGCCCTTGACCGGCCCGGAGACCAGCCCGTCGGGCTCCCGCGCGGCCACCGTGAGCTTCGCCAGCGGCAGGCCCTCCGGGTCGAGCAGGGTGACCTCGTCGCCGGGTGAGACCTCGGCCGGCAGGTGGAGCGTGACGGGCGCGGGCCACGGGGTGCCGTCGGCGAGCGTGCCCCGCTCGTGCACCGCGTGCAGGTCGTCGTGGCCGAGGAACCCGGTCAGCGGCTCGAACGCGCCCGAGAGCAGCAGCTCGAGATCGGCCAGCTCGCGCGGGTCGGGGGTCCACTCCACGTCGTCCTACATCCCAACTATTCCGATTGAATTGGTAGGAAAGGATCCTACCCGCTCAGATAAGTGTGGCACTAGATGACCCGGGCGAAGTGGTGCTGGGGCTTCCTGATGACCATGGTGATCTCGTCGTGCGAGCCCGGGTAGCGGCCGCTGGTCAGCCAGGACATCAGCGCGACCGCGGCGCTCCCGATCCGGCCCGCGCGCGCGGGGCCGCTGGTGTTGCGCTCGTCGTCGGTGATCTGGAGACCCCGGCTCAGGCAGAACGCGTGCATGCCGTCGCTCGACGCCAGCGGCTCGTAGACGGCGGGCAGCGGGCCCGGCGTGCCCGCCGGGGCGAGCGGGCGCCACAGCAGCCGGCGCAGCCAGGACGGCGTGACCCGGTCGAGCAGGCCGTAGGCGGACTTGCGGTCGCGCATGCGCAGCAGCACGAGGCCGCCGGGGCGCAACGACTGCAGGAGCCGGTCGAACACCAGCTCGGCGTGGTGGATGCGCTCCAGCAGGAACGAGAGCTGGATCACGTCGTAGGACCTGGGCGGCAGCGGCACGCAGCGCAGGTCGCCCAGCGACCATGACACCAGGTCCGCCCGCTCCTCCAGCACCTGCCTGATCGCCGGATGGTCGACGTCGGCCCCGGTCGCCCGGGTCTCGACGTGGTCCAGGATCAGCGGCTCGTCGTGAGCGCACCCGGCGACCAGCACGTCGAGCCGCCTGATCGGCTGCCCGGCGCAATGCTCGCGGACCCGTACACCGAAGAGGTCGCCTCGCTGGGCGACCGATCGCACCTCAGACATGTGACCTACAGTAATCGGCCGATCGTAAGCAGTAATGCATTTCCCTGCTAGCGTCCTGGCACGTGAGTGATGAGGTGCCTGACCGTGAGTGACGAGGTGTACGTGGGCAACGCCCATGTCGACGCGCCCGGCGACGCCGGCTGGCTCCTCGGTCACTTCAAACCCCCGGGCGACCCAAGACACAGCGGCGACGTCGAGATCAAGTGGGGCGTGCACGAGCCGGGCGACGAGCGGGCCCAGTGGACCGTGGGGGAGACGCGCACGGCCCTGCTCGTCCTCATCAGCGGCAGGTTCAGGGTCGAGCTGCCCGGCCGCAGCGTGCTGCTGGCCGAGCCGGGCGACTATGTGGTGTGGGGCAAAGGGGTTGACCATTCGTGGCGCGCCGAGGAGGCGTCGACCGTGCTCACCGTCCGCTGGCCTTCCGTGCCTGGTTACAAGGTGCGGGACGGCGCGGAGTGCGGCTCGGACGGCGAGTAGGCTGGTACGAGACCCCCGCGACCTGACCCGGCCGGGGGTAATCGTGTTGCCGTCGTGGGGCTGTAGGCGTATCTGATGAGTCTTTCCGGACTACTTGACCTTGTTCGCGCCGACCCGAAGCTGACCGCCGCTCTCGAAGAGGGCGGCGATGTCTCGCTGATCGCGCCGTCCGCGCTGCGGCCGTTCGCCGTGGCCGCGCTGAGCGGCCACGACCAGCGCGCCGTGCTCGCGGTCACCGCGACCGGCCGCGAGGCCGAAGACCTGGCCGCCGCGCTGACCAGTCTCATCGAGCCCAGTTCCGTGGCCGTGTTCCCGGCGTGGGAGACGTTGCCGCACGAGCGGCTCTCCCCGCGCAGCGACACGGTGGGCCAGCGGCTGGCGGTGCTCAGGCGGCTGGCGCACCCGGTCAAGGGCGACACGGCGGCCGGGCCGCTCAGCGTGATCGTGGCGCCGATCAGGGCGCTGCTGCAGCCGATCGTGAAGGGGCTCGGCGACCTGGAGCCGATCCGGCTGCGGGCCGGTGACGACGCCGACCTCGACGACGTGGTGGACAACCTGGTCAACAACGGCTATCACCGCGTGGACATGGTGGAGAAGCGCGGCGAGGTGGCGGTGCGCGGCGGGCTGCTCGACGTGTTCCCGCCGACCGAGGAGCATCCGCTGCGGCTGGAGTTCTGGGGCGACACGGTCGAGGAGATCCGCTGGTTCAAGGTGGCCGACCAGCGCTCGCTGGAGGCGGCCGAGGACGGGCTGTTCGCGCCGCCGTGCCGCGAGCTGCTGCTGACCGGCGAGGTCAGGACCATGGCCAGGGAACTGGCCGAGGAGCACCCGGCGCTGGCCGAGGTGCTCGACCAGCTCGCGGAGGGCGTCCCGGTCGAGGGCATGGAGGCGTTCGCGCCGGTGCTGGCGGGGGAGATGGACCTGCTGCTCGACCACCTGCCGGTCAGGTCGGCGGTGTTCGTGTGCGACCCGGAGCGGATCAGGGGGCGGGCCGAGGAGCTCGTACGCACCTCGCAGGAGTTCCTGGAGGCCTCCTGGATCAACGCGGCGGCCGGCGGCGAGGCCCCGATCGACCTCGGGGCGGCGGCCTTCCGCTCGCTGGAGGAGATCCGCGACCACGCCGACGCGCTGGGCCAGCCGTGGTGGACGATCGCGCCGTTCGGCGGCGGGGTGGAGCTGGACGCACAGGACTCCGAGGCCTACCGGGGCGACACCGCCAAGGCGCTGGCCGACATCAAGGGCTGGCTGGCGGAGGACAAGGCGGTCGTGCTGCTCAGCGAGGGCCACGGGCCCGCCGAGCGGATGGTGGAAGTGCTCAAGGGCGTGGACGTGCCCGCCCGGCTGCAGAAATATCTGGATAAAGCGCCTGAGCCCAAGGTCGTGCACGTCTCGACCGGGCTGATCGAGCACGGGTTCATCACGTCCGGCCTCGCCGTGCTCACCCACCTCGACCTGGTCGGCCAGAAGGCCTCGACCAAGGACATGCGCCGGCTGCCCTCGCGCCGCCGCAACATGGTGGACCCGCTGCAGCTCAAGGTCGGCGATCACGTGGTGCACGAGCAGCACGGCGTGGGCCGCTACATCGAGATGGTCCAGCGCACGGTGCAGGGCGCCACCCGCGAATACCTGGTCATCGAATACGCCAAGGGCGACCGCCTCTACGTGCCGACCGACCAGCTCGACGAGGTCACCCGCTACGTCGGGGGCGAGGCGCCCTCGCTCAACCGCATGGGCGGCGCCGACTGGGCCAAGGCCAAGTCGCGGGCGAAGAAGGCGGTCAAGGAGATCGCCGGCGAGCTGATCAGGCTCTACTCCGCCCGCATGGCCTCGCCCGGGCACCCGTTCGGGGCGGACACGCCCTGGCAGCGCGAGATGGAGGACGCCTTCCCGTACGCCGAGACCGGCGACCAGCTGGAGGCCATCGACGAGGTCAAGCGCGACATGGAGCGCGGCGTCCCGATGGACCGGCTGATCTGCGGCGACGTCGGCTACGGCAAGACCGAGATCGCGGTCAGGGCGGCATTCAAGGCGGTGCAGGACGGCAAGCAGGTGGCCGTGCTGGTGCCGACGACGCTGCTGGTGCAGCAGCACATGTCGACCTTCGCCGAGCGGTTCTCCAGCTTCCCCGTCTCGGTCAGGCCGATCTCGCGCTTCCAGACCGACGGCGAGGTCAAGGGCACGCTCGAAGGGCTCAGGTCGGGCGCGGTGGACCTGGTGATCGGCACGCACCGGCTGCTCAGCCCCGAGGTCAGGTTCAAGGACCTGGGGCTGATCATCATCGACGAGGAGCAGCGGTTCGGCGTCGAGCACAAAGAGGCGATGAAGCACCTGCGCACGCAGGTCGACGTGCTGGCCATGTCGGCCACGCCGATCCCGCGCACGCTGGAGATGGGGCTGACGGGGATCAGGGAGATGTCCACGATCCTCACGCCGCCTGAGGAGCGGCACCCGATCCTCACGTTCGTGGGCCCGTACGAGGAGAAGCAGATCGGGGCCGCGATCCGGCGCGAGCTGATGCGCGACGGCCAGATCTTCTTCGTGCACAACCGGGTGGCCTCGATCAACCGCGTGGCCGCGCGGCTGCGCGAGCTGGTCCCCGAGGCGCGCATCGCGGTGGCGCACGGCCAGATGAACGAGCACCAGCTCGAAAAGATCATGGTGGGTTTCTGGGAGCGCGAGTACGACCTGCTCGTCTGCACCACGATCGTGGAGTCCGGGCTCGACGTGCCCAACGCCAACACACTCATCGTGGACCGGGCGGACAACTACGGGCTGTCGCAGCTGCACCAGCTCCGGGGGCGGGTCGGGCGAGGCAGGGAGCGCGGCTACGCGTACTTCCTCTATCCGCCGGAGAAGCCGCTGACCGAGACCGCCCACGAGCGGCTGGCGACGATCTCGCAGCACACCGAGATGGGCGCGGGCATGTACGTCGCGATGAAGGACCTGGAGATCCGCGGCGCGGGCAACGTGCTGGGCGCCGAGCAGTCCGGGTTCATCGCGGGCGTCGGCTTCGACCTGTACGTGCGGCTGATGGCCGACGCGGTCAAGGAGCAGAAGGCCAAGCTGGCCGGCGAGGAGGCCGAGGAGGAGCAGCAGGACGTCAAGGTCGAGCTGCCGATCAACGCCCACATCCCGCACGACTACGTGACCTCCGAGCGGCTGCGGCTGGAGGCGTACAAACGGATCGCCGCGATCTCGGCGCCGATCCACATCGACGAGGTGCGCGACGAGCTCACCGACCGTTACGGCAAGCCGCCGGCGGAGGTGGAAAACCTGCTGGAAGTGGCGAAATTCCGGATCAAGGCCCGGCAGGCCGGGCTCACGGACGTCACGCTCCAGGGACAGAACATCAAGTTCGGCCCGGCCAGATTGCGGGAGTCACAGCAGGTCCGCCTCGACCGGCTGTACAAGAAGGCGATATACAAGCAGGCGGCGGAGACGTTGCTGGTTCCGGTTCCCAAGACCAAGCCGCTGGGCGGGCAGCCGCTGCGCGACCTCGACCTGCTCAAATGGTGCGGTGACCTGGTCGAGGCGATGTTCCTCGAGCCCGCACGGGTAAGCTAGCGGCGGTTTACGGTCGGAAAGGGACGTACGTGAAGTCGATACGAGTGGCTGTGGCTGCCGCCGCGGTGGGCCTGGCGCTGACTGCCTGCTCCTCGCCCATGCAGGCCGGGGCCGCGGCCGTGGTCGGTAATGAGCGCATCTCCACGAGCAAGCTCACCAAGGACGCCGAGGCGTACCGGGGGGCGCTCAAGAGCGCCAAGCTCGACGAGACGGCGCTCGGCGTGCCGGTCGATCAGTACGTGCTGCGGCGCCTGGTCGACATGAGCGTGTCCAAGCAGCTCATCCAGCGCCACAACATCCAGGTGAGCGAGGCGGAGATCGACGCCAAGCTGAAGGAGCCGGGCGAATACCAGTCGCCCGAGATCAACCTGCTGGCTCTGGGCGTCGCGCCCACCTACGCGCGCGAATACGGCCGGGTGTCGGCCGGGCTGGCGAAGCTGCAGCAGCAGGTCGGCGAGAGCGGCGTGCAGAAGCTGGCCCAGGAGTACACCTCCATCAAGGCCGTCTACAGCCCCCGCTTCGGCGTGCTCAACTCGCAGCCGTCGCAGGAGAACCCGTCGCTGTTCGTGGACGCCGGCCGGTTCGGCAAGGTCACCACCCAGCAGGCCGAGCAGGCGCCCCAGCAGCAGCCGCAGGGCTAGCGCATGCCGCTGATCGTCGTCACCACCTCGCCCAGGGTCGCGCCGGGCCTGCTGAGCCACCAGGCCTGGCAGGCGCTGCGCTCTGGTCCGGTGCTGACCGGCTCCGCCGCGCATCCGCAGCTCCCCTACCTGGCCGAGGCCGGGGTGGCGGTCGAGGTCGTCACGCCCGACGCCGCGGCGCTGGCCGGGCGCGCGGTCGCCGAGACCGTCGTGTGGCTGGCCTCCTCCTCCGAGCGGGAGGACGAGGACTTCATGCGCGCGGTCGGGCACGCCGCCGTGGCGCTCGACGAGCCGCCGGTGATCGAGGTGGTGCCGGGCTCGTACGACCTGCCGGGCGCCCGGGTGCTCGACCTGGTCGGCGTGATGGACCGGCTGCGCACCGAGTGCCCGTGGGATCGCAAGCAGACGCACGAGACGCTGGTCCCGTACCTGCTCGAAGAGGCCTACGAAGTGCTGGAGACGATCGAGCAGGGCGACTATCCCGCGCTCAAGGAGGAGCTGGGCGACCTGCTGCTCCAGGTGGTCTTCCACGCGCGGGTGGCCGAGGACTTCGACATGGACGACGTCGCCGCCGGGATCGTCGAGAAGCTCGTACGCCGCCATCCCCACGTGTTCGGCTCGGTGCGGGCCGAGAGCGCCGACGAGGTGAACGACAACTGGGAGGCCATCAAGGCGGCCGAGCGGGCGGCCAAGGGGCGCGAGTCGGTGCTCGAAGGCGTCCCCATGGGGCAGCCCGCCCTGTCGCTGGCGGCCCAGCTCCTGCGCAGGGCCGAGCGGGCCGGGGCGCCGGAGTCGCTGTCGGCCGCGGTGGGGCAGGGGGTGGCGAGGGAGCTGTTCGACCTCGTACGCCGGGCCGCCGACGCGGGGCTCGACGCCGAGGCAGAGCTGCGGGCGGCGGCTCGCTCGTACCGGAATCGGGTGCGGGCCTGGGAGTCCGACTGAGGCCGGTGCGGTGATCCGCGCGGCGCGGCGGCGGCCGACCGGCACCGTGCGGTTCCGCGCGCGGGCGTACCGATAGGCTTCTGTCGCATATTGCCTTTCGATTTAGGAGCTCATCCCGTGGCTACCATCGAGGTCGTATACGCCCGCGAGATCCTCGACTCCAGGGGCAACCCCACGGTCGAGGTCGAAGTGGTGCTCGACGACGGCAGCACCGGCCGCGCGGCCGTCCCGAGCGGGGCCTCCACCGGCCAGTTCGAGGCGGTCGAGCTGCGCGATGGCGGCAAGCGCTACGGCGGCAAGGGCGTGGAGAAGGCCGTGCTCGCCGTGACCGACGAGATCTTCGACGAGGTCCACGGGGTCGAGGCCGAGGACCAGCGCATCATCGACCAGATCATGATCGACCTGGACCGCACGCCCAACAAGTCCAAGCTCGGCGCCAACGCCATCCTCGGCGTCTCGCTGGCCGTCGCCAAGGCCGCGGCCGACAGCGCCGACCTGCCGCTCTTCCGCTACCTGGGCGGCCCCAACGCCCACGTGCTGCCCGTCCCGATGATGAACATCCTCAACGGTGGCGCCCACGCCGACACCAACGTCGACATCCAGGAGTTCATGATCGCGCCGATCGGGGCGGAGACGTTCCGCGAGGCCGTGCGCATGGGCACCGAGGTCTACCACGCGCTCAAGAGCGTGCTCAAGGAGAAGGGCTACGCCACGGGCCTGGGCGACGAGGGCGGCTTCGCGCCCAACCTGCCGTCCAACCGCGACGCGCTCGACCTGATCCTGGTCGCCATCGAGCGGGCCGGCTACGTGCCGGGCGAGGACGTCGCACTGGCGCTCGACGTGGCCGCCTCCGAGTTCCACAAGGACGGCGTCTACACGATCGACGGCAAGGGCCTGTCGGCGCAGGAGCTCATCGAGTTCTACGCGGACCTGGTCGCCAACTACCCGCTCGTCTCCATCGAGGACCCGCTCGACGAGGAGGACTGGGCCGGCTGGAAGGCCATCACCGACGCCATCGGCGACAAGGTGCAGCTCGTCGGCGACGACCTGTTCGTGACCAACCCCGAGCGGCTCGAGCGCGGCATCCAGTCGGGCACCGCCAACGCCCTGCTGGTCAAGGTCAACCAGATCGGCACCCTGTCGGAGACCCTCGACGCCGTCGACCTGGCCCACCGCAGCGGCTACCGCTGCATGATGAGCCACCGCTCCGGCGAGACCGAGGACACGACGATCGCCGACCTGGCGGTGGCGGTCAACTGCGGTCAGATCAAGACCGGCGCCCCGGCCCGCTCCGACCGGGTGGCCAAGTACAACCAGCTGCTGCGCATCGAAGAACTCCTCGACGACGCCGCCCGTTACGCGGGTCGCGCGGCTTTCCCGCGCTTCCGGCGCTAGTTTCGAGTACGGCTCGCGGTAGGCAGGCGGACAGACGGGTAAGACGGATGGGCCGCGGGCCGTACTTGAGGGGGTGTTCAGCAATTGGCGAAAAGGCCGCAGCTGACCGGGCGGGCCGCCATTCTGGCCGTCGTGGTCTGCGCGATCGCGATGAGCCTGGCCTACCCTGTGCGCGAGTACATCAGCCTGCGCCGCAGCATCGCCGAGCTGCGCGCGGAGAAGGCCTCGGTCGAGGCGGAGAAGCAGTGGCTGCTGGCCCGCGACCGGCAGAGCCGCGACCCCAACTGGATCAAGAAGACGGCCAAGGAACGGCTGCACTACTGCGGGCCGGGCGAGAAGTGCTACGTGGTCATGGAGCCTGACCAGACCCGGCAGCAGGCCGCGGTGAAACAGCCGGCGGCGGTGCCACCGTGGTATCAGACGCTCTGGGAGTCCGTGGAGGCCACGGACAAGGGCACCGGTCGCAGGGCGGTCACGGAGAAGGAGAGTGTTGGACAGTAAAGACGCCGAGGTCGTGGAGAAGCAGCTCGGGAGACCGCCCCGAGGGCTGCGCTCGGTGGCGCACCGGTGCCCGTGCGGCAACCCCGACGTGGTGGAGACCGCGCCCAGGCTGCCCGACGGCTCGCCGTTCCCGACCCTCTACTACCTGACCTGTCCCAAGGCGGCCTCGGCGATCGGCACGCTGGAGGGCTCGGGCCTGATGCGGGAGATGCAGGCCAGGCTCGCCACCGAGCCGGACCTGGCCGCCGCCTACCAGGCCGCGCACGACGACTATGTCGCCAGACGCGACAAGGCGGCACAGGAAGAGGGCATGGCGCCGCTGCCACGCGACATGCAGAGCACGGGCGGCATGCCGCTGCGGGTCAAGTGCCTGCACGCGCTCGTCGCGCACGAGCTGTCGGTGCCCGGTGCCAACCCGTTCGGCAGGGAGGCGCTCGACGCACTCCCCGACTGGTGGAGTGACGGACCATGCGTGTAGCCGCCGTCGACTGCGGCACCAATTCTGTACGCCTGCTCATCGCGGACGTCCACGACGACGTGCTGGACGACGTCGAGCGGCGGATGGAGATCGTCCGCCTGGGCCAGGGCGTCGACAAGACCGGCCGGCTGGCGCCCGACGCGCTGGAGCGCACGTTCAAGGCCATGCGCGCCTACCGCGGGCTGATCGACCGGCACGGCGCGACGGCGACCCGCGTGGTGGCGACGAGCGCGACCAGGGACGCGGCGAACCGGGCGGAGTTCGTGGCGGGCGTCCGCGAGATCTTCGGGGTCGAGCCCGAGGTGGTGTCGGGCTCCGAGGAGGCCGAGCTGTCCTTCACGGGCGCGACCAGAGGGCTGGTGCGGCTGTCGCCCGAGACGGAGATGCCCCAAGGGCCGCTGCCCCCTTACCTGGTGGTGGACATCGGCGGCGGGTCCACCGAGTTCGTGGTCGGGTCCAAGCACGCCGAGGCGGCGCTGTCGGTGGACATCGGCTGCGTGCGCCTGACCGAGCGCCACCTGCGCGACGACGAGGACCCGCCGTCCGCGCTCGCGCTGGAGGCCGTGGTCGCCGACATCGAGGAGGCGCTCGACCGGGTCGAGGCGGAGGTGCCCGTACGGCGGGCGCACACGCTCGTGGGCCTGGCCGGGTCGGTGACGACGATGGCGGGCATCGCGCTCGAGCTGCCCAGCTACGACTCGGCCCGGATCCACCACTCCCAGATGTCCTCCGCGCAGGTTCACGACGTCACCCGCAGGCTGCTGGCGATGACCCATGGTGAGCGGGCGGAGGTGCCCGTGATGCATCCGGGAAGGGTTGACGTCATTGGTGCGGGTGCGCTAATTCTTGATCGGATCGTCCGTCGTTTCGGGTTTTCGCAGGTCGTTGTGAGTGAACACGACATCCTGGACGGTATTGCCTGGTCCCTCGCCAGTAGCTGAAGAAATCCGGACATTTCCGATCTATGGGCGGTGTTGAGGGTGCAATCTGTATTGTGATTAGGTAAAGGGGCATTACGGGGGCTTTGCCATATCGCTGTGCACGGAAGGTGCTGGCGTGGCGACCGTTCCCGAGCGCGTCTTTTCCCTCACGGAATGGAGCACTCTCACATGATGTCTATCGGTTTAGCACGTAAGGCGGCCGCGTTCGGCGCGTCGGCCGCAGTGCTGGCCGCCCTGGCAGCGGGCCTGGTCGCCAGCCCCGCGCAGGCGGCGACCGCGTCCACGGCGACGGCGGCCACCGCCGCGACCGCCAAGGGCGCCAAGGTTTCGGTCTCTACGCCCAAGGCCTCCACGGGTGACTACGAAGGTTCCTGCCCGGTCAAGGTGAACTTCTCGGCCAAGATCAAGGTGGCCGTCAAGGGCAAGACCGAGCTGGCCTACCGCTGGCTGCACGGCGACGGGTCCAAGAGCAAGGTCAACGTGGTCAAGCTCAAGGGCAAGGGCACGAAGTCGGTGACGGTCAAGCAGTCCATCACCTTCAAGGAAGACGTCAAGGGCTGGGAGGCCGTTCAGGTCCTCGGTCCGAAGAAGGTCACCTCGAAGAAGGGCTACTTCTCCGTTTCCTGCGCCAAGCCGCAGGATGACGTGCGCACGCACCTGGACGTGTCGGTGACGGCCCGCGCCTGGGCCAGCCCCTCCTCGTACGTGGGCCCCTGCACCCCCGGCGACAAGATCGACTTCGTCGGCCTCATCGAGGCCAACCGGACCACGTGGGTCCGCTACCGCTGGGTTCTCAACGGTGACGTCGTCGACTACGGCCGCGTGAAGGTCCGCGACGCGCGCAAGGTCGGCTTCGGCTTCTCCCCGCGTCACAGCGACCGTGGCTGGGCGCAGCTGGAGATCCTCGGCCCCGACGGAAGCTCCTCGAACCGGGCCTACTACAAGGTCTGGTGCAAGGACTCCACCCCTGAGGCACCCGCCGTCAAGGTCTCGGCCGCTGCTACGGCGACGACCTCCTCCGACTGCAAGGTGACCGCCAGTGGCTCCGTCTCCTCGACCGGCGCCGCCAAGGTCAGCTGGTCCTGGCAGCTCAACGGCGCCACCGTGGAGACCGGCGAGACGTACTTCGGCCGTCACGGCGGCACGAAGACCGTCGGTTACGTTTCGTCGGTGCTGACCGGTGAGGCGGCCAAGGGTGGCAAGGTCACTCTGACGGTCACGGGCCCGGGCAACAGCGACGCCGTCGCGGTGGTCTACGCCCCGTGCCAGGCGCCGGCTTCCGCCACGCCGACCCCCACGCCGTCGGCTTCCTGAGCGACGCGAGGCTGACTGACAAGAAGCCGGTTGATCCGAGGCCGGCTGAATGAGCAACGGGAACCGGGTGGCCCCGCGAGGCGCCACCCGGTTTTTCGTGTTGCCACTACTGCGCTTTGCACAGTAGTGTGCTTTGCGTGGATAGCAGCCAGCTGCTCAAGGGAGTGCTCGACCTGGCCGTGCTGGCCGTTCTCAACGAGCGCGACGGCTACGGCTACGACGTGGTGCGCAGGCTCAGAGAGGCGGGGCTGGACGAGGTGGGCGACGCCTCCGTCTACGGCACGCTGCGCCGGCTGTTCAAGGCCGGCGCGCTGACCTCATATGTGGTGGCCTCGGACGAGGGGCCGCACCGCAAGTACTACGGGCTCAACGAGGTCGGCAGAGGCATGTACGCCACCTCGGCCAAGACCTGGGCCTCCTTCGCGGCCACCATGGCATCCCTGCTCAAGGAGGGACAAGCATGACCCCCGAACAGTACGCGCAGGCCGTACGGGATGCCTTAGCCGATCATCCCGAGCGGGAAGAGCTGCTCGAAGACCTCGACGACCACCTGGCGGAGATCGCGGCGGAGTCGGACCTGCCGATGGAGCTGCGGCTGGGGCCGCCGGAGAGCTACGCGGAAGATCTGGCCGCCGCCTACGGGGACAGGCCCGAGCGTGGCCGTGGGCGCCGCAGGGACCCGCGGGAGTGGGTCCTGGGCGCCGCGCTGGGCGTGCACACCAGGCTGCTGCGCCAGGGGCCCTACCGGAGCTTCACGGGCTTCCTGCCCGAGCTGCGCCCCGGATGGTGGGTGCTGCGCGGTTACCTGCTCGCCATGCTGCTGCTTTCGCTGGCCGGGGACGGCAGGATCGTGCCGGCCGAGCTCTCCGACCTGGCCGTGGTCGCGGCGGGCATCTGGGTGTCGGTCTGGTTCGGCCGGCGGCGTGGCGGCGGGCTGGTGTCGGTGCTGACGGCGGGCGCCAACGTGCTGGCGGTGCTGGCGCTGTTCGCGGGCATGGTGGCGGCGGGCTCGCTGCACTCATCCGAGCCGTCCATCGCCATGGCGGAGCGGGCGCAGCCGCAGGTGTGGGTGGACCGGGTCGCGGACGACGGCGTCTACAACATCAAGCCGTACGCCAAGGACGGCACCCCGCTGACCGACGTCTACCTATACGACCAGGACGGCAACCCGATCACCACCCATCCGGAGATCTACGGCTTCCGCCCCGACAGCTCGTGCGGCGAGCCGATTCTCAACCGCTACCCGCTGCCGCTGGTCAGGGACGGCCTGCCGGACGAGCCGCAGACGGCGCCGGAGCCGCGGCTCAGCTGCCCCACCCCGTCCGCCTCCT
>NZ_VCKX01000663.1 GCF_005889725.1 Nonomuraea zeae
GTGTCTTAGGGTCTCGTGGGCTCGGAGATGTGTATAAGAGTCAGCCGTCACCCCGCCCCCGGGCGGCTGCACGGCCACCCTCACGAACGTCGGCCAGTGGCAGGGCGGCTTCCAGGGCGAGGTCACCGTCAAGAACACCGGCAGCACCGCGATGAGCTCGTGGACGGCGAAGTGGTCGTTCGCCAACGGCCAGCAGATCACTCAGATCTGGGGCGGCACGCTCAGCGCGAGCGGCTCGGCGGTGACGGTGACGAACGCGAGCTGGAACGGCTCGCTGGCACCCGGAGCGTCGGCCACGTTCGGCTTCCTCGCCTCCTGGACCGGCGCCAACACCGCCCCCACCCCCACCTGCGCCTGACGCTCAGACCTGTCAGGTGATCGCGGCCAGCCTGGGCTCGGCCAGCCGCACGTAGTCCTCGGTCGCCAGCGCCACCGACCGGTCGAGCCGGCCGGCGTTGAAATACAGCTCGGGCTGGTCCAGCAGCGACGGATCGGCGACCAGCTCGAGCCGAGGGTCGTAGCTGAACGGCAGCACGGTCCCGCTCACGCTCCCCGCCAGCTCCTCGGCCTTCTCCTTCGCGGCGAAGGCCACGTAGGTGCCCTCCAGCAACGCCTTGACCGCCTGCAGATCGAGCCGCGCGTCACCGGGAACGACCGCCAGCACGTGCCGGGTCTGCTTCTTGCCGACCTTCACCATGACGATCAGGCACTTGGCCGCCTGCGCGGGATCGTGCCCGCGCAGGGCGCTGACCTCGTCCGTCCGTCCTTCCGGCGCGTGCTCGATCAGCCGGTAGCGCGCCCCGGCGGCGTCCATGTCGGCGATCAGTCGCTCGTAGGCGCCGTGCTGCTCACCAGTCACCGCTCAACAACTCCTTAGCCTCGGCGATCCGGCCCTCGTCGCGCTGGTAGAACACCCACTGCTTGATCTTCCTGCCCTTGATCAGCCGCGCCTTCACGAGCACCTTGAGGTGCTCGCCGCAGGTCGGCTGGCTCACGCCGAGCTTCTCGGCGATGAACAGCGAGCAGACCCCGTCCTGTACGAGGTCACCGTCCCGCTGAGGCGGAAAGTGCCGCTCGGGGTCGCGCAGCCAGTCCAGGACGAGCAGCCGCTTGTCGTTGGCCAGCGCCTTGACCAGATCAACGTCCAACACAAAGGCATTATGGCAATTAGCTAATTACCTGTCTACGCAGCCGCCGCCCATGGGACCTCTAGGGAGACAAGGACACCGGAGGGAACCCGAACCCTAGGAAGAGGAGCCCCCAGGAAGAGGAGCCTCTAGGAAAGGGAGCCCCCAGGAAGTGGAGCCCTAGGAAGAGGAGGTCACCACAGGAGCCCCTTCACTGGCCTGCACCAGCACGAACCCCTGCCCCCTGAACGCCAGTTGCATGGCCTCCCCACTCCCTGTCTCTTATACACCTCTCCGAGCCCACGAGACCCTAAGACAC
>NZ_VCKX01000664.1 GCF_005889725.1 Nonomuraea zeae
GGGCCCCACCCCGGCGCCCCTCACCAGGTCCAGCAGGGGGGCCACCGCCGAGCTGGCGGGATTCGCCTCCAGGCTGGCGTTCGCCGACCTTCCCCCGGAGGTCGTCGACCGGATCACGTGGCACGTCCTGGACGCCATCGGCGCGGGGCTGGCCGGCTCGGCGAAGCCCTGGAACGCCGTGGTCCGCCGGTACGCGCTGCGCGAGACCGCCCCGGGCCCGTGCACCGCGTACGGGACCGCCGCGACCGCCCGCCCCGAGTGGGCGGCGCTGGCCAACGCCACCGCCGGGCACGGCTTCGAGATCGACGACTACGCGCTGCCCGCGCTGGCCCACCCGGGCTGCGTGGTCGTCCCCACCGCGCTGGCCGTCGGCGAGGAGCTCGGCGCGGGCGGCAGGGAGGTGCTGGCCGCCGCCGCCGCGGGCTTCGAGACCGTCGTACGGTTCGGGCTGGCCACGACGCCCTCCCTCACCTCTGACCGGGGCTTCCACGTCACCGGCGTGCACGGCGTCTTCGGCGCGGCGGCGGTGGCCTGCCGGCTGCGCGGGCTGGACCCGGACACGACCGCCTCCGCGTACGGCCTGGCGGCCAGCCAGGCGGGTGGCGTGACGGAGTACACGCGCTCGGGCGGCGAGGTCAAGCGGCTGCACGCCGGCCTGGCCGCGATGGGCGGCATCCGGGCCGCGACCCTGGCCGGGGACGGGTTCACCGGGCCGCGCACCGCCGTGGAGGGGCCGCGCGGCCTGCTGCGCGCCTTCGCCGCCCGCAACCGCCCGGCCGCGCTGACGGACGGGCTCGGCGAGCGGTGGGAGCTGCACGGGCTGGCGCTCAAGCGGTACTGCGTATGCGCGGGCGTCCAGGCGCCGTTGCAGGCGCTGACCGAGGTCGCCGGCAGCGTGGACGTCGGCGAGATCGAGGAGATCGTGGTGGGCCTGGACGACGCCACCCGCGCGCACGTCGGAGCCGTCGGTGCCCATCCGCGTGACATGACGGAGGCCCAGTTCAGCGCCCGGCACGCGGTGGCGATGAACCTCGTGCTCGGCGGCAACGGCCCCGAGCACTACGCGAGGCTGGAGGCGGCCGGGTTCGACCTGCCCGCGGTCTCGGCACTGGCCCGGCGGGTCCGGCTGGACCACGACGCCGAGGCGGAGGCCGCGTTCCCGGCACGGCTGCTGGCCCGCGTGCGGGTGCGGCTGCGCGACGGCCGGGAGCTGATCCGGGTGGCGCAGGCCCCTGGCAGCCCCGGCGCGCCGATGACCGGTGCGGAGATCGAGGCCAAGTTCCTCGGCCTGGCCGGCGAGGTGGTCGGCGACCGGGCCGCCCGCGCCGTCCGCGACGCGGTGCGGGCGCTGCCGGACGACGGCCCGGTGGCGGCCGTGCTCGCACCGGTCCGCGACGAGCTCACCAGGAGGAACGTATGAGCGACGAGCTCACCCTGTACGCCGTGGGCGATGTCGGCCCCGAGCGCCCCGACCCCGACACCCTGTTCACC
>NZ_VCKX01000665.1 GCF_005889725.1 Nonomuraea zeae
CTCGGATTCAATCAGTCGTCGCAACACTGCTGCTCAGCAGCAAGTCTAGATGCTCGCTGAACGCCTCTGCCGGTGTCTTCCATCCGAGCGTCTTTCGGGGCCTGGTGTTGAGCGCGAATGCAACGGCCGCCAGTTCCTCGGCATCCCAGCGAGACAGGTCGGTTCCCTTGGGAAAGTACTGCCGCAGCAGGCCGTTGGTGTTCTCGTTGGTACCGCGCTGCCACGGGCTATGAGGGTCGGCGAAATAGATGCGCAAGCCGGTGTCGATGCGCAGTTGGACATGCTGCGCCAGCTCCGTTCCCCGGTCCCAGGTCAGCGAGCGACGGAGCTGCTCGGGCAACCCGATGATCTCGTTGGTGATCGCGTCCCGCACGGCTTCGGCGCCACGGCCGGCCAGCGCCGGGCCGTTCTTCACCCGCTCCTGCGTGCCGAAGCCCTCCATCCGGGGCAGGTGCAACAGCAGGGTGAACCGCGTCGTGCGCTCCACCAGCGTGCCGATCGCCGACCTGCCGGTGCCGATGATGAGATCACCCTCCCAGTGGCCCGGAACCGCGCGGTCCTCGGCCTCGGCGGGCCGCTCGCTGATCAGCACCTCAGAGGTCACGTGGCCGCCGGCCTTCTTCCGGGCGCGGGCCCGCGGCACCCGCAGCGCACGCCCGGTGCGCAAGCATGCCACCAGCTCCCGTTTGAGCGCTCCACGCCCCTGGATGAACAGGGCCTGGTAGATCGCCTCGTGTGAGATCCGCATGGTGTCGTCCTCGGGGAAATCGACCTTCAGCCGGTGGGAGATCTGTTCCGGGCTCCACGATGTCGCCCAGCGGCGATCCTGACGGTGGGGTTTGTTCCGTCCTTTCCAGGGCGCTGTCTGCGGCCCCGCCACCGGCGTGCCGTCCGGGTGGCAGACCTGTCCCGCCAGCCGCTGCTGCACATACTCGCGCAGCCGCTGGTCGGCCGCCAGTTTGGCGGTCTTCGGCCGACGAGCCCGGCGTTCGGCGTGCCATTGCGCGACCGTGGCTCGATAGTCCACGTCATACGTCCGCGTCGAGGCGTTACGCCGGAGCTCGCGGGAGATCGTCGACGGCGAGCGCCCCAGGCGCCGGGCGATCTCACGCACGCCGAGCTTCTGGGCACGGCATAACGCGATCTCTTCCCGCTCCGCGAACGACAGGTAACGGCCCGACACCGTCGGGGCAAGGCATGGTCCCACCCCGCCAGCCTGGCGAAACCAGCGTGTCCCAACCGCCGGCGACACGCCGATCTCCGCCGCGGCGTCCTCCGAGCTCACCCCTCGAGCGATCGCTCTCCAGTACCGGACGCGGTCCTGTCGCCAGGCGACAGTCGGTCGTCCCGGCGAGGGGATCTGACCGCGATACAACCGGACCGCCTGCTGTTTCTTGCCCAGGCCCATGCACCAACACCTCCAATGACGAGGTGTTGCGAGCACCGATTGAATCCACC
>NZ_VCKX01000666.1 GCF_005889725.1 Nonomuraea zeae
CCAGCAACACCTCCAACGCGGTGTGATCACGCACCACATGATGCATACGCACCAACGCCAGCCACCGATCACCACCCGGCACCACCGCCAGATGCACATCCATCAACGGCGCCCGGCGCAGGTCCATCGCCGAACCCGCGTGCGCCACCAGCTCATCGACGGGATCGGCGCCGTCCGGGTCCAGCGTCACCTCCCGCACCGGCAGGACGGCGTGGCGCCGCACCACCTGGACCGGCTCCCGCAACCCCTCCCACGCCAGGGACGTGCGGTAGATGTCGTGCCGGTCCACGACCCGCTGCAGCGCCTCGACGAACCGCTCCGTCCGGTCCCGGGAGTCGAACTCCAGCACCGCCCGCAGCACGTACGCGTCCTCGCCGCCGTCGGCGAGCAGGTGGTGGAACAGCAGCCCTTCCTGCAACGGCGCCAGCGGATAGATGTCGGCCACGCTCGCCGCGCCGCCCTCGACAGTGGCCACGACCCGCCCGATCTCCTCGGCGGTCAGATCCACCAGGGGCAGCATCTCCGGCGTGATGGCGGTCGCGCCGGCCGGGATGCGGTTCTCCGGAACGCTCACCTGCCGGGGCCCGGCCGCCGCGGCCAGTCCGGCCACCGTCGGTGTCTCGAACAACGCCCGCACCGACACCGGCACTCCACGCGACCTCAGCAGCTCCACCAGCCGGATCACCAGGAGCGAATGCCCGCCGAGCCGGAAGAAGTCGTCATCCACCCCCACGCCGTCCAGCCCCAGGATCTCGGCGAAGGCCGCGCACAGCACCTCCTCGCGCGGGTTGACGGGGGCGCGGCTGGTGCTCGCGGTGTATCGGGGGGCGGGCAGGGCCTTGCGGTCGAGCTTGCCGTTGACCGACACCGGCAGGGCGTCCAACGCCACCACCGCCGACGGCACCATGTACTCGGGCAACCGCGCCGCGGCGAACTCCCGCACGACATCGACCGAAATTTCACCCGACAGCACCACATAAGCCACCAACCGCACGTCCCCCGGCACGTCCTCCCGCGCCAGCACGGCCACGTGTTCCACTCCAGGACAGCCGGCCAGCACCGAGCTGATCTCGCCGGGTTCCACCCGGAAACCGCGGATCTTCACCTGGTCGTCCGCACGCCCGGCGAACAACAGCTCACCATCCGCCGACCAGGACACCCGGTCCCCGGTCCGATACATCCGCCCGCCGCCGAACGGACACGCCACGAACCGTTCCGCGGTCAGGCCGGGGCGCCCGGCGTAACCGCGCGCGAGCTGCACCCCGGCCAGATAGAGCTCGCCCACCACGCCGACCGGCACCGGAGACAGCCGCTCGTCCAGCACGTACGCCCGGGTGTTGGCCACCGGCCTGCCGATCGGCACCGAAGCTCCGTCCCAGCCCGCAGAACACCGCCACGCCGTCACATCGATCGACGCCTCGGTCGGACCGTAGTAGTTCTCCAGCCCCACCC
>NZ_VCKX01000667.1 GCF_005889725.1 Nonomuraea zeae
CTTACCCGCTCCGGGGGGCCCGACCAGAACGAGACGCACTACCGCAGGAAACCTTCGTAGTTACGCTGCTGCAGCTGGCTCTCGATCTGCTTAACCGTGTCCAGGCCGACGCCTACCATGATCAGGATACTCGTCCCTCCGAACGGGAAGTTCTGGCTCGCACCGGACACCGCCAGCGCGACGATCGGGACCATGGAGATGAGACCCAGATACAGCGAGCCCGGCGCGGTCAGGCGGGTGAGCACGAAGTTCAGGTATTCAGCCGTCGGACGGCCGGGACGGATGCCCGGAATGAACCCACCGTACTTCTTCATGTTGTCGGCGACTTCAGTGGGGTTGAACGTGATGGACACGTAGAAGTACGTGAAGAAGATGATCAGCAGGAAGAACGTGGCCATGTAGATCGGCGTGTCGCCCGTGGCCAGGTTCTGCGAGATCCAGCGGATGACCGCGTTGTCCGTGGTCTGGAACAGCGAGGTGATGAGCTGCGGCAGATAGAGCAGCGAGGAGGCGAAGATGACCGGGATGATGCCGGCCTGGTTCACCTTCAGCGGGATGTAGGTGGACGTGCCGCCGTACATCCTGCGCCCCACCATGCGCTTGGCGTACTGGACCGGGATGCGCCGCTGAGCCTGCTCGACGAAGACCACCGCGGCGATCATGAAGATGCCGACCACCATGACGCCCGTGAAGGTGAACTTGTTCGCCTGGAAGATGTTGGTGAGCTCGGAGGGGAAGACGGCGACGACCTGGGTGAAGATCAGGATGGACATGCCGTTGCCGACGCCGCGGTCGGTGATGAGCTCACCGAGCCACATGATGACCGACGTACCGGCGGTCATGATGATGACCATCGTGACGATGCCGAAGATGTTGTCGGGGTCGAGCAGCACGTCCTGCTGGCAGTTGGGGAAGAGCTGGCCGGTGCGGGCCAGAGCGATGAATGCGGTCGACTGCAGGACGGCAAGACCGATGGTCAGATAACGCGTATACTGCGTGATCTTGGTCTGCCCGGCCTGGCCCTCCTTCTTCAGCGCCTCAAGTCGTGGAATCACGACGACGAGCAACTGGAGAATGATGCTCGCGGTGATGTACGGCATGATGCCCAGCGCGAACACCGACAGCTTCAGGAGCGCACCACCGCTGAAAAGCTGCACCATCCCGTAGATGTTGCCGGCGGCTCCGTTACGGGCCTGATCGAAACAGGCCGCGAGGTTCTGGACGTGAACTCCCGGAGTCGGAAGAACCGAGCCGAGACGGAAAAGCGCGATGATGCCCAGGGTGAAGAGCAACTTCTTGCGCAGGTCCGGTGTCCGGAACGCCCGGGTAAACGCGGTCAGCACGGTCCCTCCTGCGCGCCTTTACGGCGGTGTGAGTATGCGATGGTGCGGGGATCTGCCATCTAAGTCTTAGGTCTGACGAGCCGGACAGATGCCTGCCGTC
>NZ_VCKX01000668.1 GCF_005889725.1 Nonomuraea zeae
AGATGGGTATAAGAGACAGGGTCTGGGTCAGGCGGGTCAGGCGGGGGATCCTGGCCTGGCCGGCGCGCATGACGACCTGGGGTTCGCCGGTGGCGAGGGCGGCCGGCAGGGCGTCGGGGTCGTCCACGTCCACGAGGACGAAGCGGTCCGGGTGCTCGGCCTGCGCCGTGCGTACCAGGCCCCAGACGGCGGCGCCCGCCAGGTCGCGGACGTCCTCGGCGTCGTCGACGGCCACCGCGCCGCTGGTGACCACGGCCAGGCGGCCGTCGCGGTCCTCGGCCAGCCACTCCTGGACGAGCGCGAGCGTCCGCTCCGCCGTCTCGTGTACCTGCTGGGGCAGCTCGCCCGCCGCGGGCCGGACGACCACCGCCTCGGGGACGCCGTCCCGCCGGGGCGGCGCGGCGGACCACTCCAGCCGGTACGGGAGCCGGCGCGGCGCGGTGACCGGGCGCATGGCCAGCCCGGCGATGCGGGCGACGGGCCGGTCGTCCTCGTCCGCGATCGTCAGCGACAGGGAGCCGCCGGTGCCGGGCGACAGCCGCACCCGGACCTTCGCCGCGCCGGGACGGCTCACCGTGATCCCGCTCCAGGAGAAGGCCAGGCCCGCCTGCCTGGACTCCAGCAGGCCCGCGGTGTGCAGGGCCGCGTCCAGCAGCGCCGGGTGGATCGCGTACTGACCGGCCTCCTGGCGCTGCTCCTCCGCCAGCTCCACCTCGGCGTAGACGTCGCCGCCGTGCCGCCAGGCGGCCCGCAGGCCCTGGAAGGCGGGGCCGTACTCGAAGCCGGCCGCCACCAGCTCGTCGTAGAAGGTCTCGACCGCGATCGGCTCGGCGTCCGGCGGCGGCCCGGCCGCCGGGTGGGTCTCCGCGTCAGCCGGCGCTTCGCCGAGCAGGGAGCCCGAAGCGTGGCAGGTCCACGGGTCCTCGGAGGTCGGGCGGGAGTGGATGGCCAGGTCGTTTCCGCTGAGCGTGACCTGGATCTGGACCGGCCGGTCCGCCGGGAACGCCAGCGGCGCCTGGAACGTGAGCTCCTCCACGCCGGCCGCCCCGGCCACGTCCGCCACGTGCAGGGCGAGCTCGACGAACGCGCTGCCCGGCATGATCACCGATCCCATGACCACGTGGTCGGCCAGCCACGGGCTGGACCCGGCGCCGATCCGGCCGGTGAACAGCCGCCCGCCGTCCGGCAGGTCCGTGCCCGCCCCGAGCAGCGGGTGCGCGCACGGCGCCAGCCCCAGCTCGGACGCGTCACCGAGGGTTCTGGGCGCGTCCAGCCAGTACGGACGGCGCTGGAAGGCGTAGGTCGGCAGCTCCACCCGCCGGAAAACCCGCGCCCCGGCCCCAGTTCTGTCTCTTATACACACCT
>NZ_VCKX01000669.1 GCF_005889725.1 Nonomuraea zeae
AGACGGCATACGAGGTGTCTTAGGGTCTCGTGGGCTCGGAGATGGGTATAAGAGACAGGGAACGGAGGCGGGGCCGGAGGTGGTCAGGATGACGCTGGCCCGGCCGCTTCCGCTGCGGGTCGGCGACCGGGCCTTGCTGCGGTGCTCGGGGCGGTCGATCGCGAGCGTCCTGATCCTCGACGTACGCCCGCCGCCGCTCGACCGCCGGGGTGCGGTCGCGAGGCGGGCGGTGCAACTGGCACCCTTCGCCGCCCCTGACCAGGCCGGCCGGGTACCTGACGCGGCCACGGTGCTGGGCTGGCGGGGGGTGGCGCGCAGGTCCGAGCTGGCCGCCATGGGGTGCGACCTCACGGGGCTCGACGTGCCCGGCGCGGGGGAGTGGATGGTCGATCCCGGGCACTGGGCGGAGCTGGTGGAGCGGCTCCGCGCGATCGTGGCGGATCAGCCGGGCATCCCGGTGGACGCCGCCCGCAGCGCTCTCTCGCTGCCGGCTCATGAGCTGGTCGAAGCGCTGGTCCGGGCGAGCCCGGCGCTCCAGGAGTCCGGCGGGCGGATCGACGCAGGCGGCGTGCCCGAGGCGGTCGTCCTCGCGGTCGGGCGGCTGCGTGCCGAGCTCGCGGCGGATCCGTACCGGGCTCCTGAGGCGGCCCGGCTGCCCGGGCTCGGGCTCACCCGGCAGGTGGTGGCGATGGCCGCCCGCGCCGGGCTGGTGCTGCGGCTGGCCGAGGGGCTCGTGCTGATGCCGGGAGCCGACACCGCCGCCGCTCGTACGCTGGCCGCGCTGCCGCAGCCGTTCACGGCAGGCGACGCGCGGATCGCGCTCGGCACCAACCGGCGTGTCGTGATCCCGCTGCTGGAGCACCTCGACCGGCTCGGCCTCACCCGGCGCATCGATGATCGGCTCCGTGTCGTCACAGGGAAGTCGCATGACGGGAACGCATGAGAGCGCCGGGACGCCGGGACCTGCCGAGCGGGTCAGAGTCGGGGTGGTGCTGCCTCGGCCGGGCGACCTAGGGGAGTGGCTGTCGGAGGCGGTGGCGTTCGAGGCGGCGGGGGCCGACGCGCTGTGGCTGGATCACGGGGCCGAGCCGCCGCTCGACCCGCTCATTCTGACGGCCGCGCTGGCCGCGGTGACCTATCGGGCGCTGCTGGTCGCGGCCGTGCCCGAGACGGCCGGGTCGCGGGCGCTCGCGACGGCCGAGCGGCTGAGCCGGGGCCGCCTCGCCCTCATCATCGCCGAGGACGCGGGGGCGGGGGGTGACGAGGAGGTGCAGCGGCTCACCGGGCAGGGTGCTGTCTCTTGTACACATCT
>NZ_VCKX01000670.1 GCF_005889725.1 Nonomuraea zeae
GGCTACTTGCGTGCTTTGTGGTGAGGTGTCGGTCTCGGGGCCGCGGGTGGCTGGTTGATCCACACGTTGGTCGGTAGTGCCGGTGGGTAGGGCCGCCGGCCGCGGAACCGTTCCGGATGCGCCTGGAAGGCTGCATGGAGGGTGGCGATCCGCTTGGCCTGGATGTGAACGGCAGTGCCGTCGTGCACCGAGGCGGGCGTGTGCGTCGCGATCCCGGAATGGCGGTGCTCGTGATTGTAGTAGCGGAAGAATTGGCTGCAGAAAGCGTTGGCGTCTTCGATGGACCCAAACCGGCCGGGAAATGCCGGGCAGTATTTGAGGGTCTTGAATTGCGCTTCAGAGTAGGGGTTGTCGTTGGACACGTGCGGGCGAGAATGCGATTGGTCGATGCCGAGCAGCGCAAGCAGGCCGGTGACGGTGTTGGACGTCATCGAGGTACCGCGATCGGCGTGGATGGAGCGGGGCGCGATGGCGTAGTTGGCGGCGATGGCGTTCTGGATGACTTCTTTGGCCAGGGTGCCGTTCTCGGTGGGCCAGATCTCCCAGTGGATGACTTTGCGGGAGAAGATGTCGATGATGACGTACAGCAGATAGTAGACGCCGCGCACCGGGCCTTTCAGTTTGGTGATGTCTAGGACCACACGAGGTTGGGGCGGTCGGCCTCCAGTTCGGGTTTGCTGGTCGGCGGGCGTACGGCCTGGGCGCGCCGCTCGCCGTTTTGCCCGCGTTCGCGCAACAGGCGGTACATGGTGGCCTGCGAGCACAGGTAGACGCCCTCGTCCAGCAGGATCGCCCATACCTGGCCGGGTGACTTGTCGGCGAAGCGCGGCGAGTCGAGCACCGCCAAGACCTGCTCGCGCTCATCATCGGACAGTTCGGCCGGGTGGTGGAACGGCCGGCGTGGTCCCTGCACGGGCGAGCGCGGGTTGCGGTGCCGGTGCACCGTGGCCCGGGATTTCCCGAACACCGCGCCCGCCCGCACCGTGCCGACCGATTTCTCCAGGGCCGGGAAGTACTCGTCCAGGACCTGGTTCAGTTCGTGTCGGAGTCCGCGCTGCTTGAGATGTCCTGAAGCAGCGCGAATGCTTTCCCGCGATGTCCAAAGCGGTTTTGGTCTTGCCCAGCTCGCCGGCCAGTTTCTCGTTGCGGAACTCGAGCTTCGCGGTGTCGGCTTTGAGTTTCTTGTTCTCGGCTCGCAGCCGGGCCAGTTCTTCGGACTCGGCGCTCTTGTCCGGCCGGCCGGTCGAAGCCGGGAGCGTGCCGTTCTCGGCCTGCTTTCTCCAGTGCACGATATGGGAGTGATACAGCCGTTCCTTACGGAGCAGGGCACCCCGCTCGGGGCTGCCTTCGGGCAGCGCGTCGAAGGCGGCCAGGATCCGCGCCTT
>NZ_VCKX01000671.1 GCF_005889725.1 Nonomuraea zeae
TCCCCGAGCAGCGACTCCGCCACCTGCGTCAGGCGCTCCAACCTGCCCGATCCCGGGCCCGGCGACTCGCTCGACTCCTCGCCCAGCGCCGCGATGGAGCGCCTGACGCAGGTGGCGGAGTCGCTGCTCGGGGAGGCTTCGCGGGTGGCGCTGGCCGACGTGCTCGGGGCCGACTGGCCTTCCGCGCGGCGCGTGCTCGCCGACCTGACGACCGTCGATCTGCGGCCTGAGCTGCCTTATCGGCTGACGTGGGGTGACGGGCTCACGATCGATCCCGAGCGGGAGCCGGCTTGGCTGTCCCACGGATATCTGGAGCGTGCCTGATGCCCGACACCGACCGCCCCGAGCCCGGGCCGGGGCTTGACGAGGCGTCCCCGTCCGCTGCCTCTGCCGCCTCCGCTTCTGCCGCCTCCCCCGGCGCGGTCCCCAGCGGGGCCGTCTCCAGCAGCGCTGCCTCCGCCGGCGCTGCCTCCGTGAAGAGGCGCCGGTCCGGGCCGGCCGACGGGCGTGCCGCACATGCGCGGGCTCGGTCGACCGGGCCGTTGTGGCTGGGCGCCGGGGTCGCCGCGCCGCCGGGGATGACCCGCTTGACGCATCCCGACTCCACCGGGCTGGCCCTGCCGGTGTGGCCCGACGGGGTGACGCCGTCGCTGCTGGAGGAATACCAGGTGGCGCCCGTCAACGTGGAGCGGTCCGGGGAGACCCGCCGGGTCCTGGCCGCCGTGCTCAAGTGCTGCTGGAGCGACCAGTCCGTGGACCCGTGGCCCGGCGACCCGGCGCCCGTGGAGCTGGTGCTCGACACCTATCGGGCGCTGATCGGCCGTACTGACGACCTGATGCGCAACTGGGCGGTCGGCGCGCTGCGCCGCCTGCACGACTCCGCGTGGATCGTCCTCGACGACGGCGTGGTCAGCCTGGGCCCGCGCTGCGCGTTGTGGCCGGTCGAGTCGCACGCCCAGTTGCAGGAGCTGGTCCGCCGCCTGCCCGAGCCCGAACGCTCCGAGCTCACGGTGGTGGGCGACGCCGACATCGTGGCCGCCGCCCAGACCACGGCCGACCCGGGCACGGCGTCCGGGGGCAGGGTCGAGGTGGGCGCGGCGGAGTTCGAGGACCTGCTCGGGGCTTATGACGAGCGGCGGCGGGCGGAGCTGGTGGCGGCGTTCATGGTGGTGGAGCTGGCCGCCGAGCCGGTGCAGGAGGTCCGCTTCGCCGCCCTGCGCGACCCGGCGCTGCGGCACACGCTGGGCGAGATGCTGTCCAGGCGCGGACGTACGCTGATCCAGCACCGCGACCGGTGGATCTCCGGCTACGACGACGCCTGCGCCGCCACGCTCACCGAGGCCGCCTCCACGGCCCTCACCCCGACCCCCCAGCCA
>NZ_VCKX01000067.1 GCF_005889725.1 Nonomuraea zeae
GGGCCGGGTCGTACGCGCAGGTGCGGGACGGGATGGCCGATCGGGGGTGGGCCAGGGTGTTCGTGAAGCCGGTCCACGGCTCGTCGGCCTCCGGGGTGATCGCGTTCCAGGCGCACGCGGGTCGCGTCCAGGCCGTCACGTCGGCCCGGTGGTCCGGCGGGGTGCTGCGCAACTCGCTGGACGTGCGGACCGTCACCGACGAGGGCGAGGTGCGCCGGCTGGTGGACGTCCTCGGGGCCGACGGGCTGCAGGTGGAGCGCTGGTTCCCCAAGGCGTCGGCCGACGGCGCGCCGTTCGACCTGCGGGTGGTGACCGTGGCGGGGACGCCGACGCACGCGGTGGTGCGGATGGGCGTCGGCCCGATGACGAACCTGCACCTCGGCGGCTCGCGCGGCGATCTGGAGCTGGTGCGGGGGCGGGGCGGCGGGTTGTGGGAGCGGGTGCTGGACGTCTGTACGCGGGCGGCGGCCTGCTTCCCGCGGAGCCTGAGCACGGGGGTCGATGTGATGGTGGGCGCGGACTGGCGGTCGGTGGCGGTGGCGGAGGTGAACGCGTTCGGCGACCTGCTACCCGGTTTGATGGATATTTCAGGAAATGGGCGGGACACCTATGCCGAGCAGGTCAGGGCGGTCGTCGATGGGCGGCGCTGAGCCGGCGGCCTCGGCGTCCTGCCAGGCCGTCGACATGAACGCGATCGTCGGCGATCACGACCTCCTCCTGGTCACGCTCGACACCCTCCGCTACGACGTCGCGGCCGCGCTGGCGGACGCCGGACTGCTGCCGAACCTCCTGCCGCCCGGCGTCCGCTGGGAGCGCAGGCACAGCCCGGGCAGCTTCACCTACGCCGCCCACGCCGCCATGTTCGCCGGGTTCCTGCCCACGCCGGTCACGCCGGGCCCGCATCCCCGGCTGTTCGCGGCCACGTTCCCGGGAAGCGAGAGCACGGCGGACGGGACCTGGGTGTTCGACGCGCCCGACCTGCCCGCGGGCCTGGCGAAAGCCGGATACCACACGGTGTGCATCGGGGGCGTCGGCTTCTTCAACAAGCTGACCCCGCTCGGGTCCGCGCTGCCCGGCCTGTTCGCCGAGAGCCATTGGGAGCCGGAGTTCGGCGTCACGAACCCCGCCTCGCTGGAGCGCCAGATCGACCGCGCCGCCGAGGTGCTGCGCGACCGGACCGCGCCGGTCTTCCTGTTCGTCAACGTGTCGGCCATGCACCAGCCGAACCACTTCTACCTGCCCGGCGCCACCGGCGACTCGCCGGAGAGCCACGCGGCGGCCCTGCGCTACGTGGACCGGCACATCGGGCGGCTGTACGCCCTCATGCGCCGCCCCTGCCTGGTGATCGTCTGCTCCGACCACGGCACGGCGTACGGCGAGGACGGGCACGCCGGCCACCGGATCGGCCACGAGGTCGTCTGGACGGTTCCCTACACCCATTTCATCCTGGAGCAGCGCCATGCGGCCATATGAGGGATATGTCTACGCCTATCCGCACAAGACCGCGTACCGGCCGCTGGCGCCGCGCCCGTACCTCAAGGAAGTCTGGGCGGGCGAGCGGCCGGGAGCGCTGTACGTGCACATCCCGTTCTGCGAGATGCGCTGCGGCTTCTGCAACCTGTTCACCCGCACCGGCGCCCCGGAGGAGCTGGTCTCCGCCTACCTCGGCACCCTGGAACGCCAGGCGGAGCAGGTGCGCGAGGCCCTGGAGGACAGCGGCTTCAGCACGGCCGCGTTCGGCGGGGGCACGCCGACCTACCTCAGCGCCGGCGAGCTGACCAGGCTGTTCGACCTGACGGAGCGGGCGATGGGCGTGGACCTCGCGCGGATCCCGCTGTCGGTGGAGACCTCGCCCGCCACCGCCACCCCCGACCGCCTGTCCGTCCTGGCCGAGCGCGGGACCGCGCGGATCTCGATCGGCGTGCAGAGCTTCGTCGACGCCGAGGCCCGCTCCGCCGTACGCCCCCAGAAGCGGGCCGAGGTGGACGCCGCGCTCGACGCGATCCGCGCCGCCGGCGTGCCCGTGCTGAACATCGACCTCATCTACGGCATCGACGGCCAGACGCCGCGGTCGTGGCTGTACTCGCTGGACACCGCGCTCGGCTGGCGGCCCGAGGAGCTCTATCTCTACCCGCTCTACGTCCGGCCGCTGACCGGGCTCGGCCGGCAGGGGCGGGCCTGGGACGACCAGCGGCTGGAGCTCTACCGGGCGGGCCGCGACCACCTGCTGGCGGCGGGCTACGAGCAGGTGTCGATGCGGATGTTCCGCCTGCCCGGCTCGGGGACGGCCACCGAGTACTGCTGCCAGACCGACGGCATGGTGGGGCTCGGGTGCGGCGCGCGGTCGTACACGAGCCGGCTGCACTACTCCTTCGAGTACGCCGTGGAGGCCAGGCACGTGCGGTCGATCATCGACGACTACGTGGGCAGGACCGACTTCGGCACGGCCAACGTGGGCTTCGCGCTCTCGCCCGGCGAGCGCAGGCGGCGGCACCTCATCCAGTCGCTGCTCCAGGCCGGAGGGCTGGCGCGCGAGCACTACGCCCAGCGGTTCGGGACCGACGTGCTGGCGGACTTCCCCGTCCTCCTCGACCGGTTCGGCGAATGGCTGTCCGTCTCGCCCTCGACGGTCGGGCTGACGCCCGAAGGGCTGGCGTACTCGGACGCGATCGGCCCCGCCCTGTTCTCGCCCGAGGTCGGGCGGCTCATGGACGCGTACGCGGCATGCTGACCATCCTCTACCGCGGCCCGCTGGCGAGCTGCGACTACGACTGTTCCTACTGCCCGTTCGCCAAGCGGCGCGACACGCCCGAGCAGTTGCGGGCCGACCGGGCGGCGCTGGAGCGGTTCGCCGGGTGGGTGGGAGCCTACGAGGGCGAGGTGTCGGTGCTGTTCACGCCGTGGGGCGAGGGCCTGGTCAGGTCCTGGTACCGGCGGGCGCTGGTGGAGCTGTCATGGCTGCCGAACGTCGCCAGGGTCGCCATCCAGACGAACCTGAGCTGCCGTACCGGCTGGCTCTCCGAGGCGTCGGACCGGGCCGCGCTGTGGGTCACCTACCACCCGACGCAGGTCCCCTACGACCGCTTTCTCGGCAAGCTGCGCTCGCTCCCGGTCCGGCACAGCGTCGGCATCGTCGGCGACCCGGCCCACCTGGCGGACGCGCGGCGGCTGCGGGCCGATCTGCCCGCTGAGACGTACCTGTGGGTCAACGCCGAGGAAGGCCGCCGCTACACCGACGCGGAGGCCGCCGAATGGTCGCGGATCGACCCGCTCTTCCACCACAGCCGGCTCGCGCACCCGAGCGCGGGGCTGCCGTGCCGCACCGGGGATGACGTCATCTCGGTGAACGGTGACGGCACGGTCCGCCGCTGCCACTTCGTCCCGGAGACTCTGGGCAACCTGTACGACGGCTCGTACCGGGCGGCGTTGCGGCCCCGGGTCTGCCCCGCGACGGCTTGCGACTGCCACATCGGATATGTCCACCTGGAACCGCTCGGCCTCTACGACGTCTTCGCCGGCGGCATCCTGGAGCGCATCCCCGCCGCCTGGCCGCGCTGACCCAGGCGGACTCGCGGGGGCCGTCCGGCCCCCGCGCAGCGCGCCCCGCCGCCCTAGAGTGGAGTCGAGATCCACAGCCAGGCCCTTCCACCGAGAGCGAGCCTGACGTGTCCGGTCCCCAGGCTGCCCCCGGCTCCCGCCTTCCGGTGCTCTGGCGAGCCCTCATCGTGTTCGCCGCCGCCGTCCTGCTCTGGCTGTTCGTCTATCACGGCACCCCGCTGGGCTACGAGTACACCCGTCTCACCCATGCCGCCAGAGCGGTCCTCACGACCGTTCTCGTCGTCCCCATGGTCATCGCCGCCCGCCGGCTCCTCGACCGCCGTCCCTGGACCGGCCTCGGGCTGCCCTCGCTGCGGGCCGGCCTGCGGAGCCTGCTGCTCGGCCTGGCCTGCTGGCTCGTCCCCGCCGCTGCCGGGTTCGCGCTCTGCCTCGGCCTCGGCTGGGTCGAGATCGGCCTGCGCACATCGGCCGCCGACGTCGTGCGCGGGGCCGCGCTCCTGACCGTGCTCGTCCTGCTGTACGAGGCGCTGCCCGAAGAGCTGGTCTTCCGGGGTTACCTGCAGCACAACCTCGCCACCGTGTCGCCGGCCTGGCAGGCGGTCATCGCGCAGGCCGGGTTGTTCACCCTGTTCGGGTTTCTCGTCGGTGCCGCGGTCTCCCTGGACCGGATCCTCATCTTCTTCGTCTTCGCCCTGCTGCTCGGCGGCTTCCGCGTCGCCACCGGCGACATCTGGGCGGGGATCGGCTTCCACCTCGCCTTCCAGACCGTCGCCCAGCTGTTCGACAGCACGGGGGCCGTCTTCGAGGTGACCGGCCTCGACACCTTGAGACTCGTCGCCCTGGGCGGCCTGCCGTTCTCGCTCGGCTGGCTGGCCATGCTGCATCTGCGGCGCGACCGCCTGAGCTGGCACGCCCTCGAACCGGACCCCGTTCGCTGAGACGATGCCGTGTTGACGATGTTGCTCAGGTCTCGCGCTGCGGCCGATAGTCCTCCTCCTCGACCCCGAACGTCCACGCGACCCCCTCCCGAGCCCGCTGCACCCATGGCGGCACCCGCAGGAAGTAGGTACGGCGGGAGCCGTCGGGCTCGGGCGTGGAGTTGACCACCTCCACCATGGTGAGCGGCTCGTCATCGGGCAGCTCGACCCGCCACAGGATCCCGGCCGCGTCGGACTGCATGCGCCGCGCACCCGCCTCGGCCAGGAAGCGGGCGAACCCGAAGTGCTCCAGCATGACGCGGCGCAACTCGGCGTTCTCCTCGGCGCGGATGCGCTCAGGGGTGATCGTGCTCATCGAGGCCGCGAACCCGGCCGGAACGGGCATCCCATGCCAGGCGTGCAGCGCGAACCCATCGGAGTAGGACATCGCGGGCCCCTTCGCGCGATGCAACCTCCCTTCCGCGTCGAGGTGCAGCTCGGTGGGCCGCGCGGTGACGATCGCCAGCCGCTCGAACGGCCACCACCAGCCGGCGCTCGCCGCCACCCGCTTGAGCCCGTCGAGCCCGCCGATCCCGTCGATCCCGTCGAACGCCGACAGCCAGGGGGCGTCGTGCTGGCCGAGCACGGCATCAAGCGTCGCCAGCCGCAACACCTCACCACTTCGGCCACCACCCCGGCCACCACCGAGATCACGGCCGCTGCCGAGACCGGTGCCACTGCCGAGACCGGTGCCAGGTTCGCTGCCAAGGGCCCCGATGGCCCGGCGAAGGTCGCCGACGATCCGGTCGACCTGCGGCCAGAGCCGCTCACCGGTGGCCGCCCACAACGCCGGCCAGCCCTCGGGACCGAGCTCCGCCTCAGCCGCAGCCCTGGCCCGCGCCCACGGAGCCGTACGGACCGCCTCCCGCACCGACCGCCCCGGCTCCCCGAACGCCTCCAACACCCGCAACCCGGGCCCACCGCCCACGGCCCCCAGCCCGGACGGCCCCCGTTCGTTGCCGGTCCCCAGCCCGGACGCCACCGGCTCATTGCCGGTCCTCCGTCCTCCTGACGCCACCTCATCCGTCAGGCCCAGCACCTCCAGCCCGCCCTCGTGCCGCGAGGTCAGCCCGAGGCCGGCCTCCTCCAGGACCCGGCGCACGTCATCGCCGCCGGTCAGCCAGGCCGCCGCGACGGCTCCGGCGGCCGGTGAGGCCAGCACGACGACCCGCTCGGGCTCGGCCAGCCCCGCCTCCGCGTACGCCTGGCGCACGGCCGGCTCGGGATCCTCGCCTCGGCCGGTGGCCACGGCGACCCGCTCCCACGTCAGGACCGCCATCAGTCGGCCACCACCCGGTAGGAGCCGGGCACGTATTCGCGCTGCCTGATCACGCGATACCAGCCCTTCGGCAGCAAGATCGTGTCGTGCTCGTCGTGCACGAGCCGCCCGCCTTCCGGCAGGTGCAGGAAGCCGCCGGAAAGGGTGCCGGGGCCGGGGATGGCGTGGCAGTGCCCGGTGGCCTCGCCATAGGCCAGGACCAGCCGCCCGCGAGCGTCGCGCGGCTCGGGACGCAGGACGCGCGGCGCGGACTCCTCCGGCACGGGCATGATCAGGATGTCGCCCTGTCGGTACATCGACCAACCTCCATCATCGGGGGGATGATCGGAAGCTACCGACGCCGACCGACAATTCCCGGCCCGCAGGTCAGCGGACGGCCCGACCTTCTGCCGCGCGCCTGTCGGCGACCCGAACGCGCCATGGATGGGACCTCCCCGAGTCCGCCACCCGGTGACTCAGCGGTGGCGGGCGCGGGAGGCGGCGGCGTGGGCGCGGTTGGCGCAGCGGGTCGAGCAGAACTGGCGGCGTCCCGGACGGCTGCGGTCGATGAACGCGTCCCGGCAAGGCCCCGCGGCGCACAGGCGCAGCCGTTCCCAGTCGTCCGCGGCGGCGATGTCCAGCAGCTCGGCCACCGCCCGCACGGCCAGCCGTACCGGCAGGGCGGCGCCCGGCGGCGCGACGAGCCGCGAGCGCGGCACCCCGCCGGACTCCTCCACGCTCACCTGCACCGGCAGCTCGTCCGCCCACCGCGCCAGAGCCCGCGTCCGCTCGGCGGGCTCGCACATCAGCACGGCCCGCAGCCGCGCCCGCACCGCCCGCACCGCGTCAAGGTCCACAGCGTCCAGGGCCTCCGCCCGCACCCCCAACTCGCGGCAGAAGCGGGCGAGCTCCCCCACGTCCGGCAACCGCTCGGGGTCGTCCTGGTAGTCGTCCCACGTGTTGGCCAGATCGATCGCCACCAGACCCGTCTCGTCGAACTGGCGCATTCGCTCTCCTCCTGTTAGCGTCACGAGTATGACAAGAATAACCACTGACGCAAAGCTGACAATCCTGGACGCCCCCTCGAACCTCGGCCTGCGGCCGCCCGCGCCCGGCGTCTCCCCCGGCTGCTACAAGGCGCCCTGGGCGCTGCGCAACGCCGGCCTGGTCGAACGCCTGGGCGCGGCCGACGCGGGCGTCCTCGTGCCGCCCCGCTACGTGGCCACCTGGGAGCCCGGCGACGGCGTGCGCAACGGCCCGGCCATCGCCGCCTACGCCCGCGCGCTGGCGGATCGCGTGGCCGGGATCAGGGCGTCGGGCGGGTTCCCCGTCCTGCTCGGCGGTGACTGCTCGATCCTGCTCGGCCCGGCGCTGGCCCTGCGCGAGGCCGGCCGGTACGGGCTGGCGTACCTGGACGCGCACGCCGACTTCCGGCACCTGGGCAACTCCCCGCATGTCGGGTCGGCGGCCGGTGAGGACCTGGCGCTGGTGACCGGGCGCGGTGACGACTACCTGACCGACATCGGGGGCCTGCGCCCGTACGTCAGGGACGAGGACGCGATCGTGCTCGGTGTCCGCGATGAGGAGGATCTACGCGACATCGCGGACAGCGGCCTGGCCTACGTGCCCGGGAACGACATCTCGCTGAAGCGGGCCGAGGAGGTGCTCGTACGCGACGACCTCGACGGCTTCTGGATCCACGTGGACGCCGACGTGCTCGACCCGTCCGTGCTGTCCGCCGTCGACTCCCCCACCCCCGGCGGGCTCGACGCCGCCCAGCTCACCGAGCTGCTGCGCGGGCTGCTCGCGCTGCCGGGAGCCGCCGGGCTGGAGGTGACGATCCTGGACCCCGACCTGGACCCCGACGGCAGCCAGGCCGCCCTGCTGGCGGACATCCTCGTGTCGGCGCTGGCCGGCGGCCCGGTGCCCGATCAGGGGAAGATCCTCCGTCCCCAGGGTGACATCTGATCATCCACGCGGCGGACGCCCCCGCAGGTTCCGCCTCTCTAGCGTGTTCGACGCGACGGGGCGCATCCGGCTCCCCGCGCGGACAAAAGACGGGGAATGAACATGAGCAAGCCGCGTACCAGCCTCGACGACATCGCGGCCCTGGGCGCCGAGCTCGACGAGGGCCAGCTGCTCCAGGTGAGCGGTGGCGCGAAGAGCCAGGTGATCGTGATCCACGGCAACCACACGCACACCTCCGGCGACAGCAACTAGTAGCCGCGGGGGCGCGACCACGTCGCGCCCCCGACCGGGACCACGCTGATGATCCTCGTACTGACCTCCGCCGGAGACGAGCACGCCGAACGCGTCGTGGAGGCGCTCGCCGGGACGGACGTCACCGTCTTCGATCCCGCGGACTTCCCCGCCGCCGCCACTCTGGAGATCGGCCATCCGGGAGACGGCTCGACCGTCCGGACGCTCGGCCGTGACGGACGCCGTCTCGTCCTCGACGAGCTGACCGCGATCTGGTACCGCCGCCCGGGGAATCCGGTGGCCCATCCCGGGACCGTCGCCCGCGACCACGTCGAGGAGGAGTGCCGCGTCCTGGCCGAGAGCCTGTGGGACGCCCTGGGGTGCCTCAAGGTCCCCGCCTCCAGGCCGGTCATCGACCGCGCGGCGCGCAAGCCGTACCAGCTCGAAGTGGCCAGGCGGCTGGGCTTCGACCTGCCCGCGACGCTGATCACGAACGATCCCGAGAGCTTTCTCGACTTCTACGGGCGGCACGAGGGCCGGGTGATCACCAAGCCCGTGCACGGCAACCAGCTGGAGGCGGGCGGTGAGCGGTTCGGGCGGTTCGCGGCGCACGTGACTCCGGCGGACCTCGGCCATGCCGACGCCCTGCGCCTGTGCCCGGTCATCGTCCAGGCCTACGTCCCCAAGCGGGTCGAGGTGCGGGTGACGGTGGTGGGCGGCGAGCTCTTCGCGGCGGAGATCCACTCGCAGGTCAGCAACCACACGCGATACGACTGGCGGCACTACGACCCGGGCGCCACCCCCGTGCTGCCGCACGACCTGCCGGACGAGGTCTCCCGGCGCTGCCTGGAGCTCGTCGAGCGGCTCGGGCTGTGCTACGGCGCGATCGACCTGATCCACACGCCGGACGGCCGCCACGTCTTCCTGGAGATCAATCCGAACGGCCAGTTCCGGTGGATCGAAGAGGCGACCGGGCTGCCGATCAGCGCCGCGATCGGCGAGCTGCTGAAGAGCGGCGAGCTGCTGAAGAGCGGTGAACTGCTCAAAAGTGGTGAACTGCTCAAAAGTGGCGATCCACTCAAGACCGGCGCACCGCGCAAGAGCGGAGTGCGGCGATGACGGACGGGCCGATGCTCGCCGACGCGGTCGGCCTGCTCAGCTCGGGCACGCCCGCGCACGGCCTGGAGGCGTTCAGGGCGGCGTACCCGCACGCCAGGACGCGGCTGGTCGCCCAGCGCGAGGAGTTCGACGGGTCGCTGCACCACGCCCTGCTCATCAAGGACGGCGCCGGCGCCGCGATCTCCCTGTCCTGGTGCCCCGACCGGGCCCTGCCCTGGCCGTTGCGCGGCGTGCACCGGGCGGGCGAGCACCTGCTGCTCCGGGTCAACGGGATCGACACCCCGGTGGCCAGGGCGATCGCCTGCCTGGACTTCATCTGGGACGAGTCCGCGCTCGCCGACCGGCTCGTCTCCGACAGCCTGGTACGCGAGGAGCTGGCGCAGGCGCGGGAACCGCTGAGCGACGCCGCGCTGCAGGAGGCGATGGACGCCTTCCGCCGCGCCCGCGGCCTGCTGACCGGAGCGGCGACCCGGGCCTGGATGGAGCGGCACCGCATCTCCCACCACGAGCTGGAGGAGCTGGTCGCCCTTGAGGCCGCCGTGGCCGCGCTCCGCTCGCGGGTCGCCGCGGGACGGGTGGAGAGCTGGTTCGCCGAACACGGCCGCCAGCTCGACGTCGCCCGCGTCGCGCGGGCGGAGTTCGTCACCGAGCCGGTCGTGCCCGACCCGGCCGGGTTCCTCGACGCCGTCGAGCGGGCCTTCGCCGACGGCACGGCCCGTCCCGGCGAGGTGTTCGCCACCCTCCGCCGGGGCGACCTCGGCGAGGAGATGGCGGAGCGGATCTTCACGGCCCCGCCGGGGACGGTGGCCGGGCCGTTCAAGTCGGAGCACGGGCACCTGCTGGTCAAGGTCCTGGCAGTGGAGCCGGCCGTGCTCGACGAGACCGTACGCGACCTCGTCGAACGCCGGATCTTCCGCGACTGGATCGAGCGGCGCAGGAGCACGGCCAAGATCGAGTGGTTCTGGGGCCTCGCGGAGCGGACGGCGGGCAGGGGCAGGTGAAGCCGCTTCCGTACCGGGAGAAGGTGGTTCACCACCATCTGGGCGTCCGGCGGCGCGTCGAGCGCCCCTACCGCGTCTCCAGGACGCTCGTCGCCTGGCTGTGGATCTACGTGGGCCTGCTGGCGCTGTCGCTGGCGATCGTGGTGCTGCTCGGCGTCCTGCCCGCGCTGGGGGATGCGCGTTGAGGCGGGCCCGGGTGCGCGTGATGCGGCAGAACACGATGGCCGACTGCGGCGCGGCGTGCCTGGCGATGGTGCTCGGGCACCACGGGCGCCGGGCGAGCGTGCGCGAGGTCGCCGTGGACGTCCAGGTGTCCAGGGACGGGCTGACCGCCCACGCGATCGTCGAGGCCGCCAGGTCGTACGGCCTGCGCGCCAAGGCGCTCTCGGTCGCGCCCGAGCGGCTCGGCTCGGTGCCGGGACCGTTCGTCGTGCACTGGGAGTTCAACCACTTCCTGGTCGTCGAGCGCTGGCACCCGGACGCCGTCGAGGTCGTGGATCCGGCCTCCGGGCGGCGCCGGCTCACGCCGGAGGAGTTCGACCTCGGGTTCACCGGGGTCGTGCTGGTCTTCGAGCCGGGTCCGGACTTCAGCGTCCAGGGGCCCGAGCGGCGCCCGTGGCGGGCGAACCTGCTGCGCGCCCTGCTCATCCGCCACCGCGGCCTGCTGGTCCAGGCGCTGATCGCGTCCCTCCTCCTCCAGGTGGCCGCGCTCGTGCTGCCGCTGCTCTCCGGGCTCGTCGTCGACGAGGTGCTGCCCGGCGGCGACCGGTACCTGCTGCGCGTCCTCGTCGTCGGCCTGCCGTTCGTGGTGCTGATCCAGGGGATCCTCAGCTACCTGCGCACGGCCGTGCTGCTCATGCTGCGGGCGCGGGCCGACACGGAGTTCACGGGCGGGGTGGTCGGCCGGCTGTTCGCGCTGCCCTACCGGTATTTCACCCTGCGCGGGACGAGCGACCTGGTCATGAGCACGCAGAGCGCGGCCAGCCTGCGGGCCATGCTGTCCGGCCAGGTGCTGTCCGCGCTCCTCGACGGCCCGCTGACCGTGGTGCTCATGGTCCTCGTGCTGGCGGGCGATCCCGTGCTCGGCGGGTGCCTGGCCGTGCTGGCGGCCGTACAGGTCGTCCTGCTGCTCCTCACCCGGCGGCGGATCGCCGACCTCACCGGGCGCGGGCTCACGGCCGCCGCCACGACCCAGGGCCGGCTCATCGAGTCCATCAGGGGCATCGAGTCGATCAAGGCGTCCAGCTCCGAACGGCGTGCGGTCGAGCGGTGGTCGGCGATGTTCACCGCCCAGATGAACGCCGACCTGCGACTCGGCCTGGCCCGGGGGTTCCTGGACTCGGCCCTTTCCGGCATCAGGCTCCTCGCTCCCGCGCTGCTGCTGCTCGTGGGCGCGGTCCGGGTGCTCGACGGCGGGCCGAGCCTGGGGACGATGCTCGCGCTCAACGCGCTCGCCGTCTCCGCGCTCACCCCGCTGACCTCGCTGCTGACCAGCCTCCAGGAGCTCCAGGAGGCCGGCGCGCACTTCGAGCGGCTCGCCGACATCGTCGAGGCCGAGCCCGAGCGCACGGGCGGGGCCCGGCCCCGGCTGCGCGGGGAGGTGGCGCTGAGCGGCGTCGGGTTCCGCTTCGACCCGCGCTCCCCCTGGACGCTCAGGGACGTCACGCTCAGGATCGAGCCGGGCCAGAAGGTCGCGCTGGTGGGCAGCTCGGGCTCGGGCAAGAGCACGCTGGGCAGGGTGCTGCTCGGCCTGTACGAGCCGGTCGAGGGCGAGCTGCGCTACGACGGGACGCCCGCGCGCGACCTCGACCCGGGCTGGCTGCGCGGCCGGTTCGGCGTGGTCACCCAGGACCCGCACCTGTTCACCGGGACCGTCAGGGAGAACATCGGCCTGGCCGTCCCCGGCGCGGCGCTGGAGCGGATCGTGGCGGCCGCCAGGCTGGCGCACGTCCACGACGACATCATGGCGATGCCCATGGGGTACGAGACGATGCTCCCCGAGGGCGGCGGCCTGTCCGGCGGCCAGCGGCAGCGGATCGCCCTCGCGCGGGCCCTGCTGCCCGAGCCCCGGATCCTGCTGCTCGACGAGGCCACCAGCCATCTCGACACCGTGGCGGAGGCGGCCATCGAGCACAACCTCGCGGCCCTGCCGCTGACCCGCGTCGTGATCGCGCACCGGCTGAGCACCGTGCGCGACGCCGACCAGATCCTCGTCATCGAGGCGGGCCGGGTGGCCGAGCGCGGGACGCACGACGAGCTGATGCGGTCCGGCGGGCGGTACGCGGCCCTGTCCGACCTGACCCGGCCGTGGCGGGCCTGACCTCTAGCGCAGCACGTAGGCGCTCGTGCTGGAGTGGCCGGCCTCGTTCGTGGCGGTGACGGCGGTCCAGGGACCCGAGGGGACGTAGGGGGCCCAGGCGGACTCCAGACGATCGCGCCCGTTCCACTCCACGGCCACGGACACCTCCCCCACGCCCTGCGGCGCGAAGCGCAGGGTGCCGCCGTGCAGGTTGTAGCCCTGCACCATGATCCCCGCCCGCCCGTTGAGCTCCTTGCGCGACGCCCCGACGATGATCGGCTGCCGCCACCCGCCGGCGATGTCGTCGGCCAGCGACGGCGTGTCGTAGCGGGCCTGGCAGGTGAAGAACGGCTCCCACCCGTACGAGATGATCTTCACGGGGGCGGTGCCCGCCGCCATGACCTGCTGGTCCAGGCGGCTCTTCGAGGTGCGGCCGCGCAACGGCCCCGGCTCCACCCGCCCGCACTCCCCGGCGACCGGCGTGGGCTCGAAGCCCTCCACGTTCACCCACAGCTCGACCCCGCCGGGCACCCGCCGGGCCGCCGCCTCCACGTAGTCGCGCGTGGCCCCGTAGTACGCCTGCGCGTTGGTCACGTCGCCCACGACGGGCGTCAGGCGCGGCGCGACCCTCGACTCGGCCTCGTGCACCCCGTACACCGGCACCTTCCCCGTCCCCCGCCCGTCCTGGACGGCGACGGCCATGGGCAGGCCGGCCCGCGTGGCCGCGATGTCCGCGAGCCCGTCGGCCACCTGGCCGGGCGGGAACCCGCGTCCCCTGCGCGCGTCGATGTAGGGGCTGACCACGATCTTCTTGCCGGGCAGCGCGGCGGCGACGACGGCGTGCTGGGCGGCGTACAGCTCGATGATCGGGTCCTGGTCCGAGCGGTCCCGCAGGGCCAGCTCGAACGACTGGTACACCCCGCCGAACGCCTTCGACGCCCCGAACCGCGCCCGGTAGTCGGCCAGCACCCGCGCCGTGAAGGCGTTGAGTGCGGCGGTGTGCGCGTGGTCGGGCTCCCACGGCTTGCCCTCCTGCTGCGCCGCCGCGGGCAGCCCGGGATAGACCGCCATCCCGTACGCCGCCGCCTCCGTCATCAGGTTGCCCAGCCCGTCGCCGTCCGTCGAGACGAGGACCAGGTCGTGCACTCTGTCGTCGCAGGAGTCGGCCAGCGACACCCGGTAGAAGACCCGGCCCTCGCTCTCGATTCGCCGGTCGATCCCCTGGCAGCGCAGCAGCCCGGGCCCGAACTCCTCGCTGGTCACGTACGAGTAGACCTGCCTGATCTGCTTCCCCGGCACGCGCGCGCACGGGTGCCCGTCCACGCGGCAGCCCTCGAAGCCGGGCTCCTCGCCCACGTCGAAGCGCGGCCCGAACGTGATGAGCGTGTCGCCCCCGATCGCGTGGACCGCCTCGACCATGCGCCGCGTCACGCACGAGTCGGCTCGCGGGATCACCCAGTAGCCGGTCACCGCGTAGGGGGCCACCACCCGCGGGTCCCTGGCCGGGCACTCCTCCATGACCTCGGGACCATCCGGCACGACCGCACCCACCACGAGGGCCACCGCCACGACCAGCCACAGGATCCGGTGCACCCACGCCCCTTCCACGCCGGCCTCCAGCCTACGCACCCGATCGCGTCCGGGGGCGTGGCGGCGCTCTCGAGACCCCGCCGTGACCGGCCGCGCGCCGGTCACCGACAATGGCCTACAGGGGGGATACATCGTGCGCATCGATCTCAGCGGCAAGACCGCGCTGGTCACCGGCTCGACCCAGGGAATCGGGGCGGCCATCGCCACCGGGCTGGCGCGGGCCGGGGCCCGGGTCGCGATCAACGGCCGCAGCGCGGGCTCGGTGGCCGCGGCCGTGGAGACCATCGGCGGCGACCTGGCCGCGTCCGCCGGCGAGCTGGTCGCGGCCCCCGGCGACCTGGCCACGGCCGAGGGGTGCGAGGAGGTGCTGGGCCGCCTCCCGCAGGTGGACATCCTGGTCAACAACCTCGGCATCTTCGGCGCCAGGCCGGCGCTGGAGATCGACGACGACGAGTGGCGGCGCTACTTCGAGGTCAACGTGCTGGCGGCGGTCCGCCTGACCCGCGCCTGCCTGCCCGGCATGATCGAGCGCGGCTGGGGACGCGTGCAGTACATCGCCAGCGACTCCGCCGTCGTCATCCCCGCCGAGATGATCCACTACGGCATGACGAAGACCGCGCTGCTGGCCGTCTCCAGGGGGTTCGCGAAGGAGGCCGCGGGGACCGGGGTCACGGTCAACTCGGTGATCGCGGGGCCGACGCACACCGGGGGCGTCGAGGAGTTCGTCTACCAGCTCGTGGACAAGGAGCTGCCGTGGGAGGAGGCGCAGCGGGCGTTCATGCGCGAGCACCGTCCGCAGTCCCTGCTCCAGCGGCTGATCGAGCCCGAGGAGATCGCGAACATGGTCGTCTACCTCAGCTCGCCCCTCGCCTCCGCGACGACCGGTGGGGCATTGCGGGTGGACGGCGGGTACGTGGACTCGATCCTCCCCTGAACGCGCGCCGCCGCCCCCCACTCCCGGGGGATGTGGACGGGCCCGCCCGCGGCGAGCCTTGGGTGCATGATCTTACGAACGCTCCTGATGAGCGCGCTGGCGCTCGGCGCACCGGCCGCCACCGCGCACGCGGAGACCGCGCGGCCGGCCATCACCTGGCAGAAGTGCCCCGGCTACTCCGACGACGTGCTGCGCGCGCGTGGGCTCAGAGACGCGGACTTCGCCGAGTTCAGACGCCTGCTCGGGCGTACGGAGTGCGGGACGCTCAGCGTGCCCCAGAGCTACGGCGATCCGGCGGGCAAGCAGCTCACCATCGCGCTGACCAGGCTCAAGGCCACCGGCCCCGAGGGCAGGCTGGGCAGCCTGGCGATCAATCCCGGCGGTCCGGGCAGCAGCGGCTACCTGATGCCGATCGACCTGGTCATGACCGGTGTCGGGCTGAACGGCCGCTACGACCTGATCGGTTTCGACCCGCGCGGCGTCGGCTACAGCACGAAGGCGAAGTGCCCGGCCGGCACTGTGGAGCGACCGCCACCGGGGCCGGTCACGGAGGAGCTGGCCAGAGCCGTCTACAGCAACGTGATCAAGGACAACCAGGCGTGCGCGAGCTCGAACCCCGGCTTCTTCGGCGCGCTCACGACCGCGAACGTGGCCCGCGACCTCGACCGGATCCGCGCCGCGCTGGGCGAAAGCCGGCTGAGCTACGTCGGCGTGTCCTGGGGCACCTGGCTGGGGACGGTCTACCGCAGCCTCTTCCCCGACCGGGTCCACCGCATGTGGCTGGACAGCGTGGCGCTGCCCGTGCCCAGGCTCGACGTCTTCACGCAGGGACGCGCGGAGGCCGCCGACCGCGACTTCCAGCGGATGGCGGCGTGGCTCGCCGAGCGGGACGCCGCCTACGGGCTCGGCTCGTCCAAGGACGAGGTGGTCGCCACGCTCACCGAGATGCGGACGTCGTACGACGCCGAGCCTCTCACCTTCACCGACGTGGACCTCACCGTGGATGGGCGGCTGATCGCCGACATAGGGAGCCAGCCCAGCGTGGCCTGGCCGGAGCTGGGCCCGGTGCTGAAGGAGCTGAAGGACGCCACCGGACCGGAGGCGCCGCCGACGATCAAGCGGATCTTCGGCGAGCAGCCGCCGCCCCCGCCCGCCGACGCGCCTGAGCGGAACAACCCGGCGGCGAACCTCGCGTTCTTCTGCAACGAGGACTCGGGGCCGCGTACGTTCGAGTCGGCCTGGAACGCATATCAGCGGCGGCTGGTGCGCTTCCCGGTGACCGGCGAGGCCGGCATGTTCTTCCCCCGGTGCGCCGGGTGGCCGCTGCCGGTGCAGACCACGCGCCTGCGGCACTCGGGCGGCTCGCTCATGCTCTCCGGCCACCTGCACGAGAGCCCGTCGCCGTACGAGTGGACGCTCCAGACGCGGGCGGCCATCGGCGGGAGCGTGGTGACCGTGGACGACGACATGCACGCCTCGGCGCTCCGGGTGCCCGGCTGCGTGACCAAGATGATCGACTACTTCGAGAAGGGGCGGCGGACCAGCACGTGCCCGGGGGTGCCGGTGCCGGACTCCACCGAGCTCCAGCCGTCGCCGGGCTCCCCGGCTGAGGCCACGCTCCCGGCTGCGACCGCGTTCCCCACTGTGGCCGGGCTCCCCGCTGGGGCCGCGTTCCCCACTGTGGCCGGGCTCTCCGCTGGGACCGCGTTCCCCACTGTGGCCGGGCTCCCCGGCTGAGCCGCCGGTTCAGCGACGGTCCAGGCCGGACAGCTGCCAGGCCAGCCGGCGGCGTACGGCCGGGATCCGGCCCGCCAGCCCGAGCACCAGGTTGCGCAGCGGGCGGCGGGCCGCGCTCGCGGTGGCCAGGGCCGTGAGCCTGCTCGCCAGCCCGACGACCTTCTCGGCCACCGGGCGGCGGGCGGCGGCGTAGGCGTCCAGCAGGTCCTGCGACCCGCCGCCGAGCACCTTCGCCAGCGTCTCGCCGAGGGTGACGGCGTCCTCGATGCCGAGGTTCATGCCCTGGCCGCCGGCGGGCGAGTGCACGTGGGCCGCGTCGCCGGCGAGCAGGACGCGCCGGTCCCGGTAGGTGCCGGCGATGCGGTGGTGCACGCGGAACCTCGACCCCCAGACCACGTCCTCGACCACGGCGGGCACGGCCTTGGGACCGCGGGTGTCGAGCAGCCGCTGCACGAACGCCGCGTCCGGCTCCTTGGGCGCGTCGTCCGCGGTGGCCACGATCCGGTAGAGCCCTCCGGGCAGGGGCGCCATGACCACCAGGCCGTCGGGCGAGAAGTACAGGATGACCTCGTCGTCCGGCACCCCGCCGCTGAGCCGGACGTCGGCCAGGGCGAACGACTCGGCGTACGTGCCGCCGCCGAAGGGGATCCCGGACTGCTCGCGTACGAGGCTGTGCATGCCGTCGGCGCCCACCAGGTAGGACGCCCGCAGCTCGCGCCCGTCGTCGAGAGTGGCCGTGACGCCCGAACCGTCCTGCGCGATCGCGGTCACCCGCGCGGGCCGCACCACCTTGCCGCCCAGCTCCTCCAGCCGGGCCAGCAGGTACGCCTCCGTGTCCGCCTGGGAGATCATCAGCGTGTACGGGTACCGCGTCGGCAGCCCGTCGAAGGGCACGGGCACCAGCAGCCGGTCGCGGTCGCGGATCGTGAAGCGCGGCGTGTGCACCCCGCGGGCGGCCAGCGCGGCCGAGACCCCGTACGGCTCCAGCAGCTCCAGCGTCCTGGAGTGGACGACGGCGGCCCTGGAGGTGTTCGTCCCCTCGGCCTGACCGTCCACGACGACGACCTCGTGGCCGAGCCGGGTCAGGACGACGGCGGTCGTGAGCCCCACGGGGCCGGCGCCGACGATGAGCACCCCGGTGTGGATCATGTCTCCTCCTCGATTCAGGCCAACGTCCGTAGGCCAACACCTGTTGACACTAAACAGGCCTCCTCTAAATGTCAACATGCGTTGGCCTACAGCCGTTGACACGAGCATCGGGGACGCGGGCGGCCAGGTCACGGCCCGCGCGCGGTTCGCCGCACGAGGGGGTCACGACCGCAACTCCTGTCCGTCGTGACCGCGCCGTCACAGGATCGGGCGCGGGCGCCGACGCGGGCCGGGCTGGTGTCCACGCAAATACTCGGAACCGCCCTATACCTATATGTCGTGAGATTGCCGCCCTGGACCGCCATGAACAGGGAAGAAGCCGTCGAGGCGATAGCCCCGGCCATTCACCGTCATCTCGATCTCGAATTGTGATGAAACACCGGTCCCACCATTCACTGGCGCACCACATGCCCTCTTTGCACACACATTCAGATCATGTTAGATGGAGGGGACAAGAAAGGACCGGCCACAGTGACGCTGATTCTCGATGGCGTCTCCGTACGGCAGCGCGGGGAGACCTGGCTCGACGACATTCGCCTCGAATTATCGAATGGAATGACCACCCTCGTCGGCCCCATGACCGCGGGAAAGACGACGTTGATGCGCGTCGCCGCCGGATTGCTGCCGCCGGATTCGGGCCGCGTGGTGGTCGACGGAAAAGATGTCACCGCGATTCCCGTGCGAAAGCGCTCGGTCGCATTCGTCTATCAGCAATTCATTAATTATCCGTCGCTGAGCGTCTATGAGAACATCGCCTCCCCGCTCCGCCTCGATCCGGCCTTCCACCGCGAGGGCATCGACCGGCGGGTCCGCGAGGTGGCCGAGCTCATGGGGATCTCCGGCCTGCTCGACCGACGGCCCGCCGAGCTGTCGGGCGGCCAGCAGCAGCGCACCGCCATCGCCCGCGCCCTGGCCAGGCCCGTGGACGTGCTGCTGCTCGACGAGCCGCTGGCCAACCTGGACTTCAAGCTCCGCGAGCAGCTCAGGGCCGACCTCAAGACCATGTTCGCCGGCTCGCGCGGCGTGGTCCTCTACTCCACCGCCGATCCGAACGAGGCCCTGACCTTCGCCGCGCCCACCGTGGTCCTCGGCGAGGGCCGGATCCAGAGCGTCGGCGACGCCGCGGACATGTACGCCCGCCCTCCTTCGCTGGCCGTGGCCGCCACGCTCAGCGACCCGCCGCTCAACCTGCTGCCCGGCGTCGTGCGCGACGGCCGCATCGAGTGCCTCGGCACCTCGTTCCCCGCCCCGCGCGCGCACGCGTCGGGACACAACGTCATGCTCGCCGTGCGCCCGCACCAGGTGACGATCGCCCGCGACACCCCGGGCGCGCTGGAGCTGCCCGCCGAGATCCGGCTGGCGGAGGTCACCGGCAGCGCGACCTTCCTGCACCTGCTGCTGGAGGGCAGCCGCCACCTGGTCGCCCACCTGCCGGGGACCCAGCTCTTCACCCCCGGCGAGTCCACGGTCGCGTACGTGGACCCCGCCCACATCTTCGTCTTCGACGAGGCCGGCGGACGGCTGCTGGCCACCAGCGCGGCGGAGGTCGACCTGCATGGCTGACATCCGGCTGGAAGGCGTGGGCCACAGCTACGACGGGGGCGCGACCTGGGCGCTCAAGCCGATGACGTGGACCTGGCGCAGCGCCAGGGCGTACGCGCTGCTCGGCCCCAGCGGCTGCGGCAAGACCACGCTGCTGAACATCATCTCGGGCCTCCTGACCCCCACGGTCGGCCGGATCTGGTTCGACGACCGCGAGGTCACCGACGTGCCCACCGCGGGCCGCAACATCGCGCAGGTCTTCCAGTTCCCGGTCCTGTACGAGGAGATGTCGGTCTACGACAACCTCGCCTTCCCCCTCCGCAACCGGAGATATCCGAAAGAGGAGATCGACCGCCGCGTCCGCCAGGTCTCGGAGCTCCTGGGCCTCGACCAGGTGCTCCGCCGCAGGTCACGCCGCCTCGACCCGGGCCGGCAGCAGATCGTCAGCCTGGGCCGCGGCCTCGTCCGCTCCCAGGTCGCGGCGGTCCTGCTGGACGAGCCGCTCACGGTGGTGGACCCGGCGCTGAAGTGGACGCTGCGCAGCAAGCTCAAGGAGATCCACCGCGACACCGGCCACACGCTCATCTACGTCACCCACGACCAGACCGAGGCGCTGACGTTCGCCGACGAGGTCGTGGTACTCAACGACGGGGCGATCGTGCAGGCGGGCGAGCCGGCCGAGCTGTTCCTGTCGCCCGCGCACGAGTTCGTCGGGCACTTCATCGGCTCGCCGGGCATGAACATGCTGCCCGCCGAGATCGTCGGCGACGTCGTCCGGGTCGGGCAGGCGGACGTGGGCAGCGTCGCGGGCGAGCTGCCGCCGGGTCCCGTCCGGATCGGGGTGCGCCCGGAGTTCGTCCGGATCAGCGGCGCGCGCACCAGCCCCGGCGTGGCCGCCCGGGTGACCGGGATCGACCGGATGGGCGCGTACGACCTCGTGCACGCGCAGGTCAGCGGGCACCCGCTGATCGCCAAGGCGGAGGCGGGCTCCGCCTACGCGCCGGACACCGTCGAGTTCCTGCACTTCCCCGCGGATCGGACGTTCCTGTTCCGTGACGAGGTCCGGTGCGGCTCGCTCGCACCCCTGAACGGAAGGGGCCAGGAGTGAGCGAGCAGACGACCGTCGCGGGCAGCCAGGTGGGCGGCGAGGTCGTCACGGCCGCCCCGGGCGAGGCCGCCACGGAGCCGCGCCCAGAGCCGAAGCGCAAGAACAACCGGGCCTGGTGGCTGGTCCTGCCGGTGGTCGTGTCGGTGGCGTTCACCGCGGTGATCCCGCTGATGACCGTCGTGAACTTCTCCGTGCAGGACGTCTTCAGCCCCAGCGACCGGATCTTCGTCGGGCTGGAGTGGTTCCGCTCGATCGCCCGCGATCCCGAGGTCAGGGCGGCGTTCGTGCGCACGCTGCTGTTCTCGGCCCAGGTGCTGCTGCTGGAGATCCCGCTCGGGGTGGCGCTCGCGGTCTCGATGCCGCGCCGCGGCTTCTGGGTGTCGGTGGCGCTGGTGCTGGTCGCTCTGCCGCTGCTCATCCCCTGGAACGTGGTGGGCACGATCTGGCAGATCTTCGCCCGCGGCGACATCGGCCTCGGCGGCTGGACGATCAACAACGTCCTCGGGATCAACTTCAACTACACGCTGGACTCCACGGACGCCTGGATCACGGTCCTGGTCATGGACGTGTGGCACTGGACGCCGCTGGTGGCGCTGCTGGCGTACGCGGGGCTGCGCTCGATCCCGGAGCCGTACTTCCAGGCCGCGCAGATCGACGGCGCTTCGGCGTGGGCCACGTTCCGGCACATCCAGCTCCCCAGGCTGCGCGGTGTGCTGACGATCGCGATCCTGCTCAGGTTCATGGACAGCTTCATGATCTACACCGAGCCGTTCGTGGTGACCGGCGGCGGGCCGGGCAACGCGACCTCGTTCCTGAGCATCCTGCTGTCGAAGATCGCGGTCGGCCAGTTCGACCTCGGGCCCGCGGGGGCGTTCTCGTTGCTCTACTTCCTGTTCGTGCAGATCCTCTGTTACGTCTTCTTCACCGTGCTGACCAGGTCGGGGAGGTGAGGTGATGGCCAGGCACACCGGCCGGCGGCTCCCCTGGGCCCGCACGGTCTTCTGGCTCTACGTGGTCACGCTCATGCTGCCGCTGCTGTGGATGTTCGGCATGTCGATCCGCCCCAACGAGGACATCCTCGGCAGTTTCGCGCTCGTGCCGCAGCGCGTCACATTCGACAACTACGTCACCTTCTTCACGGACTCCGCCTGGTATTCGAGCTATCTGAACAGCATCATCTACACGTCGATGAACGCCGTCATGTCGCTCATCGTGGCACTCCCCGCCGCATACGCGTTCTCGCGTTTCAGATTCGCCGGGGACAAACATCTGTTCTTCTGGTTGCTGACCAATCGCATGGCGCCGCCGGCGGTTTTCCTGCTGCCGTTCTTCCAGATTTATCAGAGCGTGGGGCTCTTCGACACGCATCTCGGCGTGGCCATCGCGCACATGCTCTTCAACGTCCCGCTGGCCGTGTGGATACTCGAAGGATTCATGTCGGGAATTCCCCGGGAAATTGACGAGACCGCGGCGATCGACGGATATTCGCTGCCCCGGTTCTTCATCCGCATCTTCCTGCCGATGATCCGCTCCGCGCTCGGCGTGACCGCGTTCTTCTGCTTCATGTTCAGCTGGGTCGAGCTGCTGATCGCCAGGACGATCACCTCGGTCAACGCCAAGCCGATAGCCGCGACCATGACCAGAACGGTCAGCGCGGCCGGCGTGGACTGGGGCCTGCTGGCGGCGGCCGGAGTTCTGACCATCGTTCCGGGCGCGATCGTCATTTGGTTCGTCCGGAATTACATCGCCAAGGGCTTCGCCCTGGGAAGGGTCTGACCATGCTCGAGTGGATGGTGTGGACCGCCCCCACGGCCCTGGTGTTCGCCGGGCTCGCCCTGCTGCTGGTCGTCATGGCGGTCTGGGCCCGGGTCTCCCCTCCCGTGGCCAGGCGCGGCTTCCTGCGCATCGAGACCGATCGAGGGGATCGGCTGTACATCGGCCTGATCAGCGCCGCCGTCGTACTGGCCGGCTGGATCGCAGTCACCGACCTGTCCATGTGGCTCGCGCTCGGCTGCGCGCTGCTGGTGGCGGTCGTGATCGGGATATGGGGCTAACAGAAGAGGAGCCAAGTCGATGAGGCATCGCGCAGGCAGGTCCGCGGCCGTAGGTCTGACCGTGCTCGTCCTGACAGTGGCCGGTTGCACGCAGAGTGCGGAGAAGCCCACGAGCGATTTCAAGGAGTCCGACGGCAAGGCCGCGGCACAGCGATGGGTCTCGGAGGAGTTCACGCCGAGCACCCTGTCCAAGGATCAGCAGCTCGCGGAGATGGACTGGTTCACCAAGGCCGCGGCCCCCTACCGGGGGATGCAGATCAACGTGGTCTCCGAGACGATCACCACGCACGAGTACGAGTCGCAGCAGCTGGCCAAGGCGTTCACCGAGATCACCGGGATCAAGATCAAGCATGACCTGATCCAGGAAGGTGACGTCATCGAGAAGCTCCAGACCCAGATCCAGGGCAACCAGAACATCTACGACGCGTACGTCAACGACTCCGACCTCATCGGCACGCACTCGCGCGGCGACTACGTGGTCCCGCTGTCGGACTACATGGCGGGCGAGGGCAAGTCCGTCACCTCGCCCACGCTCGACCTGAACGACTTCATCGGCATCAGCTTCACCACCGGCCCGGACAAGAAGATCTACCAGCTGCCCGACCAGCAGTTCGCCAACCTCTACTGGTTCCGCTACGACTGGTTCACCGACCCGGCGATCAAGAAGCAGTTCAAGGACGCCTACGGCTACGACCTCGGCGTCCCGGTCAACTGGGCGGCCTACGAGGACATCGCCGACTTCTTCACCAACAAGGTCAACGGCAACGGGACCGTGGACGGCAAGAAGGTCTACGGCCACATGGACTACGGCAGGAAGGACCCGTCGCTGGGCTGGCGCTTCACCGACGCGTGGCTGTCCATGGCGGGCAACGGCGACCCCGGCATCCCCAACGGCCTGCCGGTGGACGAGTGGGGCATCAGGGTCGAGAACTGCCGCCCGGTCGGCTCGTCCGTCACCCGCGGCGGCGACACCAACGGCCCCGCCTCGGTCTACGCGCTCACCAAGTACGTGGACTGGCTGAAGAAGTACGCCCCCAAGGAGGCGGCGGGCATGAACTTCAGCGAGGCGGGCCCGGTCCCCGCGCAGGGCAACATCGCCCAGCAGATCTTCTGGTACACCACGTTCACGGCCGACATGACCAAGGCGGGGCTGCCGGTCGTCAACGCCGACGGCACGCCCAAGTGGCGCATCGCGCCGAGCCCGCACGGCTCGTACTGGAAGACCGGCAACAAGCTCGGCTACCAGGACGCCGGCTCGTGGACGCTGCTGAAGAACACGCCGCAGGACCGCAGGGCGGCGGCCTGGCTGTACGCGCAGTTCGTCACCTCGAAGACGGTGTCGCTGAAGAAGTCGATCACCGGCCTGACCTTCATCCGCGACTCCGACATCAGGAGCGACTACTTCGCCCAGAACGCCAAGAAGTACGGCGGCCTCATCGAGTTCTACGGCTCGCCCGCCCGCAAGCAGTGGACCCCGACCGGGACGAACGTGCCGGACTACCCGAAGCTCGCCCAGCTCTGGTGGCAGAACGTGGCCACCGCCGTGACCGGCGAGACGACGGCCCAGCAGTCGATGGACAACCTGGCCAAGCAGCAGGACGACATCCTGTCCAGGCTGGAGCGGCGCGGCTACGGCGGCAACTGCGCGCCCAAGCTGAACCAGGAGCGCCCCGCCCAGTACTGGCTCGACCAGCCGGGCGCGCCCGCGCCGAAGCTGGCCGACGAGCGCGGCAAGCCGGAGACGCTGGACTACGACAAGCTGATCGCCACCTGGAAGCAGGGCAACTGAGGAGGGACCGCCGCCCGTGGCAGGCCGGGCGGCGGTCGTCTCACAGGTGCCGGGCCAGCCAGTCGAAGGCCCGCTCCTGCATGGGCACGTCGAAGCTGTGCGGCACGTCGGCGAACACCGCCTCGTAGCCCTCGGGGGCCTCGCGGTAGTGCTCGCCGATCAGGTCGTGCGCCCGGCGCATGCCCGCCTCGGGGAACAGCTCGTCGCGCAGGGCGTACTGGACCATGAGCGGCTCGGGGGCGCGGGCGGCCACCAGGTCGGGCCAGTCGCCCAGGCGCGGCAGGCCGGGCGGGTAGAGCATCCAGGTGTGCCGGGGGACGTGCGTGCCGATCATCTCGCGGTAGGTGGAGACCATCGCGGCGATCACGACCGCGCGCATGGCCGGGTCGAACGCGCCCAGCAGCCCGGCCCGCAGGCCGCCGCCGGACAGCCCGGCGCACCCGACGGGGCCGACGTCCGGGCGCGAGCGCAGGTACGCCGCCGCCGCCAGGTCCTCCCCCGCGACCACGCCCGCGAACGACGTCCCGAGCGCCGCGCAGTGCTTGGCCACCACGTGCTCGTGCTCCCTGGCCGCCAGGTCGTAGCGGTCGGCCTCGCTGAGCGGCCCGTCGGCGGTCTCCAGCGGGAAGCGCCTGCTCCCCCAGACGAACACGTCGTGCGCCAGCACGGCGAAGCCACGGCGGGCCAGCTCGTTCGCGAACGCCCGCCCGCCGTAGATCGACTCGCGCAGCCGCAGCACCTCGGGCGACGGTCCTTCCGGGCCGTCGGCGATCTTCTCCTTGCCGGCCCACTTCATGCCGGCGTGGCAGTGCAGCGCCACCACCCCGGGCAGCGGCCCATCGGCGTCCCTGGGCCGCAGCAGGAAGGCGCGGGTGCGCGGCCCGAACCCCACCGACCAGGACAGCTCCTCGCCGGCGAGGTCGCCGTCGGTCCACGTCCGCTCCACGCGGACGTCGCCGGCGGTCAGGTCGAGCACTCCCATGGCCTCGCGCGCCGCCACCCGCAGCCGGGGCCCCGCCCCGGCCTTGAGCTGCGCCTCCGCGACCGCGGCCAGCTCAGCGAACACGCGTGCCGTCGTCCACCAGGTGCACGGGAACGCCCGTCGCGGCCGAGACGTTGGCCGCGTGGCCGGTCAGCACGCTGCGGATGCCGTCGCGGTAGCCGGCCTGCCGGGCCAGGGGGTCGTTGTCCGGGCCGCGGAAGACGTCGTTCAGCAGCAGGCGGTCCCCGCCGCCGTGCCCGCCGGCCCCCGACTCGATCGGCACCTCCTCCGGCTCGCTCCAGTGGCGGCGCACCAGCAGCCGCTCCCAGGAGCCGGTCGCGTGCTCCTTGGAGGCCGCGCTGGGGTCGATGGCGGCGTGCGGCGGCGTCCACTCGCGCTCGACCACGTCCAGCTCCAGCCGCCCGGCCGTGCCGTTGAAGGCCACCCGGTAGCCCTCCCACGGGGCGTGGGCGTGCAGCGAGTACGTCAGAACCGCCCGGTTCGCGTAGCGCACCATGACGGACATGTTGTCGTCGATGTTGACGCCCTCGGCGAAGACGTCCTGGTCGCGGATGTAGCCGTCCTCGTGCTCGGCGTCCAGGTAGAGCCGCTTGAGCCGCTCGTCGGCGGCGATGTCCAGCAGGAACGGGTCCGTGCCCAGCCCCGGGGCGCCGTGGGCGCGCTCGGGACGGTCCGCCAGGCCGCGCTTCCTGGCGTTCTCGGCGCCGTAGAAACGCAGGTCGGTCTGGGCGAAGACGAGCTCGGGAGCCGAGCCGAGCCACCAGTTGACCAGGTCGAAGTGGTGGGTGGACTTGTGCACGAGCAGGCCGCCGGAGTTGGCCCGGTCGCGGTGCCAGCGGCGGAAGTAGTCGGCGCCGTGGATCGTGTCCAGCGTCCACTCGAAGTGCACCGAGGTGATCTCGCCGATGACGCCCTCCTGCAGCAGGCGGCGTACGGCGGAGTTGCGCGGCGAGTAGCGGTAGTTGAAGGTGACGATCAGCTTGCCGCTGCTGCGCTCGGCCGCCGCGGCGATGGCCGCGCAGCCGTCGGCGTCTACCGTGAGCGGCTTCTCCACGATGACGTCGAGTCCGGCGTCGAGCGCCGCGCACACGTATTTCGCGTGCGTGGCGTCGACGGTCGTGACGATGACCGCGTCGGCGAGCTCAAGCACTTTGCCGAACTCATCAGGTGCGAAACGCGGCACCTCGTGACCGATCCGCTCGACGTAGTAGTCCATGCGGGTCCGGTTCGAGTCGCACAGGGCGACGATGGTGCCGGCGTCGCGCCACTCCCCGAGCAGCGCGTCGACGTACATCTGCGCGCGGTGCCCGAGCCCGACGAACGCGTACTTCATGTCTCTCCTCTAGCCTGCGATGGAGGCGTTCGCCTCCGTGATGAACTTCTGTGCCGCGTCGTCGGGGGTCATCCGGGCGAACAGCACTTCCTCGGTGTAGCGCTTGAGGATGTCCTCCATGGCGCTGGCGCCCTTCGGCGGAGCGGCCGGCGGGTCGGACAGCTCGCTCTTGACCTCGTCGAGGAAGTCCAGCGTCTTCTTGTCCGCGTCGGGCAGCTTGTCCTTGACCGCCGCCAGCACCTTGGAGCTGGCCGGCAGGCCGCGGTCGCTGAGGATGATCCCGCCCGCCTCGGGGTCGTTGATCAGGTAGTCGATGAACTTGGCCGCCTCGGCCGCGTGCTCCGACTTCGACGAGGCCGTGTAGAACATGGCCGGCTGCAGGAACATGCCGCCGCTGGTCGCGCCCGCCGTCTTCGGCATCCGCAGCAGGTCCATGTTCTGCCCCGACGCCTTCACGACCGCGCCGAGCTGGTTGCTCCACCACATGCCCATCGCGCCGGCGTTGGTGGCCAGCAGCGACTGGTCGATGGCGGACGCGCCGATCTCGGAGCTCTTCGCGGCGTCGGGCGAGCCCTTGGTCTTGACCAGGTTCTGCATGACCGCCCACCACTCCTTGATCGTCGCGGGGGTCAGGCCGAGCTTGTTGCCCTGATAGAAGGGCTCGCCCTTCTGCGCGGCGTAGATCTGGAGGTAGGCCGGGTTCCAGCTCAGCTGGGTGCCGGTGACCTTGCCGCCGCTCTTGGCGGAGATCTTGGAGGCCAGGTCGACGTACTCCTCCCAGGTCCACTTGGTGTCGTCGGGCAGCTTCTGCCCGTTGCTCTCCACCAGGGCCGGGTTGACGACCAGGGAGAAGGCGTTGACGCCGGTGGGGATGGCGAACTGCTTGCCGTCGATGGCGCCGGTGGACAGCACCTTGCCGTCGATGTCGGCGGTGTTGACCTTGCTGGCCAGGTCGGCGAGCGTGCCGCGGTCGGCGTACTCGCGCAGGCCGCGGATCTCCAGGGTGATGACGTCGGGGGCGTCGCTGCCGGCCACCTTCGTGGACAGCGTCTCGTAGTAGCTGGCGAAGTCGGAGAACTCGCCCTCGACGTCGATGGTCGGGTTCTTCGCCTCGAACTTCTTGATGACCTCCTCGGTCATCTTCTGCCGGGCGTCGCTACCCCAGTAGGAGAAGCGCAGCTTGACCTTGCCGTCGGCGCTCTCTCCGCCGCTGCCGCTGCCGCAGGCCGCGGTGACCGCCAGCACAGCGGTGGCGAGCAAGGCCGCCGACCACATCTTCTTGCCAGAGCTCACGGCTCTACCTCCTAGGGGGTGTTCTTCTGTTGGGGGGTGGAGGAACTACTTCAAGCCCGTGGTGGCGACACCACGGATCAGGTATTTCTGGCCGGCCAGGAAGAACCCGAAGATGGGACCGAGCGCGATGATCGACATCGCGAACATCGGGCCCCACGACGAGTCACTGCTGGCGTCCAAGAATGTGCGCAAGGCTACCGGTACGGTGAAATTGTCGGGGTTGTTGAGATAAAGGAGCTGGCTGAGGAAGTCGTTCCAGGTCCAGATGAACGTGAAGATCGCCGTCGTCGCCAGCGCGGGCAGGCAGAGCGGCATGACCACCCTGATGAAGATGCGCCAGTAACCCGCGCCGTCGATCTCGGCCGCCTCGTCCAGCTCGCGCGGCAGCGTGCGGATGAACTGCACCATGAGGAAGATGAAGAACGCGTCGGTGGCCAGGACCTTCGGCATCACCAGCGGCCAGATCGTGTTGATCAGGTCCAGCTTCGAGAACATGATGTACTGCGGCACGATCGTCACGTGGTGGGGCAGCATGATCGTGCCCAGCATGAGCGCGAACCAGAGCTTCTTCAGCGGGAAGTTCAGCCGGGCGAAGGCGTAGGCGGCCAGCGAGCAGGCCACCAGGTTCGCCACCACGGACAGGCCGGTGACCACCGCGGAGTTCCACAGGTAGTAGCCGAAGGGATGCTTCAGCGCGTTCCAGCCGTCGGTGTAGTTCTCGAACGTGATCTCGCTCGGCCACAGGCCGGACTGCCGGAAGATGAGCTCCTCCGGCTTGAGCGAGCTGGAGATCATCCAGAGCAGCGGATAGAGCATGACCAGGCCGAAGCCGATCAGCAGCACATGCTTGACCACCGGCCCGCCCTTGAGGGGGCGGAACAGGACGGGGATCGGCCTACTTCGTGTCGCCATAGAAGACCCAATACTTGGAAGCGAGGAAGTTCACCCCGGTCAACCCGGCGATGATCAGCAACAGGACCCAGGCCATCGCTGCCGCGTAGCCCATGTCGTAGCTCTTGAACCCCTTCAGGTAGAGGTAGAGCGTGTAGAAGAGAGTGGAGTCGGCGGGACCGCCGCTGCCACTGCTCACGATGAACGACTGCGTGAACGACTGGAACGACTTGATGATCTCCAGCACCAGGTTGAAGAAGATGATCGGCGTCAGCAGCGGCAGCGTGATCGACTTGAACTGGCGCAGCGCCCCGGCGCCGTCCACCGCGGCAGCCTCGTAATAGCTGCTGGGGATCTGACGGAGCCCGGCCAGGAAGATGATCATGGGTGCGCCGAACGTCCACACGTGCAGCAGGATCAGCGTGCCCAGCGCGTAGTCCGGGTCGCCCACCCAGCCCGGCCCCTGGATGCCGACGACCGACAGGATCGCGTTGACCAGGCCCTCGGCGCCGAAGACCTTGCGCCAGAGGATCGCGATCGCGACGCTGCCGCCGAGCAGCGAGGGCAGGTAGAAGATCGAGCGGTAGAACGACAGGCCGCGCAGCCCCCGGTCGAGCACCAGAGCCAGCCCGAGAGCGAAGGCCAGCTGCAGCGGGACCGAGACGACCACGTAGATCGTGGTCACCTTCAACGAGTTGATGAACCGCGAGTCCTCGGTGAACATCTTGACGTAGTTGTCGAAGCCGACCCACTTGGCCTCCTCCAGGAGGCTGTAGTCGGTGAACGACAGGTACAGAGAGGCGAGGATCGGGCCGATCGTGATGACGAGCAGGCCCGCGAACCAGGGCGCCAGAAAGAGATAGGCGGCCCGCGCCTCGCGGCGGGAACGCTTGGTGGAGCGGTGGCCGCCGTGTGCGGGTTCGGTCACCGCGCCTCGGGGCTTCACCGCCACCGAGTCAGCCATGACGGAACTCATTCGTCATCACGGACCTTCCGGCGAGATGTGAATGGATAGCGCTTTCCTATAGCTGGCGGGAAAGTTACGTCAACCCTTTGCAGGCGTTACATAGCCGTTACCGATATATCGGTGACGCGTTTCCCCAGGTAGCAAGCGTGACCGCCCGATAAGTCAGACGAATTTTTCTTCTGTTTAGTACAACCGTTTGCAGCGATGCGGTTACGGTGGCGGAGCTGTGGAGTCCCTGACCACCAGCCGGGTCTCCAACGAGGTGGTGGCCATCACCTCCTGGATGAGCAGATCGACCGCCAGCCGCCCGGCGGCGGCGGTGGGCATGGCGACCGTGGTGAGCTTGGGGCGGTTCAGCCGTCCGGAAACGATATCGTCGATCCCCACGACGCTGATGTCCGCCGGCACGCTCAGCCCCAGGTCCCCGAGGCCCTCGATCAGCCCGATCGCCACCAGGTCGTTGTAGGCCAGCACGCCGGTCACGCCGGAGTCGCGCACCCTGGCCGCCGCCGCGAACCCGCCGCGCTCGGTGGGCGCGTTGGGGCCGACGACGACGAGCTCGACGCCCGCCACCTCTTCGGCGGCCGTACGGATCTCGGCGCTCGTCCACGACCCGGCCGGCCCGGACACGAGCCCCACGCGGCGGTGCCCGAGCCCGGCGAGATGCTCAACCGCCAGCTTCGCCCCGTGACCGACGTCCATGAGCACCGTGGCAGCGCCGCGCAACCGCCGGTTGATCACCACGAACGGCACCCGCTCCGCCAGCCGTTCGAGTGCTTTGTTGGAGGAGCGCGGGCTGCACAGCACCACGCCGTCCACCTGTTTGGAGAAGGCCTGCACCAGCTCCTCCTCCGCGGCCGGCTCCTCGTCGGTGTCGGCCACGAACAGGTGGTAGTCGCGCTGCCTGGCGGCCGCGTGGGCGGCCTTGATCAGCGGCGGGAAGAACGGGTTGGCGATGTCCGCCACGATCAGCCCGAGGTTGTGGGTCCGCCCGGTCGTGAGGGCCCGCGCCGCCCGGTTGGGGCGGTAACCGAGCTCCTCTGCCACTGTCAGAACCCTCGTGCGGGTGGCGGCGTTCACCATGTGCGGAGCGGAGAACGTCCGCGACACGGTCGACACATGCACGCCGGAGGCCCGGGCCACATCACGAATCGTCACTGTCACAGTCGCCCACCCTAACGCAACCGCTTGCAGACACCCTGAGTACGCTGAAAGCGCTTGCCGAACCATCCTAACCCCCGGACTGCCGGGAAGCCCCAGCTAGAAGGCCGGTACAGAAATCCCCTCTTGACGCCCCGCCCCTCCGGACACAAAGGTTTAGTGCAACTGTTTGCAGTCTTGAAGGAGCCCCTCACGGTGAGCAGAGTCCTCGTCACCGGAAGCGCCGGACGCCTCGGCCGCAGCGTGGTCAGCACGCTCGCGGCGGCCGGGCACGAGGTCATCGGCGTCGACCGCGTCCCAGGCACGCCGCCCGAGGCCGCGGTCGCCTTACCGGCCGACCTCACGGACACGGGCGAGGCTTTCGAGGTGATCGCCAGGTTCCGGCCGGAATCGGTGATCCACCTGGCCGCGATCGCGACCCCGTTCAGCTTCCCGGAATCGGTGATCTACAAGGTCAACACCCAGCTCGCGTTCAACGTCTGCGAGGCGTCGGTGGCCTTCGGCGTGCCGGGCGTGGTGGTGGCCAGCAGCCCCACTGTGATCGGGTACGGCGCGCCCGGCGGGTGGGCGCCCGCCTATCTGCCGATCGACGAGGAGCACCCGGTCCGCCCCTGGAACGCCTACAACCTGTCCAAGGTCGTGGCCGAGCAGACCATGAAGGCGTTCGCCGTGGCCGGGACGACGAAGCTGGCCGCCGTCCGGCCGTGCTTCGTCATTCCGCCCGAGGAGTGGGCGGGCGCGCCCACCCAGTCGGGCCACACCGTGCGCGAGCGGCTGGACCGGCCCGAGCTGGGCGGGGTGTCGCTGTTCAACTACATCGACGCCCGCGACGCGGCCGACATGATCGCCGTGTTGAGCGAGGCGCTGCCCGAGCTGCCGAACGGCGAGGTGTTCTTCGCCGGGGCGGCGGACGCGCTGGCCAGGAAGCCGCTCGCCGACCTGCTGCCCCAGGTCATCCCGGGCACCGAGCCCTTCGCGGCCGGGCTGACCGGCACCACCCCCGCCTTCTCGACCACCAAGGCAGAGCGCCTGCTCGGCTGGCAGCCCAAGCGGAGCTGGCGCGACGAACTCAAGGAAGCTTCATGAATCTCAGCGGTGTGCTGTTCTTCCCCGTGACCCCCTTCGGCGCCGACGGCACGCTCGCCGAAGAGGTGCTGGCCGAGCACATCAGGCAGGGCATGGAGCATGGTCCGGGCGGCGTGTTCGTGGCCTGCGGCACCGGCGAGTTCTCCGCGCTGTCCGAGGCCGAGCACGCCCGCGCCGTGCGGGTGGCGGCCGAGGTCGTGGCCGGGCGGGTGCCGGTGTTCGCGGGCGCGGGCGGACCGATCGGCACGGCGCTGAACCAGGCCAGGGCCGCGCGGGAGGCCGGCACTGACGGGCTGCTGCTCATGCCTCCCTACCTGGCGCAGGGTCCGGCGCACGGCTTCGCCGCCTACGTGGCGGCGGTGGCGGCCGAGCTGCCGGTGATCGTCTACCAGCGCGGCGCGGTGGTGCTCGAACCGGAGGCCGTGGTCGAGCTGGCCGGGCTCCCCGGGGTGATCGGGCTCAAGGACGGCCTGGGCGACATCGACCGGATGCAGCGGACCGTGCTGGCAGTGCGCGAGGTCTATCCGGACTTCCTGTTCTTCAACGGGCTGCCGACGGCCGAGCTGACCATGCCCGCCTACCGGGGCATCGGCGTGGAGCTCTACTCCAGCGCGGTGTTCGCCTTCGCGCCGGAGATCGCGCTGGCCTACCTGAAGGGCGACGAGCGGCTGCTCACCGAGTTCTACGCCCCGCTCGTACGGCTGCGCGGCAAGGTCCCCGGCTACCCCGTCTCCCTGGTCAAGGCCGGGGTCCGGCTGCGCGGCCTGGACGTGGGCACCGTCCGCCCGCCGCTGGTGGAGGTCACCGGCGAGCACCTGGAAGAGCTGGAGGCGCTGATCAAGACCGGTCTCGGGCTGGCCGCGTCATGACGATCGCCGACCTGCGCACGGAGCTGCGCACGGCGCCGCTGCCCCGGCCCTGGGGCGCGGACGTGCCGGCCAACCATGTGATCGTCACCCACGTGACGCTGAAGGACGGGCGCACCGGGACCGGCTTCTCGTGGACGCCGCAGATCGGGGCGCACGCCGTACAGGCGCTGCTCGACCACGACCTGCGCGAGGCGCTGATCGGGCTGCCCGCGCACCCCGAGGTGGTCTGGGACCGGCTGTGGCGGCACCTGCGCGAGGCCGGCCCCGGCGGGATCACCACGGTCGCGCTCGCCGGGATCGACCTGGCGCTGTGGGACCTGCGCTGCGGCGGCGAGGGCCTGGCCGACGTGCTGGGGCGGCGGCGCGACGAGGTGCCGGTCTACGGCAGCGGCGTCAACCTGCACTACTCCCTGGACGAGCTGGTCGAGCAGGCCCGGCGCTGGGTGGCGGCGGGCTACCGGGGCGTCAAGATCAAGGTGGGCCGGCCGGAGCTGGCGCAGGACGTGGCGCGGGTGGCCGCGGTCCGCGAGGTGATCGGTCCCGACCGGCTGCTGATGATCGACGCGAACCAGCGGTGGGACCTGCACAGGGCGCGGCGGGCGCTGGCCGCGCTGCGCGAGTTCGACCTGCACTGGATCGAGGAGCCGCTGCCGGCCGACGACGTGGCCGCGCACGTGGAGCTGCGCCGCTCGACCGACGTGCCGGTCGCGGTCGGCGAGAACGTCTACACCTCCTACGGCTTCCGCGACCTGCTGGCGGCGGGCGCGTGCGACGTCGTCCAGCCGAACGTGGTGCGGGTCGGCGGCATCACGCCCTTCCTGCGGATCGCGGAGCTGGCCAGGACGTACGACGTGCCGGTCTACCCGCACCTGCTGAGCGAGGTCTCCGGGCAGCTCGCGCTGGCCCTGCCGCTGCCGGTCATGGCGGAGGACGTGGAGGACGCCTCGTTCGCGGCACTCGGGCTGCTGGCTGAGCCCTACCCGGTGCGGGTGTCGGGTGGCATGCTGCGCGCGGGAGAGCACACCGGACTGGGTTTGAGGTGGTCGGAATGACAGCGGTCAGGGTCATCCTGGCGGGCGCGCACGGGCACGGGCAGCACCACCTGGGCAACCTGCGCAGGCTGACGGACCAGGGCCTGATCGAGCTGGCCGGGATCTGCGACGTGCGGCCCGCCGAGGTGGACTTCTGCGCGCCGCTGCAGTCGCCCGACCTGGGCCGGCTGATCGAGAAGACCGGCGCGGAGATCACGATCATCTGCACGCCGATCCACACGCACGCGGACCTCGCGGTGACCGCGCTGCGCGCCGGGTCGCACGTGCTGCTGGAGAAGCCGCCCGCGCCGAGCCCGGCCGAGCAGGAGCGGATCGCCGCCGTGGTGGCGGAGACGGGGCTGGCCTGCCAGGTCGGTTTCCAGTCGCTCGGCTCGGCGGCCGTACCTGAGCTGCGCCGGCTGATCGCGGACGGGACGCTCGGGCGGGTGCGCGGCATCGGCGGCGCGGGGGCCTGGGACCGGTCCACGGCCTACTTCACCCGGGCGGCCTGGGCGGGCCGGCGCCGACTGGACGGCGTGGACGTGGTGGACGGCGCGCTGACCAACCCCTTCGCGCACGCCGTGGCGACCGCGCTGGCCCTGGTGGACGGGCCGATCGCGGAGATCGAGACCGAGCTGTACCACGCCTATCCGATCGAGTCCGACGACACGTCCTGCCTGCGGGTCCGGATGGCCGACGGTCTCGTGATCACGATCGCCGTGTCGCTGTGCGCGCCCGAGCGGCACGAGCCGTACCTGGTCGTGCACGGGGACGCGGGCCGGGCCACGCTCGTCTACACGCAGGACCGGCTCAGGGTCGAGCTGGCCGACGGCACGGTCACGACCACCGTCCACGACCGCGCCGACCTGCTGGTGAACCTGATCGACCACATCAGGACGGGCGCCGAGCTGCTGGTGCCGCTGGCCCGCACTGAGACGTTCACGCAGGTCCTGGACGCGGTCCGGCTCGCGCCCGAGCCGCTGCCGATCCCGGCGCGGCACCAGGTCCTCACCACGGACGAGTCGGGCGAGGTGGTCAGCAGGGTCCTGCCCGGCATCGCCGCGCTGACGGCCCGCAGCGCGGAGGATCTGGCGCTCTACTCCGAGCTGGAGCCCCCGTGGGCGCAGGTGGAGCTGCGGGTCAACAGCCGGGAGGTGGCCGCGTACGAGATCCGTCCCGACCTGCCGGCCACCGACTCGCCCCGGCCGTACCTGCACCGGGTGCGCACGCTCGGCGGCGTCGAGGTCACCGAGGTGCGCCCGGCGGACCACGTGCACCACCTCGGGGTCGGCGTGGCGATCTCCGACCTCGGCGGCGCGAACTTCTGGGGCGGCCGCACCTACGTCAAGGACCAGGGGCCGGCCTGGCTGGACGACCACGGCGCGCAGCGGCACCGGGAGTTCTCCCGGCTCGACGACGGCGGTTTCACCGAGCTCCTGGAGTGGACGGGACCCGGTGGGCGGCTGATGGCGCGCGAGGAGCGCACGGTCGCCGCGCGGCCGCTCGGCGACGCCTGGGCGCTGGACTTCGCCTTCACACTCACGAACCTGACCGGCGCGCCCGTGGAGATCAACAGCTCCGCCACCAAGGGCCGGGCCGGCGCGGGCTACGGCGGCTTCTTCTGGCGCGCGCCGGGGACCTCGTCCGCCAGGACCACGCTGCCCGGCGACGAGCGGGCCGTGCACGGCAGCACGAGCCCGTGGGTCGCCATGTCCGGCCGCACGCCGGAGGGCCGGGACTGGACGCTCGTCTTCGTCCAGTCGGCCGGCGACCCCTGGTTCGTGCGCGTGGAGGAGTATCCCGGCGTGGGCCAGGCCCTGGCCTGGGACCGGCCGCTGGTCGTGGAGGGCACGCTGACCAGGCGGGTCGTCACCGTCGTCGCGGACGGCCGGCTGGACGCGGCGTCGGCCGCCGCGCTGGCCGCCGAGGTGTCGGAGCTGATCGCGAAGGAGTAGCGACGCCGGGGACGATCCCGTCGCGCGCTCTTCCGCCGGGCGGCCGAGCCGCGCATGTCGCGGGCCCGCACCCCGCTACGCGGGCCCGCCTGACGTGGTGGTGGTCGGCTTGGTGGACCTGAGCAGCCGCAGCGCGCCGCGCGACAGGGCCACCAGGATGTCGGCGGCCTCCTCCAGGTCGGGGTAGCGGCCTTCCAGATGGCCCATCGCCAGCGCGTTGGTGGCCGCGTTGATGCCGTCGGCGATCATCTCCAGGCGGCGCCGGTCGCGCTCGTCGTCGGCCGTGTAGCCGAGGGCGGCCAGGTCGGCGGCGTGGTGGTCGCGGTAGGCCGCCGCCGTCTCCGTGGCGAAGTCGCGCAGCGAGGAAGAGGGGTCGTGCCGGGCGCGTAGCTGGATGCGCAGCAGCTCCGGGTGCCGGCAGATCGCCTCCAGGGGGATCCGGAACGTGTCGCGGTGGCGTTCGAGGTCGTCCGGAGCCTCGCGGGCCTTGCGGCGCGCCTCCCGCATCGAGCGGCGCAGCCGCTCGCCGCCCTCCTCCGCGAGCACCCGCAGCAGCTCCTGCCGGTCCTTGAAGTGCACGTAGAAGCTCGACTGCGCGAGACCGGCGGCCTTGGCGACCTTGGTCGTAGTCAGCCCGGCCTCGCCCTCCTCGTCCAGGATCGCCAGGGCGGCCCTGATCAGTCGGCGCCTGGTCAGGTCCTTGGCCTCACTCCTGGTGAGCGGCGTGTTCGTCATTGCTCCCTCCCCTCCCCGTAACGATTGTCCTGCGGGACTTGTGCGCTTTTTCACCGATAGTACTATCGGTGAAATTGCTCTCGGGGGGATAACCGGGAGGAGGCGTGAATGAAACGCTGGAGAACACCGGCCACTCTGCTGCTGGCCTCGGTGGTGATGCTGGCGTGTAGCGGCCAGCGGCCGGTCGCCGCCCCGCAGGCCGGCTCACCGACGAACACCTCGGGACCCGCGCAGGGCGGGCGCCTGATCTATGCGCTGAGTGCGGACGCCAACGGGTTCAACCCGGTCACCGACCAGTTCGCGGCGCAGAGCTACAGCATGGCGGGCACGATCATCGAACCGCTGGTGAGCGTGGACGCCAACGGCGACTGGAAGCCGTACCTGGCCGAGTCGCTCACCCCCAGTGACAAGTACGACGAATGGACGATCAAGGTCAGGTCGGGGGTCTCGTTCTCCGACGGCATCTCGCTGACCGGTGACATCGTCAAGGCCAATCTGGACGCCCAGAAGGCCTCGCCGCTGAACGCGGCCGTGTTCGTCCCGATCAAGTCCTTCGAACTGGCCGACCCCATGACGGTCAAGGTGAAGCTCAACCAGCCGTGGGTGGCCTTCCCCTACTACCTGGCCGCGCAGATCGGCATGATCGTCCCGCCGGCCACGCTCGCCGATCCCAAGGCGGGCAGCCTCAAGCCGGTCGGCACCGGCCCGTTCATCTTCAAGGAGTACGTGCCGGACAACCGCATGGTCGTCACCAAGAACCCGCGCTACTGGCGCCAGGGGCTCCCCTACCTGGACGAGGTCGAGTTCCGGATCCTGCCCGACAGCCAGACACGGGCGCAGACGCTCGAATCCGGCGGCGTGGACGTCATCGGCACCTCCCGTGACGAGGACCTGACCAAGTTCGGCGCCATGAAGGACGCCTACACCGTGCACCGGGCGCAGGGCATGGCCGTGCCCGAGTACATGTTCATGCTCAACACCGCCGTGGCCCCGCTCGACGACGTACGGGTGCGCAAGGCGCTCGCCTACGCCACCGACCGCAAGACCGTCATCTCGACCCTGCGCGGCGGGCTCACCAAGCCGGCCGACGGGCCGTGGTCCGAGGACTCCAAGTGGTACCTCAGGGGCGGCTACCCCGACTACGACGCGGCCAAGGCCGCCGCCCTGGTCAAGGAGGTGGAGGCGGAGAAGGGCCCGATCCGCTTCGAGCTGATCTCCACCCCCGACCCGAACACCATGCAGGGCGTCGAGCTGGCCCAGGACATGTGGCGCAAGGCCGGCATCGAGGTGTCCATCAAGCAGGCCGACCAGGCCGACCTGATCAACCGGGCGGTCACCGGCAACTTCGCGGCCACCGTGTGGACCCAGTTCTCCGCCCCCGACCCCGACGGCGAGTACATCTGGATGCACCAGGCGTACGCCAAGCCCGTCGGCGCCATCTCGCTCAACTTCACCCGGCTCAAGGACGCCAAGCTGAGCAACGCGCTCGACGTCGGGCGGAGCAACCCGGACGAGGCCGCGCGCAAGCAGGCGTACGGCATCGTGCAGGAGCGGCTGCGAGATCTGGTGCCGTTCGTGTTCATCGACCACCTCAACACCGGGGCCATCGTGGCCAAGACCAAGGTGCGCGGCATCGGCGAGCACGTGCTGCCCGACGGCGAGAAGGGGCTGCCGCTGACCGGATCGCCCATTCCGTACCACCCGTTCTCGGGAATCTGGGTCACCCAGCGGTGATCATCGTCCACCGGCTGGTCCGGCTCCTGGTAGTGCTGCTCGTGGTGACCTTCCTGTCGTACGCCCTGCTCAACCTGCTGCCCGGCGATCCGATCACGCAGATCCTGGGCCTGTCGGCGACCGAGGAGGCCCGCGCGCAGCTCCGCCAGGAGCTCGGGCTGGACCAGCCACTGCTCGTGCGCTATTTCGACTGGCTCGGCGGGCTGCTCACCGGCGACTTCGGCAACTCCTACATCACCAGGATGCCGGTCGCGGCCGAGCTGGCCGACCGGCTGCCCGTCACGCTGGAGCTGCTGGTGGCCGCGCAGATCATCGCGCTCGGCCTGGCGATCCCGGTGGGCGTGGCGGCCGCCCGGCACGCCGGCCGCGCCCTGGACCAGGCGCTCACCGCGCTCAGCTTCGCGTTGCTGTCCACCCCCGTGTTCGTGCTCGGCGTGCTGCTGATCCTGGTGTTCGCCGTCACCTGGCGGGTGGTGCCGGCGACCGGCTGGACCCCCATCTCGCTCGACCTGGGCTGGAACCTCACTTCGGTGATCCTGCCCGCGATCACGCTCGGCTGCGGGCAGCTCGCCGTGTACGCGCGGCTGCTGCGTACCGACCTGATCGCGACCCTCCAGGAGGACTACATCACGCTCGCGCGCGCCCGCGGCCTGTCACCGCGCCGCATCCTGTGGCGGCACGCGCTGCGGCCGTCCGCGATCACCCTGATCACCGCCGTCGGCCTGAACCTGGGCGCGCTCATCGGCGGCACCGTGATCATCGAGACCCTCTTCGGCCTGCCCGGCGTCGGGCGGCTCATCGTCGACTCCATCTTCTCCCGTGACTACCTGGCGGTTCAGGGGGGCGTCGTGCTCATCTCGGTCGGTTACGTGGCCGTCAACTTCATGGTGGATCTCGTGTACGCCGCGGTCGATCCCAGGATCCGTCGTGCGTAGGCGCCTGGGGCTCGGCTTCTGGACGGCGACCTGCTGGATCGGCCTGGTGCTGCTGGCCGCGCTCCTGGCCGACGTGCTGCCGTTCGCCCGCTACGACGAGACGCTCGCCGGGCCGCCCCAGTCGGGGCCCAGCCTCGCGCACCCGTTCGGCACCGACGGCCTCGGCCGCGACGTGCTCAGCAGGGTCGTGTACGGCGCCCGCGTCTCGCTCGGCGTGGGCGTCGGCGCCGTGCTGCTCGGCCTGGGCATCGGCGCCCCGCTCGGCATCCTGGCCGGTTACCGCAGGAAGGCCGCGGACGCGGTCATCATGGCCGTCAACGACGTGGCGCAGGCGTTCCCCGCGCTGGTGTTCGCGCTGGCCGTGGTCGCCTTCGCCGGGGCGAACCTGCGCAACGTGCTCATCGTCCTCGGCGTGCTCGGCATCCCCTCCTGGGTCCGGCTGATCAGGGGCGCCACGCTCACCTACGCCGAGCGCGAGTTCGTGCTGGCCGCCCGCGTGCTCGGCACCCGCGACGGGCGAATCCTGTGGCGGGAGATCGTGCCGAACGTGGCGGTCCCCGCGGCTTCGTACGCCTTCATCGGCATGGCCGTGGTCGTGGTCGCCGAGGGCAGCCTGGCCTTCCTCGGCCTGTCCGTCCAGGCGCCCACGCCGACCTGGGGCGGGCTGATCAACGAGGGCCGCACGCTCATGGAGACCGCGCCGCACGTGGTCCTGGCGCCCTCGGTGGTCATGTTCCTGACCGTGCTGTCGTTCAACCTGGTGGGCGACCGGCTCAGGTCCCTGGCGGACGTACGCGAGAGCGGCCTGGAGCCGGCCCGGCAGGCGGCGGCCTTCTCCCTGCCCACCACGACCCACCCCGTGCGCGACTGCCTGCTCCAGGTCGAGGACCTGCGCACGCACTTCGTCACCCCGCGCGGGGTCGTCAAGGCCGTGGACGGGGTCTCCTTCACCCTCGAACGCGGCAAGACGCTGGCCATCGTGGGCGAGTCCGGCTCCGGCAAGTCCATGCTGATCCGCTCGATCCTGGGGCTGCTGCCCGGCGCCTCGGTCCGTGGCGGGAACGTGTACCTGTCCGGCGACGACCTGACCACCTACAGCTCCGTCGAGATGCGCTCGGTCCTCGGACCCAAGCTCGGGACCGTGTTCCAGGACCCGATGACCGCGCTCAACCCGGTGCGGACGATCGGCACCCAGGTGACGGAGCCGCTGCGGGTGCACCTGGGCATGGGGCGGCGGCAGGCCCGCGCGGAGGCCGTGCGGCTGCTGGCCTCCGTCGGGATCCCCGATCCCGCGCGGATGCTGCGGCGCTACCCGCACCAGCTCTCGGGCGGGATGCGGCAGCGGGTGACGATCGCGATGGCGCTGTCGTGCGGGCCCGACGTGCTGTTCGCCGACGAGCCGACGACCGCGCTGGACGTGACCATCCAGGACCAGGTGCTGCGGCTGCTGCACCGGCTGCGCGAGGAGCGGGACATGGCGGTGGTGCTGGTCAGCCACGACCTGTCCGTGGTGGCGCGCTGGGCGGACGAGGTGATCGTCATGTACGCGGGGAAGGTGGTGGAGCGGGGGCCTGCCGCCGAGGTGTTCGCGCGGGCGCGGATGCCGTACACGGAGGCGCTGTTGCAGGCGGCGCCCCGGCTGACGGATCCGGTGCATCACCGGCTGCGGGTCATCCCCGGGCGGCCGCCGGATCTGGTGGACCTGCCGCAGGGGTGCGCGTTCCGGGCTCGGTGCGCGTACGCGGAGGAGCGGTGCGCGATCGAGGCGCCGCCGCTGTTCGAGGACGGCCACCAGTACGCCTGCTGGTACCCCCGCGACCGCTCGGCTCCCGGCACCGGGGCTCCCTCGCCCATCCCCCTTCCCGTCACCCGCGAACCCGCCGCCGAGCCGGCGCCCGCTGCGGACGAGCCGGCGACCGCACCCACGCCCGCGCCCGCCACCGGCTTCGATGACGAGCCGGCGACCCCCGTCACCACCCCTCGCAGAAGCCGTAAGAGGAGCTGAGATCAAGTGGCCGGTAGCGGAAGTGCTCACCTCCGTCCTCGTGACGAGGTGCTGCTGCGGGTGGAGGATCTGGTCGTGGAGTTCCCCGCCGGACGTGGCCGCACCGTGAGGGCGGTCTCCGGGGTGAGCTTCGACCTGGCGCGCGGCGAGACGCTGGGCATCGTCGGGGAGTCCGGCTGCGGCAAGTCGAGCGCGGCCAGGGCACTCGTCCAGCTCCCGCCGCCCCGCTCGGGCTCGGTCCAGCTGGACGGCCTGGAGCTGACGACCCTGCACGGCGAGTCCTTGCGCCGGACCCGCCGCCGCCTCCAGATGATCTTCCAGGACCCGATCTCCTCGCTCAACCCGCGCCGCCGCGTCCGCGACATCGTCGGGGAGGGCCCGCGCGTGTGGAGCCTCCCCGGCGACCGGGTGGACGAGGTGCTGGAGGCGGTGGGGCTCGACCCCAAGACGGCCGCGGTACGGCGCCCGCACGAGTTCTCGGGCGGGCAGTGCCAGCGCATCTCCATCGCCAGGGCCCTGATCCTCGACCCGGAGGTGGTGATCTGCGACGAGCCGGTGTCGGCGCTGGACGTCTCGGTGCAGGCCCAGATCCTCGGCCTCCTGGAGGACCTGAAGGATCGTTACCGCCTCACTCTCGTCTTCATCGCCCACGACCTGGCCGTGGTGAAGAACATCAGCGACCGGATCATGGTGATGTATCTCGGCAAGGTGTGCGAGCTCGCCCCCAGTGCCGACCTGATCTCCAGGCCGGCGCATCCGTACACGCGGGCGTTGATCGCCTCGATCCCCGGTGGCGGCCTGGACCTGCCCCCGGCCGACACGCTGATCAGCGGCGAGCCGCCGTCGCCGGTCAGCCCGCCCTCGGGGTGCCGATTCCGTACCCGCTGCCCTCGGGCGGCGGCACGGTGCACCGACGAGGAGCCCCAGATCCGGCAGGTCGGCGAGAACCACTGGCTCGCCTGCCATTACCCCGCCCTGGAGGACGGGGCAGCCCTTTGACCGATTTGCTGCTAAGGAGCACTGTCCATGGCCATTGACTTCACCCTCGCCCCCGAGCACGAGGAGATCCGCAAGCGGGTCCGCGCCTTCATCCAGGGCACGGTCGCTCCCGCCATGGAGGAGGTCAAGGAGAGCGACCGCGACGCCTACCTCAAGACCATCTTCCACCTCCGCTCCCAGGCGAAGGCCGAGGGCCTGTGGCTGCCCCACATGCCCAAGGAGTGGGGCGGGATGGGCTTGGGCCACGTGGAGCTGGCCATGGTGCAGTCGGAGGCGGCCAAGACCCGGATCGGCCCGTGGGTCCTGAACTGCAGCGCTCCCGACGAGGGCAACACGCACACCCTGCTGCACTGGGCCACCGACGAGCAGAAGGAGAAGTACCTCCGTCCTCTTCTCGACGGCCACAAGATGTCGTGCTTCGCCATGACCGAGCCGGAAGTGGCCGGCTCCGACCCCACCCTGATCAGGACGACGGCCGTCCGCGACGGGGACGAGTGGGTCATCAACGGCCACAAGTGGTTCATCTCCAACGCCCGCCGCGCCAGCTTCGCCATCCTCATCGCGCGGACGGAGGAGGACGTCCCGGAGGGCTCACGCGGCGCCAACACCGCCTTCCTCGTCGACCTGCCCAACCCGGGCTGGAACGACGTACGCGAGGTCGAGACGATGCACGGCTCCACGGGCCACAGCGAGATCGTCATCGAGGACCTGCGCCTGCCCGACAGCCAGATCCTCGGCGGCCGGGGCAACGGCCACCGCCTGGGGCAGTACCGCCTGGGCCCGGCCCGCCTCGCCCACTGCATGCGCTGGATCTCGCAGGCCGAGACGGCCCTGGACATGATGGTCGACCGCGCGCTCAACCGCTACAGCCACGGCTCCCTGCTGGCCGAGAAGCAGGGCGTCCAGTGGCTGATCGCCGACTCGGCCATGGAGCTGTACCAGTGCAAGCTCATGGTCCTCCACGCCGCCTCCAAGATCGACAAGGGCGAGGACTTCCGTACGGAGGTGTCGATGGCCAAGCACTTCGTCGCCAACAGCCTCAACCGGATCGTGGACCGGGCGATCCAGGTGCACGGGGCTCTCGGCTACTCGACGGACACGCCGCTGGCCAACATGTTCCAGCACGCCCGCTGGGCCCGCTTCGCCGACGGGGCCGACGAGATCCACCAGATGCGCATCGCCGAGCGCACGATCGCCGCCTACCAGGCCACCGGCTCGACCAGCTCGGCCACCGGCGGTCTCCCCCTGTAGCCCGGCCCCTGTAGCCCGACCCCTGCGGCCTGGTGCCCGGCCCTTGCGACCCCGCACCTGTACCCCGGCCCCTGTCCGTAACCTGGCACCCACCACGGTCTCCCGCCGGGACCGTGGTGGGCCGCGAGCCGCGGCTCCCCGCCTCCTCGACCGGCGCGCCTTCCTCCAGCGGGCAAGACTGGCCCTGACCGCGGGCGCGCTCCTCCCCGTGCTGGACGCCGCCCCGAGCGCCGCCGCCGCGGACGACCCCGACCAGCTGTTCAAGGCGGGCAGGTTCCCTTCCGCCGAACGCGGCTATCGACGGCTCCTGCGCACGGATCCGAAGAACGCGCACGCCCTGGCCCAGATCGGCTACATCGCCCTGCTCTCCAACCGCTTCGACGAGGCGGAGAGACAGCTCTCCGAGGCCCGCGCCCTGCAACCCGGCGACGTCGCCTCGACCCAGCGGCTGGCCGAGTGCTTCGTCCGGCAAGATCGGCTCAGCCGGGCGGTGCCGCTGCTGAAGGGTGGTCACCATCGACACCGGCGGCATCGCCAGCGGCCTCGACACCACGGTGGCGATCGCCGAGCAGGCGGGCGGCATCACCGTGGACTACGACCACCCGGTCGAGCAGCCCGGCGGCAACAAGCTCTATCTGATCACGGCCGAGCGCGTCAGCCTGGGGCGAGCGGTCGGGCGGAACATCCGCGGCCACGCGGTCGAAAAGGTCTTTCCCGGCTTCCCCGGCCCGGGTCAGTCGGCGCTGTTCGGCTTCGACCTGATCGCCAACTTCACCCACGAGTTCTTCAAACCGTACGCGATCACCTTCGACTACACCGCCATGCACCTCACCATCACGCGCGGGTAGACCGGATTCGCCCGGAAATCGCCCCGCCTCAGACGGTCACCCGGGAGCGGGCGAACGCGAAGGCCCGCCTCAGACGGTCACCCTGGGGGCGGGCAGCGGCACGATCTCCCGCTCGTAGTAGGTCCTGAAGTCCTCGCCCACCGCGTACAGCTTGTCGAGCTCGCCCCGGCAGGCCGCGATCACCTCGCGGTCATCGATCCGCCGGGCCCCGCTGTGGGCACCGGCCGAGTCGTACGTGACCTCGTACATCACCAGGGAGCCCAGCACCACCAGCTCCGGCAAGGGCCGGTCGATCTCGAGATCGGCCACCTCCGCCGAGTCGAGCACCCGCACCTTCTCGGCCGCCGCCACCCGCGGCGCCAGAAGATGCATCTCCCACTGCAGGTAAGGCGTGACCGGCTGCTCGACGACCCGGATCCGCCGGCGAACGACGCTCTCGGCCCGGCGGCCTGGCTTCCCTCCCGGGACCGGCCTGGCATCGACCAACTTGAGCGAGCGGTGCCAGTCGCCCTCCATCATCGCGGCCCAGCTCGGCTCCCCGGCCTGGCGGAAGCTCTGGATCCGCTCCAGCTTCCAGAACACGTCATCGATGTTCCGGAAATTTGGCCAGAAATCATCGAGATAACCATCCGCGCTCAACACAACGCCCGGTATTTCGTGAATGCGGTCGAGCATCAGGCATATCCCTTGTGGCGGCCAACAGCATGCTCCGCGAAACAACCACCAGGCGTTCGCCCTGTCCGACGGACACATCCAGCAACGCTTGCCGCTCATCTTCGCAGGTCATTCCTGCCTATCACCGCGAAGTCGCCGTTGTCGGGCATGTACCAGCAATTTTGCCCCATCAAGCCCGACATCTATCGATCCCCCGACCCAACGGCCTGCCGACGAGACGCGCCTGCGTAAGCCTGACCCGGGAGGCGTGGCGGCCCCCCGGGGCTCGGGCAGGCGGCTGGGCAAACTCCGGTGCGATGTGACACGATCGCAAAAGTGACCAGCAGACCCGCTGCGGCGCAGCGCTTGCGGGACCTCGCGCGACTGCGCCGGGTCCGCGACCGGATCGACCGGGATTACGCGCAGCCGCTGGATGTGGAGGCGCTGGCTCGCGGGGTGCACATGTCAGCGGGGCACCTCAGCCGCGAGTTCCGGCTGGCGTACGGCGAGTCGCCGTACGGCTATCTGATGACGCGGCGCATCGAGCGTGCGATGGCGTTGCTGCGTCGTGGTGATCTCAGCGTCACCGAAGTCTGTTTCGCGGTCGGCTGCTCGTCACTGGGCTCCTTCAGCACGCGCTTCACCGAGCTGGTCGGGGTGCCGCCCAGCGTCTATCGGAGCCGGGCGGCGCGGACGACGGCAGGGATGCCGTCGTGTGTGGTGAAACAGGTGACCAGACCGAGCAGGAATCGAGAAGCGCCGGTCTCCGAGGCACGCCTAGTCTGAGCGTCATGGGCATCGCCATTCACGCTTCACCCTGGACGACTCCCTGACCTGCACGGTCTTCGACGACGCCGGGGTGCGCCGAATCACGACCGGCCCACGCCCGACGTGCTCAACCATGGCGCACACCCATGCACCGAAGCCCTTCCCATCCAGCTAGACATATCGGGTCGATCGCGACCCACGACTTCAGGAGCGACCATGACCGGCTCTTCCACCCAAGGCATCAAGACCGTCCTGCACCCGGTGTCCGACCTGGAGAAGGCCAAGGCGGTGTACGCCGCCCTGCTCGGCGTGGAGCCGACGGCCGACTCGTCCTACTACGTCGGTTTCGAGGCCGAGGGCCAGCACATCGGCCTGGTGCCGGGCGGCGGGCCGCAGGGCATGACCGTCCCGGTGGCGTACTGGCACGTATCGGACATCGAGGCGAAGCTGGCCGAGGTCACCGCTGCGGGGGCCACCGTGAAGGAAGCCGCACACGACGTCGGCGGCGGCCGTCTGGTCGCCACGTTCACCGACCCTGACGGCAACATCCTCGGGCTCCTCCAGGACCAGTGACCGCCGCCGCCCCAACTGGGGCACTGGCCCGGGGTCGCGACACCCGAGCATCAGCCCGCCTCGGACATCGACGACTATCTGTCAGTGCCGTGAGGCGGCATATTGAGGCGGCTCGGGCCCGTGCCGCGAGGCGGCGTGCTGAGGCGGCCCTCGAACCGGTGCCGTAAGACGGTTATTGAGGCGGCCCTCAGGCCGGTGCCTTGAGCGGCGTATTGAGGGGGCTCTCACGCCGGCGCCTTGAGACTGTGCTTGGAGCGGCACCTTGGGGGCGGCGCTTCGGGCGGCGCTTCGGGCCGGGACCCCAGAGAGGCGCCAGTGCCTCAGCGGACCGGCACCCTGCCCGAACAACGCCCCTGCGAACCGGCACCTCCACGGGTCGAGCTGCCCGGCCGCGAGCCGACGACACCGGGACGGTCACCGACCGACCTGCGGCCAGCTGATCCGTAGCGCGACACGTCGGAGACCGGCACGTCGGAGGCCGGCACGTCGGAGGCCGGCCGCCCGGACGACCGGCTCGTTCAGGTGGGTGCGCCACGCGGCCATGCGACCGGAAGCCCAGCGCCCCCACGGCCGGCCCGAGGGACCGCAACCGCCTTGTCGCTCACATCATGCGCGACCCCGGCCAGCGTCACCTGGACAGGCACTCACCCGTCCGGCCGACGTCAGCCGGACGCGCACTCCGTCCCTCC
>NZ_VCKX01000672.1 GCF_005889725.1 Nonomuraea zeae
CACCGGCACCCTGGTCACGGAGTCCGCCGTCCGCAGCGCCAGCCGCACGGTGCGGCTGTCCACCGGGCGGATCTCCAGGACGACGGTCCGCCCCGCCGCCGTACGCCGGATCGGCTTCCTCTGTCCCGCCCCCGGGTGGGCAGTTCGCGGTGCCGGGGAATCAGGACGGCTGGGAGCCGCTCAGGTTGCGGGGGCGCGCGCCGGTCTGGCGGCGCCCTTCGGTGCTCGTGAGCTTGGCGGCGGCCGCACTCGCCCTGGCCGCGACCTGGTGGATCGTCGCCGACCGCTCGTCCACCGCCAACGAGGCCGCCCAGGCGGGGCAGGGCAACGTCCCGGCGGTCGCCACCACCGGCCAGGAAGGCGGCGGCGCCACGTCACCAGAGACGCCGGACCCGACGGACGACGCCGCCTCTCCCGGCGATACGGATGCCACCGGCGACACCGGCGAGACGGCCTCCCCCGATGCCACCGGCGACGCGGCCTCGCCCGGCACCACCGGTGACGACCCGGTCGCCGCCCAGCAGGCGAAGGCGATGAGCGACCTCCTGTCCAGCAGCAACTCCGCGCGCTCCAGCCTGTCCGACGCCATCGCGAGCGCGAGCGGCTGCCGGGCGGAGGGGGTGGACAGCATCCGGGACATCACCACGAGCCGCCGCGACCAGCTCGCCTCCGCCAAGGCGCTCACCGTGACCGCGCTCCCGGACGGGGCCGCGCTGAAGGACGCCCTGGTCGACGCGCTCGACGCCTCCCACGACGCCGACGCCGCGTTCCTCTCCTGGGCGCGTCGCTACGTGGGCGGCGGCTGCACGGGACCCATCGCCGACGATCGCGACTACCAGCGCGGCCTGGCGAGATCCGAGGCCGCGCAGACGGCCAAGACCCGATTCGCGCAGGCGTGGCGGACGGTCGCGGAAACGTACGATCTCACCGCCTGGAAGCCCGGCCAAATCTGACGCCCGCCGCATTTTTCGCCATTTCGGGCATCCGGTCATATACCAAATCCGGAAATATGGGATTTTGCTGAGGAAAGCCCTATCCAAGTCCGGCAGCACGTCGGAGACTGGGCGTTCCGACCAGCGATGAGAAGGAGTTCGTGATGATCGTTACGCGCTCTCTGTTCAGGTTGGCGGTCGGCGCGGCGGCAGGCTACCTGTTCGCCGTCCGCCCGTGGCACCTCCGCTGGGGTGCGGACGACAGTGAGGTCCACGGGGGCATGGCCGGTGACGACCTCATCCGGGTCCCGCAGCACCAGGCCACCCGCGCCGTCACCATCGACGCGCCGCCCGCCACGGTCTGGGCCTGGTTGGTCCAGCTCGGCGGCTACACCCCGGGTTACGGCCACGCCCCGCCCCCCAGCCACCCACAGAGC
>NZ_VCKX01000673.1 GCF_005889725.1 Nonomuraea zeae
CGTCCCATCCGACCCCCGCCCGCGCCGGCCCGCCGGGGGTCGGATGGGACGCATGGATCGGCGCGCCGGGATAGGGCGCGGGCGCTTGGGCGGCGGGCACCTGGGCTGCGGACGCCTCCGGCGCAGGCGACCGGCCGCCGATGAGCCGGAAGAGGACGTCCTGCATGGTGGGGCGGGCCCGCGGGTCTTTGGCCAGGCAGGCGTACACGATCGAGCGCAGCGGCTCGGGCACCTCGCCGAGCCGGGGCTCGTCGTACTGGATCCTCCTGAGCACCGCCACCAGCGAGTCGTTGCCGAACGGCGGGATGCCGGCCGCCGCGTACACCATGACGGAGGCCCAGGCGAAGACATCCGCAGGCGGCCCGACGGGCGCGCCCGCGAACTGCTCGGGCGCCATGTACGCGGGCGTCCCCACAATGCTGCTGGTACGGGTCACCGCGTCGTCCATGGCGCGGGCGATGCCGAAGTCGATGACGCGCGGCCCGTCGCGTCCGAGCAGGACGTTCGCGGGCTTGAAGTCGCGGTGGACGACGCCGGCCCGGTGGATGGCGACGAGCGCGGTGGCGGTCGCGACGGACAGCCGCTGCAGGTCCGCCCCCGCGTGGCGGCCCGCCGCGAGGAGGGAGGGCCCTTCGACGTACTCTGTCACGATGTACGGTCGCGCGCCCAGGGACGCGTCCAGCACCTGTGCGATGCAGAACGGCTCCACCCGCCGCGCGGCGGCGATCTCCTTGGCGAACCGGCCGTCACCGGGAACCCCTTCGCGCAGCGCCTTGATGGCGACCTGCGTGCCGTCGGGAGCCGCGCCGAGGTACACCACCCCCTGGCCGCCCTCGCCGATCTGCCTGACGACCCGGTAGGGGCCGATCGCGTCCGGGATCACCAGGTCTCCAGGGCGCAGACGTCGAAGGACAGGCTCTTGCTCGTCGCGGAGGGTGAGGTGACCCGCAGGGTGACGGTGTGGTGTCCGGCCTTGAGCATGTACTGCCCTGAGGTCACGAACGCCGTGTATTCGTCCTCCGGCACCCACGACCTGCCGCTCGAGACGGACTTGCCGTCCACCAGCCACGCATACGACACCCACACGCCTTGCCTGGACGACTCCACGGAGGTCTGGAAGTGCACGGGAGGCATGTAGCAGCCGGCCGCGTCGCTCTGGCCGGGGCCGGCGGACAGGTCGATGGCGAGGATGCTGATCCTTTCTCTTATACACATCTCCGAGCCCACGAGACCCTAAGACAGCTCGTATTCCGTCTTCTGCTTGAAAAAAAAAAAATCATGAGGACTATCGTCCTATTGTTGAGAAAGAATTAATTCAACGTATTGGTTTCGTCATTGAACCGGAACATT
>NZ_VCKX01000674.1 GCF_005889725.1 Nonomuraea zeae
AGTCTAACACATCCAAGGGGGTATCGCCGGCAGCGTCAGATGTGTATAAGAGCCAGGCCCCAGGCTGTCCCCCCAGCCCGCCGCCTGCGCCGCCCGCCGCAGGACCGCGCGCCCGCGCTCGTCACTCAGGTGCGCCAGCCGGTAGGCCAGCGGGTCCAGGCCCGCCGCCAGGGCCAGCTCGTCCATGAACGACTCGATCGCGAACACGTTCATGAACGCCCCGAGCGAGCGCAGCGCGGACGAGCGGATCGGCGTCTCCAGCAGCCGGTGCCGGGTCACTTCGAGGCGGGGGAAGTCGTAGATCGGCACCGCGTTGCGGGCCATGCCCAATCCGGACGCGGGCGACGGGTCGGCGGCGGCGGGGAGGGGCCACGGTCGTTCCAGGTGCCTCCCGGCGAGCAGGCCGGGGTTGCCCAGGTAGCCGGGGCGGCTGGTGTGGCCCTGGCTCCACACCTCGTACCGCCAGGAGCGCACCATCCCCGCCGCGTCCACCACCGCCGCCACGTCCGCCGACATGGCCGAGCCGAACGGCGCCCAGGTCAGCTCGTCCGGCCGGCTCCAGCGCACGTGCACCGGGCGGCCCGGCGCGGCGCGGGCCAGCAGCGCCGCGTCCAGGGCCACGTCGTCGGCGGCGTTGTGGCCGTAGCAGCCCGCGCCCTCGACGTGGCGTACCTCGATCAGGTCCGCGGGCAGGCCCAGGACCTGCGCGAGCGCGCCGCGCAGCGGGTGAACGCCCTGGGTGTGGCTCCAGACCTCCAGCGTGCCGTCGGCGTTCCAGCGGGCGGCGGCGCAGCTCGGGGCCATGGCGGCGTGGGCGATGAACGGCCTGCCGAAGGTGGCCGTGCGCTCGCTGCCCTGCGGCTCGGGTCCGGTGGGGGGATGGACCTGGAGGGTCTCGTGCGGGCCCGCACGGAGGAAGCCGTGCAGGTCGTGCTCGTCGGGCAGGGTGTCGCGCTCGTCCCACCGGGCGGCGCGGCGCAGGCGTTCGAGCGCCCGGTCGGCCTCGGGCTCGCTCCCGGCCACCACGCCCAGGAACGAGCCGTCCCGCACCACCTCCCACGGGTCGCCGCCCGGCGCCGGGCCGTCCCGCCGCGACACGTCCACGAGCCGGGCGCCGGGGGAGGGCGGGCGCAGGACCCGGCCGTAGAGCTGGCCGGGCAGGCGCAGGTCGTGCACGAACCTCGGCCGCCCGGCCACCTTGTCGGGCAGGTCCAGCCTGGGCACGCTGGTCCCCACGAACCCGGGCCCCTCGGTCTCTCCCACAGCCTCGGGACCGGTCGTCTCGGGACCGGTCGTCTCGGGACCGGTCGTCTCGGGGGCGGGTGTTTTGGGGCCGGTTGTCTCGGAGG
>NZ_VCKX01000675.1 GCF_005889725.1 Nonomuraea zeae
TGGCCCTGCCACGCGGCATCGACATGATCACAGCGCTCCTCGCCGTACTCAAAACCGGAGCCGCCTACCTGCCCATCGATCCCGAACACCCAACCGACCGCATCACCCACATACTCGACGACGCACGACCACGGCTGCTGCTCACCACCACCGCCACCGAAATCGCCGCTGCGAACGTCCCCCATCTGCTGCTCGACCAGATCAGCCCCGCCGCCTTGGCGGCACGACCGGCAAGCAACCCAGCCGGACCCACACCTGCCAACACCGCCTACGTCATCTACACTTCCGGCTCCACCGGCAAGCCCAAGGCCGTGATGGTGCCGCACGCGGGAATCCCCAGCCTGGCCTCCACGACAACCGAACGCTTCGCCGTCGGTGCCGATGCACGGATCCTCCAACTGGGATCACCGACCTTCGACATCAGCGTGCTCGAAATCGTCTCAGCCCTGTCCACCGGAGCCGCGCTGGTCATCCCCGCACCAGGCGTGCTCGACGGCGACGCTTTGGCCGACACCCTCGTCACGCAGGCAGTGACCCATCTGATCGTCCCGCCATCACAACTGGCCGCACTCCCCCCGGTCGAGGCCGGCTCTCTGCGCACGATCGTGGTTGGTGGCGAGGCCTGCTCGGCCGACCTGGTCGCCCGCTGGTCACCAGGCAGACGAATGATCAACGCCTACGGCCCCACCGAGGCCACCGTCGCGGCCACCATGACCGAACCACTGCACGACCCCGCAACCGCGCCACCGCTCGGCATACCGGTGCAAAACACCAGGGTGTACGTGTTGGACTCCGGACTACGTCCCCTGCCACCCGGTGTGGCGGGCGAGTTATACGTCTCAGGCGCCGGCGTCACCCGCGGTTATCTCCGCCGACCGGCATTGACCGCGGAGCGGTTCGTGGCCGACCCGTTCGGTCCGCCCGGAACTCGCATGTACCGCACCGGCGACCTGGCCCGCTGGCGGCCTGACGGACAGCTGGAGTTCCTCGGCCGCGCCGACCACCAGGTCAAGATCCGCGGGCTGCGCATCGAACTCGGCGAGATCGAGAACGCCCTCTGCACGCATCCCACGGTCATGCAAGCCGTCGTGACGATCCGCGAAGACAGCCCCGGCGACAAACGCATCATCGCCTACGTCATCCCAGAGGCGAGCACGACCATCGACCACGACACTCTGCGTCAGCATTTGGCGTCTCGCCTGCCTCGCTACATGGTGCCCGCCGCGTTCGTCGTGATGGACGCCCTTCCGTTGAACGCCAACGGAAAGGTTGATCGGCGGGCGTTGCCTGCGCCGGAGTTCATGGTTGTCGATGGTCGTGCTCCGCGTTCGCCG
>NZ_VCKX01000676.1 GCF_005889725.1 Nonomuraea zeae
CCGCCTGACAGTGAGGATGTAGATGAGCGCTTCCCGCCAGGGGCTGACCCACCGCCTGACTGACTTCGGGTCCTTAACGGGATGTGTCGTCCCTGGCCGGGAGGCGCTCATGTGCACTCACCGGACGTGGCGTTTGTGACTTCATAGGAGCCTGGCCAGAGGCCCCATCACTGTCTTGTCCGCGTTGCCCGGCTGGTGCGTGCCGCCCTGCCCCCGGTCAAGACGACAGGACGACGATGACCTCCATTACATCCGAAAACGCCCCGCTCGGCGAAGTCGTCGGCGGCGTGGACACCCACCAGGACACCCACACCGCAGCGGTGATCGACCCGGTCGGCCGGGTCCTGGGCACCGAGCAGTTCCCTGCCACTCCGGCCGGGTACGCCGCCCTGCTGACCTGGATGCGCGCCTACGGGCAGCTGAGGCGGGTCAGGGTCGAGGGCACCGGCGTCTACGGAGCCGGCCTGACCCGCCTGCTGCAGGCCGAGCACATCGACGTGGTCGAGATCGACCGGCCCGACCGCAAAAGGCGCCGCTTTCAGGGCAAGTCCGACCCGATCGACGCAATCGCCGCCGCCAAGGCCGCACTGGCCGGGGATCGGACCGGCACCCCCAAGCAGCGTGAGGCCCGCATCGAGGCGCTGCGCAACCTGCGCGTGGCCCGGCGCAGTGCCGTCGACCAGCGCGCCGACACCCAGCGCCAACTCAAGGCACTGATCGTGACCGCCCCCGATGACGTGCGTGAACACCTACGCGGACTGTCGATCACGAAACTGATCGCCACCTGCGCCGCCCTGAACCCCGACCGCGACAACGCCGCCAGCCCCGCCACCGCCGCCCAGATCGCGCTACGTTCTCTGGCCCGCCGCCATCAGCAGCTGTCCACCGAGATCACCGACCTCGACGAACTCCTATCCACCCTGGTGACCGCGATCAACCCCCGGCTGGCCGCCACACACGGCGTCGGCACCGACACCGCCGGCCAGCTCCTGGTCACCGTCGGCGAAAACCACGACCGACTGCACAGCGAAGCCGCCTTCGCGATGCTCTGCGGCGTCGCACCGATCCCCGCCTCCTCCGGCAAGACCACCCGGCACCGCCTCAACCGCGGCGGCGACCGCCAAGCCAACGCAGCGCTCTACCGCGTGGTCCTGTGCCGCCTGCGATGGGACCCCCGCACCCGCGCCTACATGGAACGACGCACCCGAGACGGCCTGTCGAAGAAAGAGATCATCCGCTGTTTGAAGCGCTACATAGCCCGCGACCTCTACCGGATAATCACCTCCAACGATCAAGAAAGCCCCTCTTGACATCCATAGGAGCATCC
>NZ_VCKX01000677.1 GCF_005889725.1 Nonomuraea zeae
TGAACCGCCCCGAGTTTGATGGAGACCTCAGCGGTTGATGGTCAGGGCATCGTTGGGCTGGTGTTGAGCGTAGTAGATCGCCTCGAATTCCTCAGGTGGAAGGTGTCCGATGGCCGAGTGCAGGCGGGTGGTGTTGAACCAGGCGACCCATTCGGCGGTGGCTAGTTCCACCTCGGCCAGGCTGCGCCAGGGCCCTCTCGGTTTGATCAGTTCGGTCTTGTACAAGCCGATCTGCGATTCCATCAAGGCGTTGTCGAGCGCGTCGCCGACGGTGCCGATGGAGGCGTCGATACCGGCCGCCAGCAGGTGGGTGGTGAAGCGGAAAGAGGTGTATTGACTGCCCGCATCCGAGTGGTGCATCAACCCGCGTTTGACCGGCCGGCCCGCGCGCTCGCGCCGCCACAACGCCATGTCCAGGGCGTCCAGCACCAAGCTGGTCTGCTTGGACAGCGAGGCCGCCCAGCCGACGATCGCCCGGGAATGGACGTCGACCACGAACGCCACGTACACCACCCCGCACCAGGCGGCCACGTGCGTGAAGTCAGCTACCCAGGCGGCGTTCGGCCGGGTCGCGGTGAAGTCTCGCCGCAGCCGGTCAGCCGCCCGCTCATGGCCAGGGTCGGCCACGGTGGTGCGCACCCTCGTGCCGCGCCGCACGCCCTGCAGGCCGAGCGCGCGCATCCGCCGCTCGACGGTGCAGCGGGCCACCTGATGCCCTTCCCGCAGGAGCTGCTGCCAGATCTTGCGGACGCCGTAGACGCCGTAGTTGTCGGCGTGGACGCGCGCGATGTGGGCGTCCAGTTCGGCGTCGCGCACCGCCCGCGTCGAGGGCGGGCGGTTCTTGGCGGCGTAGTAGGTGCTGGTGGACATCTTCAGGCCGTGCTCGGTCAAGACACGGCAGATCGGCTCGACACCGAACACCTCGGCGTGCTGGTCGATGAAGCTCACGAGTGCGTGTGTGGCCGGTCGAGCTCGGCCGCGAAGAAAGCCGACGCGGCCTTCAGGATCTCGTTCGCGCGGCGCAGTTCGGCGTTCTCCCTGCGCAGCCGCTTCAGCTCGGCCGACTCCTCCGTGGTGCGGCCGGGCCGGCTGCCCTCGTCGATCTGTGCCTGCCGGACCCAGGTGCGCAGCGTTTCGGCGGTACCGATGCCGAGCTTGGTCGCCACCGCGTTGATCGTGGCCCACTCGGTCGGATAATCCGGCCGCACCTCGGCGACCATCCGCACCGCTCGGCGGCGCAGCTCAGCGGGATAGGGGGACTTACCTGGCATGGACTCGATCCTCTCAAGAGATCAAGTCTCCACCGGAACCGGGGCGATTCA
>NZ_VCKX01000678.1 GCF_005889725.1 Nonomuraea zeae
GGGCGGCGGCGGGCCAACTGCTCGAACAGGATGCGCAACTCCAGCTTGGCGAGGTGGTTGCCGAGGCAGAAGTGGGCACCGCCGCCGCCGAAGCCGATGTGGGGGTTGGGGTCGCGGGTGATGTCGAAAACCCCGGCGTCGGGGAAGACCGTGGCGTCGCGGTTGGCGGAGGAGTAGAAGACCACGACCTTGTCCTCGGCCTTGATCGGCTGCCCGCCCAGGACCTGGTCGGCCGTCGAGGTGCGACGGAACAGGTTGACGGGTGAGACCCAGCGGACGATCTCGTCGGCGGCGGTCTTGGCCAGGGTGGGGTCCGCGACGAGGCGGTCCCACTGGTCGGGGTGCTCGAAGAGGGCGAGCATGCCGCCGGAGGCCGCGTTCCGGGTGGTCTCGTTCCCCGCCACCACCAGCAGGAGGACGAAGAGGTCGAACTCGTTCTCGTCGAGAGTCTCACCGTGCTCGTCGGGCTGGATCAGCCTGGTGACGATGTCGTCCCTCGGGTTCGACCGGCGTTGCGCCGCGAGCTGGTTGGCGTACGCGTAGACCTCCATGGCGGCGGCGGAGCCTTCTTCGGGGGAGGCGGCGTAGTCGGGGTCCTGTGCGCCGATCATGCGGTTCGACCAGGAGAACACCTTGTCGCGGTCGGTCACGGGCGCGCCGAGGAGCTCGCAGATCACGTAGAGGGGCAAGGGGGCGGCGACTTCGGTGACGAAGTCGACCTCGCCCGAGCATTTGTCGAGGAGGTCGTCACAGATGTCGCGGATGTGTTGTTCGAGGGCGCCGATCGTGCGCGGGGTGAAGCCCCGGTTGACCAGCGAGCGCCGCCTCGTGTGCTCTGGTGGGTCCTGGTTGAGCATCATGAGGCGCTGGAGCGCGATCTGGTCCTCCGGCAGCTCATCGAACAAGGCGAGCTTCTTGGAGGAGGAGAACAAGTCGGAGTGCCGCGATACGTGCACGACATCCTCGTATCCGGTGACGGCCCAAAAACCCGGTTCGCCCTGGTGCCAGTAGATGGGGGAGTTGGCTCGGAGCCAGGCCAGCTGATCGTGCGGTGGTCCAGCAGTCGCGTAGAGGTCCCTGTCGATGAGGTCGATCTGCACTGGGCCCACCCTCTTGATCAAGCGCTTGGTTTAACCTACTGAAACGTGTTCTATTACGTCCCTGTACGGTCGTCAAGGAGCGGCCTGTGAGGTGAGGGGCGGGAGGGCACGGCCGAGGCGATCGCGTTGGGCTGGGACGGGCAGAGCTGTGCGCCGGACGTTACTACTTGCGCAGTTCGGCGGGTGACGCTTCGACGGAGCGGGGCTGTTGTGGGC
>NZ_VCKX01000679.1 GCF_005889725.1 Nonomuraea zeae
CGGGTGTGTCCAGTTTTCGGTGTATCTCAATTTGCTTTAGTTAGCGGGTGGTCGGGGTCAGGCGGCCTTCGAAGGTGATGGCGAAGGCGTTCAGAGCGGCCTTCCAGCGGGTGATCCAGCGTTTGCGGCCCTTGCCGGTCGGGTCCAGGCTCATGATCGCCATGTAGACGCACTTGAGCGCGGCCTGCTCGTTGGGGAAGTGGCCGCGGGCCTTGACCGCCCGCCGGATCCGGGCGTTGACCGACTCGATGGCGTTGGTCGAGCAGATCACCCGGCGGATCTCGGGGTCGAAGTTGAGGAAGGGCACGAACTCGGCCCAAGCGTCCTCCCACAACTTCACGATCGCCGGATACTTGCTACCCCAGAGCTCGGCGAACTCGTAGAACCGCTCGAGCGCGGCCGCTTCGGTCGGAGCGGTGTAGACCGGCTTGAGCGCCTTGGCGATGGCGTCCCAGTGCTGGCGGGCGGCATACCTGAACGAGGAGCGCAGCAAATGAACGACGCACGTTTGCACGACGGCCTGGGGCCACACGGTCTCGATGGCCTGCGGCAACCCCTTCAGGCCGTCGCAGACCACCATCAAAGCATCGCCGACGCCGCGGTTCTTGATCTCGGTCAGCACGTGCAGCCAGAACTTGGCACCCTCGCCGCCGTCGCCGGCCCACAACCCGAGGATGTCGCGCTCGCCGTCCACCGTGACGGCCAGCGCCACGTAGATGGGCCGGTTGGCGACCTGACCCTCGCGCAGCTTCACATGGATCGCGTCGATGAAGATCACCGGGTAGACCGGGTCGAGCGGCCGGTTCTGCCACTCGACCATGCCGTCCAGCACCTTGTCGGTGATGGTGGAGATGGTCTGCTTGGACACCTCCGCGCCGTAGACCTCGGCCAGGTGCGCGGAGATCTCCCCGGTGGTCAGGCCCTTGGCGGCCAGCGAGATGACCATCTCGTCCACGCCGGACAGGCGCCGCTGCCGCTTGCGTACGATCTTCGGCTCGAAGCTGCCGTCCCGATCACGCGGCACGGTGATCTCGACCGGCCCGACATCGGTGATGACCGTCTTGGATCGGGCGCCGTTACGGCTGTTGCCCGTCTCGCTACCACCGCGCTGGTGCTTGTCGTAGCCGAGATAGTCGGTGATCTCGCCCTCCAGGGCGGACTCCAGCACCAGCTTGGTCAGCCGGCCCAGCAGCCCGTTCTCACCGACCAGTTCCACTCCCTCGGCCCGGGCCTGGTCGACCAGCCTGGCCACCAGCTCCCGATCCGTCGAGTTCTCGGGCTTCTTGCGCGCCACTGCGGCGTCCTCCAGG
>NZ_VCKX01000680.1 GCF_005889725.1 Nonomuraea zeae
GGGGAGTGGGACTGGGTGTCGCGTCTCGCTCCTGAGGCGCGGGCCGCGTTCATGGAGGGTCTGCGGGCCTACCACGACGGTGGCAATGAGCTGCGGGTCAGTGCGGAGCAGGGGGTGCTCACGACGTACGATCCGCCGCGGCTGATCTCGCTGCACCTCGTCGCGGACGGTTTCGCGGCGAGAGGGGACGCCGCGTTGCACGATCCGCAGGGGACGGTCGCGGCGCTGCTGGAACGGTTGCCGGCGACCGAGCGGCCCGGAGTGCTGCACCTGCGGCCCGGCTGGCTGGACGGCGAGGTGGACGGGATGGATCGCGCCGCCTTCGCCGCGGCCGTGCGCCAGGCCGTGTGTCCTGAGCAGGTCGAGGGTGTTGAGACCTGGTCGAGCGACGAGCGGATTGGAGCGTTGCAGCTCTCCGTCGTCGGCAGGCGCCCGCAACCAGCCGAGAAGGCCGAGTCGCAGAGCCCTCGTGTCGAGCAAACTCCGGATGAGGTGGATGCGGCGAAGGCTCCGGAGATCGTGGAGGTACTGGAGGTCGCGGAGGGTCTGGAAGTTGCAGAGGTCGCGAAGGCCTCGGAGGCTCCGGAGGTTGCAGGGGGCGCGGAAGGTCCAGAGGTCGTAGGAAGCGTGGAAGCCGTGGAGACCCCGAAGACGGCGGTGGAGCCGGTTGAACTGGTGGAGGCCGGGGCTGGGGCCGGGGCTGGGGCCGAGGTCAAGGCGGGTGGCGGCGTTGTGGCACCGGCGACGGTTGTGGAGCGCGCGGCGGGTGCGCGCGGGGGATCGGCCGTGAACACGATGATGCTGGACCTGGCCCGGGTGCTCGACGGCTACGTGGATGCCCGCGAGAAGCAGCCGGACGCGGCGGCGGAGTCGCTGCTGCGAGAGGTCGCCGCCGGTGTGATCGCCGCCGGTGGTCCCGGCCTCACCTGGACGAAGCCGCCCACGCAGGCGGAGCTGCGGATCGTGCTCCCGGCCGCGGGCGCCCCCGCGGCCCGGGCAGAGCGTACGGCCGAGGCGGGGGCGCGTTAAGGCGGCTCGTCGAGGAGGGCCGGAGCCGCGCTGAGGTAGCGAGGCCGCCGCAAGAGGCAGCGAGGCCGCAGGGGGGCCGGGGGCTGCGAGTAGGTAGCGGACCCTTGGGAATCGGAGCGGCGAGCGGGTGGCGGACCCTGAGGAACCGGGGCCCGGGATTGCATTGTGGTGGCGGGCCTCGGGGTGTCGGGGCTGCGTCGCGGTGGCGGGCCTCGGGTGCTGGGATCGCATTGAGGTGGCGGATCCGGTGGGGTGGAAGCGGGTTGAGGG
>NZ_VCKX01000068.1 GCF_005889725.1 Nonomuraea zeae
GGGTGGGGCTGGTGGGGTGGTCGCTCCTCTGCGGTGAGCTGGGTTGACGGTTTACCTCCGATGTTTGGGGAGGTGAAATTTCGGGCGTGTGAACGTAGTCGTCGGATCGGTTAAATCGCTTCACAGGCAGCCATGGCCTCCTCAAGGTGAAGTCGGAATCCCGTCATGGCGTCTTTCGAGGTCACGGATCGGATGTATCCAGGCTCGCACCCTTGACATGCTCCACCTGGCCGCACCAGCATCGGGAGGAAGACATCCGATGTATAGATGAAGGATGCGGTGTGAAGCTGCTGCGAGTAGGACCTGTCGGTCAGGAGCGGCCGGTGGTGTTGGATGCCGCCGGTAACCTGCGCGACATCGGAGAGCCCGAGATCGATGGGGCTTTCCTCGCTTCCGGGGGAGTGGCGCGCGTCCGCGACGCGCTGGAGCGCGGTGATCTGCCCGTCGTCGACGGCGAAGGGCTGCGGATCGGGGCCCCGATCGCGCGTCCGGGGAAGATCGTTTGCATCGGGCTCAACTACAGCGACCACGCCGCCGAGTCCGGTGCGGACGTGCCGGCCGAGCCGGTCGTGTTCATGAAGGCCGCCAACACCATGGTCGGTCCGTACGACGAGGTGCTCGTCCCGAAGGGCAGCGTGAAGACCGACTGGGAGGTGGAGCTGGCCATCGTCATCGGTCAGGAGGCTCGCTACCTGGCCGGCCGGGAGGAGGCGCTGGCGGTGATCGCCGGATACGCGATCTCCAATGACGTCTCCGAGCGGGAGTTCCAGCTCGAACGCGGCGGGCAGTGGGACAAGGGCAAGTCCTGCGAGACGTTCAATCCGCTCGGCCCCTGGCTGGTGACGGCGGACGAGGTGGGCGACCCGCAGAGCCTGCCGCTGCGCCTCTGGGTGAACGGCGAGCTGCGCCAGGACGGCGATACCAAGAACATGATCTTCGACGTGGCCGAGATCGTGCGGTATCTGAGCCAGTTCATGGTGCTGGAGCCCGGTGACGTGATCAACACTGGTACGCCCGCAGGGGTCGCCATGGGCATGCCCGGGCAGCCGTACCTGCGTGGGGGAGACGTGGTGGAGCTGGAGATCGAGGGGCTGGGCCGGCAGCGCCAGACGGTGGGGCAGGCATGACGGCAGTCCCAGATGGTCAGGCGGGGACAGCGGCCGTCCCAGACTCCGAGGCGGCCGTGACGGCGGTCTCGGACGGTGGGGCGGGTGTGCCGGCGGCGCTGACGTACCGGATCGTGGGGTTGGAGACGCATGACGTGCGGTTCCCGACCTCGCGGGAGCTCGACGGCTCCGATGCGATGAATCCCGATCCCGACTACTCCGCCGCCTACGTCGTGCTCAGGACGGACGACGGGTTCGAGGGGCACGGGTTCGCGTTCACGATCGGGCGTGGCAACGACATCCAGACCACGGCCATCAGCGCGCTGGAGCCGTACGTGCTCGGCAAGGACGTCGAGGACCTCGGCGCCCTGTACAAGGACATGGTCAACGACTCGCAGCTGCGGTGGCTGGGGCCGGAGAAGGGCGTCATGCACATGGCGATCTCCGCCGTGGTCAACGCCCTGTGGGACCTCAAGGCCAAGCGGGCGGGCAAGCCGTTGTGGCGGTTGCTGTCCGAGATGTCCCCCGAGGAGATCGTCGGCCTCATCGACTTCCGCTACCTCAGCGACGCGCTGACGCCGGAGCAGGCTCTTCAGATCCTGAAGAACGCCGAGCAAGGGAAGGAGGAGCGGATCGAGCGGCTGATCGAGAGCGGCTACCCCGCCTACACCACCTCCCCGGGATGGCTCGGCTACGACGACGAGAAGCTGCGGCGGCTCTGCAAGGAGGCGCTCGACCAGGGGTTCGGCCAGATCAAGCTCAAGGTCGGCGCCGACCTGGAGGACGACAGGCGCCGCTTCAGGGTGGCCCGCGAGGTGTGCGGGCCCGACTACCCGATCGCGATCGACGCCAACCAGCGCTGGGACGTCGGCTCGGCCATCGAGTGGATCAACGCGCTGCGCGAGTTCAGGCCGCACTGGGTGGAGGAGCCGACCAGCCCCGACGACGTGCTCGGCCACGCCGCCATCGCCAGGGGCATCGACCCCGTCCCGGTGGCCACCGGTGAGCACGTACAGAACCGCATCGTGTTCAAGCAGCTCCTGCAGGCCGAGGCGATCTCCTACCTGCAGATCGACTCGGCTCGCGTCGGCGGGGTCAACGAGAACCTCGCGATCTTGCTGCTCGCGGCCAAGTTCGGCGTCCCGGTGTGCCCCCACGCGGGTGGCGTCGGGCTGTGCGAGCTGGTGCAGCACCTGTCGATGTTCGATTACGTGGCGGTCACGGGCTCCATGGAGAACCGCGTGATCGAGTACGTCGACCACCTCCACGAGCACTTCGTGGACCCGGTCGTCATCACGAACGGCCGCTACGCCGCCCCGTCCGCGCCGGGCTTCAGCGCGGAGATGCATGCAGAGTCGATCGCCGCCCATACGTTCCCCGGCGGCGAGGTCTGGAGGGACGCGTGAGCCTCAAAGCGATCGTGACCGGAGGCGGGGCCGGCATCGGCCTGGCCACGGCCACCCTGCTCGCCGAACGCGGCATGAAGGTCGCCTGTCTCGACCTCAACCCGCCCGGCGAGCCGTTCATCGGGATCAAGGCGGACGTCACCGACGACGCCGGCGTGCGCGCGGCGGTCGCCGAGGCCGCCGAACGCCTGGGCGGCATCGACGTGCTCGTCAACAACGCCGGCATCGGAGCACAGGGCACCATCGAGGACAACCCGGACAGCGAGTGGCACAAGGTGTTCGACGTCAACGTGCTCGGCATGGTCCGGGTCGCGCGGGCTGCGCTGCCGTACCTCAGGAGGTCCGAGCACGCCTCGATCGTCAACACCTGCTCGATCGCGGCCACCGCCGGGCTGCCGCAGCGGGCGCTCTACAGCGCGACCAAGGGCGCGGTGCTGTCGCTGACGCTCGCCATGGCCGCGGACCACATTCGCGAGGGGATCCGGGTCAACTGCGTCAACCCGGGCACCGCCGACACCCCGTGGGTCGGCCGGCTGCTCGACTCGGCCCCGGACCCCGAGGCGGAGCGAGCGGCGCTCAACGCCAGGCAGCCGATGGGCCGCCTGGTCAGCGCGGAGGAGGTCGCCGCGGCGATCGCCTATCTCGCCGGCCCCGAGGCCGGCGCGACCACCGGGACCGCGCTCGCGGTCGACGGCGGTATGCAGGGGCTTCGGCTCCGCCCATCCAACTAAGGCCCATCCAACTAAGGCCCGTACGAGGGCACCCCGCACGGACAACGGACCGTACGAAGGCACCAAGCACTGACCAAGGCCTGCACGAAGGCACTAAGGAAGGTACCCCCCAATGAAGCTCGGACCGGCGGTCGCGGTCGCGGCCCTGTTGGCGGTCGTGACCGCGTGTGGCTCAGGCACCACGGCGGAAGGAGGAGGCGGCGGCGGGAAGGTCGGCATCGACCATCCCCGCGCCGACTCCGACTTCTGGAACTCCTACATCAAGTACGTTCCGCAGATGGCCGGCGAGCTCAAGGTGGACCTCATGCCCGCCACGAACTCGCAGAACGACGTGGCCAAGCTGGTCAACAACGTGCAGGCGCTGATCGGCCAGGGCGCCAAGGTGATCGTCATGGCCCCGCAGGACACCGGCGCCGTCGCCAACACCCTGCAGCAGCTCGAGAACAAGAAGATCCCCGTCGTGACCGTCGACACCCGCCCCGACAAGGGCAAGGTCTACATGGTCGTACGCGCCGACAACCGGGCGTACGGGACCAAGGCCTGCGAGTTCCTCGGCGAGAAGCTCGGCGGCAAGGGCAAGGTCGTCCAGCTCCAGGGCGCGCTCAGCTCGATCAACGGCCGCGACCGGTCCGAGGCGTTCTCGGAGTGCATGAAGACGAAGTTCCCCGGGATCACCGTGTTCAGCGAGCCGACGGAGTGGGAGGGCAGCAAGGCCGCGTCCATGCTGCAGACCCGCCTGGAGCAGAACCCGGACATCAAGGGGATCTACATGCACGCGGGCGGCGTCCACCTGGCGCCGACGCTGCAGGTGCTCAAGCAGAAGGGCCTGCTCGTCCCGCCCACCGACGCCAAGCACGTCTTCGTGATCTCCAACGACGGGATCCCGCAGGAGTTCGAGGCGATCCGCAAGGGCGACATCGACGCCACGGTGTCCCAGCCGGCCGACCTCTATGCCAAGTACGCGCTCTTCTACGCCAAGGCGGCGGCGGACGGCAAGACGTTCAAGCCGGGGCCGACGGACCACGACAGCACGATCATCCAGCTCCCCAACGGCCTGGAGGACCAGCTCCCCGCGCCGCTGGTGACGAAGGACAATGTGGACGACAAGAGCCTCTGGGGTAACCAGGTCAAGTGATGAAAAATCACGTTGAAGCCCGAAATGTCGTAAAGCGCTTCGGCCCGACCACCGCCCTCAACGGCGCGAAGATCGAGATCGTCGAGGGCGAGACCCACGCGCTCGTCGGCAGGAACGGTGCCGGGAAGTCCACCCTGGTGTCGATCCTCACCGGGCTCCAGCGGCCCGACGAGGGCGAGGTGCTGTTCTCGGGAGAGGCGGCGCCCGCCCTCGCCGACCGCGACGCCTGGCGGCAGCGCGTCGCCTGCGTCTACCAGAAGTCCACGATCATCCCGGCGCTGACGGTCGCGGAGAACCTCTTCCTCAACCGCCAGTCCGCCGCGGGCAGCATGATCAACTGGCGCGGGCTGCGGGCCAGGGCACGCGAGCTGCTGAACACGTACGAGGTGGACGTCGACGCGCAGGCCCTCGCCGGGGATCTGAGCGTCGAGCAGCGCCAGCTCGTGGAGATCGCCCGCGCGCTGTCCTTCGGGGCCAGGTTCATCATCCTCGACGAGCCCACCGCCAGGCTCGACGGGCCGGCCATCGAGCGGCTGTTCGCCCGCATGCGCTCGCTGCGCGAGCAGGGCGTCACCATGATGTACATCTCCCACCACCTCGACGAGGTCTACGAGATCTGCCAGAGCGTGACGGTCTTCCGTGACGCCCGGCACATCGTCACGCGGCCGGTCGCCGACCTCCCGCACGACGAGCTGGTCGCCGCCATGACGGGAGAGGCCACCGAGGCGTACGAGTTCCGCGCCCGCACGCCCGCCGAGACGGTGGTGCTGACCGGCGAGGGCCTCTCGCTGAGCGGCCGGTACCACGACGTGGACCTCTCGGTGCGCTCCGGCGAGGTCGTCGGCCTGGCCGGATCCGCGAGCAGCGGCAAGGTCGGCCTGGCCGAGACCCTGGTCGGGCTGCGCAGGGCCGACTCGGGCACGGTCACGGTCAACGGCACCCGCGTACGCCCCGGCGACGTGCCCTCGGCCATGAAGGCGGGCCTCGGGTTCGTGCCCGAAGACCGCCACCACGAGGGGTTCGCGCCGCTGCTGTCCGTGGGGGAGAACTCCACGTTCCCCATCGCTCGCAAGCTGGGCCGGTACGGGGTGGTGTCGCCGGTCAGGCGGCGCGCCAAGGCCGTACAGATGATCAAAGATCTGGACATCAAGACGGAAGGACCTGATCAGCCCGTCGGCGACCTGTCCGGGGGGAACGCGCAGAAGGTGGTCTTCGCGCGGGCGCTCGTGGACGACCCGACGGTGCTGGTGGTGATCAACCCGACCGCAGGCGTCGACGTCAAGGCCAAGCAGGCCCTGCTCGGCGCCGTCGAGGACGCGGTCGAGCGGGGAGCGGGGGCCGTGGTGGTCTCCGACGAGCTGGACGATCTGCGCATCTGCGACAGGGTGCTGGTGATGTTCCACGGCAGGGTCGTGAAGGACGTGCCGCGTGGGTGGACCGACCACGAGCTCGTGGCCGTGATGGAAGGCATAGAAGATTGACCACTTTGACTGCGCCGGCCCCCCGGGTGCGGCTGGCCAGGTTCCGTGACCTGACGCTGGTGCCGGTGATCCTGCTCCTGCTCGTCGTGGGCGCGTTCCTGGATCCGACCTTCCTGACGGCCGGCAACCTGACGAACGTGCTCCAGCAGCAGGCGGCGATCTCGCTCCTCGTGCTGGCGGAGGCGATGATCCTGATCGCCGGCAAGTTCGACCTCTCGCTGGAGTCGACCGTGGGCACGGCCCCGGCCATCGCGGTGATGCTGGTCATCCCGGTCTCGGCGGGCGGGTTCGGGATCGAGCTGCCGGGCCTGCTGGTGATCCCGTTCGCGCTGCTGATCGGCGCGGCCATCGGGGCGTTCAACGGCTTCCTGATCATCCGGTTCCAGCTGTCGGCGTTCATCGTCACGCTGGCCATGCTGATCATCGTGCACGGCTTCCTGCAAGGCCCGACCGAGGGCAAGACGCTGTTCCAGCTCCCCGACTCGATCCTCTACCTGGGCAGCGCCATGTGGCTCGGCCTGCCCGCGGCCATCTGGATCGCCGGCGTGCTGTTCGCCGCGGGCATCTTCGGGCTCGGCTATCTCCGGCTCGGCCGCTCGCTCTACGCGATCGGCGGCAACACCGACGCCGCCCGCGCCGCGGGCATCCGGGTGGATCGGGTCCTGTACGGCGTGTTCATCCTCGGCGGAACGCTGGCCGCGCTGGCCGGCATCCTGGAGACCGGCCGCCTCGGCGCGATCGGCAACAACCAGGGCGTCGGGTGGATCTTCATGGTGTTCGCCGCGGCCGTCATCGGCGGCGTGAGCATGGACGGCGGCAAGGGCACGATCCTCGGCGCGCTGACCGGCGTGCTGGTGATCGGCCTGGTCCAGAACATCCTGACGCTCATCGGCGTCTCCGGCTTCTGGCAGCCGGTGATCTACGGGGCCATCATCCTGATCGCGCTGATGATCAGCCGGATCGCGGGCGGAAAGGCACAAGATTGATGGAAGGCGATGGGGCGCTGCCGCGCCACGGCTTCGGCGGCGCGCCGCTCGGGAACCTCTTCGAGCCGGTCTCGGACGAACAGGCCCTGGCCACGGTGGAGGCCGCGTGGCAGAGCGGGGTGCGCCTGTACGACACCGCACCCCACTACGGGCTCGGCCTCTCGGAGCGGCGGCTCGGCGCGGCGCTGGCCGGCCGCTCGGGTTACATCCTGTCCACGAAGGTCGGCCGCCTGCTGGTGCCCGCGCCGTCCCAGGGCCGGCGCGACGACCAGGGCTTCGACGTGTCCGCCGACCTCGTCCGAAAGTGGGACTTCACCGGTGACGGCGTGCGCAGGTCGCTGGAGGAGTCCCTGGCCAGGCTCGCGCTGCCCGCCATCGACATCGCCCTCATCCACGACCCCGACGACCACGTGGACCAGGCCATCGCCCAGGCGTATCCGGCGCTGGCCGAGCTGCGGGCCGAGGGCGTGGTCAAGGCGATCGGCGTGGGGATGAACCAGTGGCAGGCGCCGCTGCGTTTCGTCCAGGAGACCGGCATCGACGTCGTCATGCTCGCGGGCCGCTACACCCTGCTCGACCAGTCGGGACTGCCCCTGCTGGAGGCGTGCGCGGAGCGCGGGGTCAGGGTGCTGGCGGCGGGCGTCTTCAACAGCGGCCTCCTCGCCACCCACGAGCCCTCGGGCACGTACGACTACCAGCCGGCCCCTACCCCGCTGGTGGAGAAGGCCAGGAGGATCGCCAGGACGTGCGAGCGCCACGGCGTCACGCTGCCCCAGGCGGCCATGGCCTTCCCCCTGCGCCACCCGGCGGTCGCCACGATCGTCCTGGGCGCCCGCGCGCCGCAGGAGGTCACCGCGAACGCCGCCCTCTGGTCGTCCCCGGTCCCGGACGCGCTGTGGGCGGAGCTGGCGGAGGAGGGGCTGCTGCCGGAGACGAGGTAGCGGGTGTGCTTGGGTGGCCATCGTGAGGACGATGGACACGAAGCCAGGTGGCGCGAGCGGGATGACCCTGGGCATCCTGGCGATCATCTGGTTCTTCGGGGTTCCGCTGTGCCTCTGGCAGTCGCTGGTCGCCGGTCTCGGGTCTCCTGCGGGCAACCGTGCGGAGATGGACGCCTGGGTGACCGCGGCCGCGGTGATCTTCACGGTCGTGCCGATCCTCGCTGCCGGCATCTGCGCCTTCACCGGCAGGGTCGTACGCGCCTGGATCTTCGGCCTGGTCGCGACGGTGTGCGTCGGCCTCGTCCTGGCCGGCCTGTACCGGGCTGAGCGCCAGGCCGAGTCGCGCCGTCCGCCGCCGCCGCTGCCCTCGGGCTACTGCGCCGAGTTCAGCGGGGGAGACAGCGACTGCCCCGGCGGGTGACGGCCCCGCCCGCAGCGCCTGGCCGCTTTGAGCGTGCGAAACGCCACTCGGGTGCTTCCTCTGGCCGGAGATGTCGATCAGAATGGCACATTTGATGGCCCCTCTCACTCCTGCGGACCCGCGGCGTTTAGGTCGTTACTGGCTGGCCGGTCGGCTGGGCGCGGGTGGCCAGGGGGTCGTCTACGACGCCTACGGCGAGGCGGGCGAGCGGGTCGCGGTCAAGGTGCCCAGGTTCGACGGCGCCGAGTCGCGGGCCCGGCTGGCCAAGGAGGTGGCGGCGGCCCGGCGGGTGGCCTCGTTCTGCACCGCCAGGGTGATCGAGGCGCAGGTCGAGACGGCGCCGCAGTACATCGTCAGCGAGTTCGTGCCGGGGCCGAGCCTGCGGCAGGTGGTGGCGGAGTCGGGGCCGTACGAGCAGGACGCGCTGCGCCGGCTGGCGATCGGGGTGGCGACCGCGCTGACGGCCATCCACCAGGCCGGAATCGTGCATCGCGATCTGAAGCCGGACAACATCATCATGGGGCCGGACGGGCCGCGGGTGATCGATTTCGGGGTGGCCCGTGAGGTGGGGCCGACGACGAGCGGGCCGCTGGTGGGCACGCCCGGGTACATGCCGCCCGAGGTGTTCGAGGGACGGGGCGCCGGCGCGGCGGCCGATCTGTGGGCGTGGGCGATGGTGGTGCTGTTCGCGGCCCGGGGCGCCGACGTGATCGAGGCGGGCGAGCCGGCCGCGGTGATAGCGCGGGTGCTGGACTTCACGCCGCAGGTGGGCGGGCTGGCTGAGCCGCTGGCGGGGCTGGTGGCCGCGGCGCTGGCCCGTGACCCGGCGAACCGGCCGTCCGCCGCCGAGGTGCTGTGGCGGCTGCTCGGCGGCGAGGGCGCGGCGCCGCCCGGCGGCGAGCGCGCGGATCTGCTGGTACGCGGCGGCACGCAGGCGGGCGCGCTGGCGGGCCGCCCCCAGCCTGACCTGGGGACGGTGGCCGAGGAGCTGTACGGGGAGCTGAGCGAGGCCGAGCGGGCGAGCGTGCCCGAGGTGTTCCTGCGGATGATCGACGGCGAGGACCTGCGGCCGGTGGGCCTGGAGGAGCTGCCGGACACCCCGGCGGCGGACGCGATGCTCACCGTGTTCGGCGGCGCGGGCCTGATCACCCGGACCGATGCCGGCTACGAGCTGGCCGCCCCGGGCCTGCTGCACGCCTGGCCCCGGTTGCGGGAGTGGGTGGCGAGCAACCGGGACGGGCTGCCCGTCCACCGGCGGCTGGCCGACGCGGCCGTGCTGTGGGAGGAGCACGGGAGGAAGCCGGCCGACCTGATGCACGGCTCGGCGCTGGACCGGACCCTGCAGTGGGCGGCCACCGCCCGGAAGGACCTCACGCTGGGGCGGCGCGAACGCGCGTTCCTCGACGCGGCGGCCGGCCAGTCCCGTACCAGGGCGCGGAGACGCCGCCTGGTCGCGGCGGCTCTCGCCGTGCTGCTCGTGGCCGCGCTCGGCGGGCTCGGCACCGCGGAGTACCTGCGCAGGGAGTCGAACCGGCAGCGCGACGACGCGCTGGCGCGCTCGCTCGCGCTGCGCGCCGCGGACCTGCGGCAGAGCGATCCCCAGGTCGCGAAGCTGCTGAGCGTGGCCGGCTGGCGGCTGAGCCCGGGGCTGCCCGAGACAAGGGGCGCGCTCTACGACTCGCTCTCGCAGGCCACGACCTCCGTCTTCAGCGACCCCGGCTACACGGCCGACACCGTGCAGACGCTCAGCGGGGACGGGCGCATCCTGGTGTCCGTGGGCGGCGGGACGGCGAGGATCTGGGACGTTCCCGGCCGCCGGCGGATCGGCACGGTGTCCGGGGTGGGCGAGGACGTCCACGACGTCGCGCTCGCCCCCGACGGGCACACCCTGGCCCTCCTGGACGTGGAAGGGGTACGGCTGTGGGACACGCGCACCGGCCGGCCGCTCGGCGAGCGCATCCCGCGCCCGACCGAGGAGCGGACCGACCGCGGCGTGCTGAGCTTCGACAGCTCCGGGCACTACCTGGCCATCCCCGACGCGAAGACCGTCCTGCCCGGCTGGTGGGACGTCGCCACGCGCAAGCAGCTCACCGCGCCCTCGGGCGCCGCAGTCAACGCGATCAGCCGGGACGGCCGCTACGGCTTCGTCGTGAAGGGGGCGGGCGCGGAGCTGTGGGATCTGCGCAGCGGCAGGAAGACCCCCCTCCCGCCGATCGAGCAGGACAAGGGCGCCGTCAGCGCGGCCGCTTTCAGCGACGACGGCAGGATGCTGGTGACCACCGAGATCCTGACCTCGGCCGCGCAGAGCAGGCTGCGGGTGTTCGAGCTGCCGGCCGGCGACGAGGTGATGGGCCAGGACGGCGACGTGGGCACGGAGGCGGGCTTCGCCTTCGGCGACCGGTTCATCGCGGACTGGGGCGGGCAGGACGCGCTGAGGTTACGGCTGCGCTCCGGCTTCGAGGCGGTGTACGAGCGGGCTCTGCCCGCCTCCGTCGAGCGGCTTCGCTTCGACCTCGACGGCCGGGCCGTCCGCTACCTCACCGAGCACGGCGCGGTCCTCACCGAGGACGTCTCGACGGTGTTCGACCCGTCGATGAACGGCGCGCAGATCGGGGACGTCTGGCTGGACCCTTCCGCGCGGGTGCTGGCCGCGATCTGGGACTACCGGATACACGTCAGGGACGCGGTGACGGGCCGCCCGCTGATGGCACCGATCGAGAGACCGGACGGCATGGCGACGGCAGCCTTCAGCGCCGACGGCCGGCGGCTGGCCCTGGCCGCGGGCAGCACGGTCCGCATCGTGGACGTGGCCGGACGCCGGGTGTCGGCCCGGCTCGAGCTGACCGGCGAGCCCGGGCAGAGCCCGCAGGCGGTGGCGTTCAGCCCCGACGGGCGCACGCTGGCCGTCTCGCGTGAAGGACGGCCCGGCCACGTCGAGCTGTGGGACCTGGCGAGCGGCTCCCGGCGGGCCGTGACCGGGGCCGGCGCGACCGACCTGGCCTTCCGTGCCGATGGACGGCTGCTGGCGGCCGGGGGCCCGCTCCAGCTCATCGATCCGGCGAAGGGCGCAGTCCGCCCTCTCGCGCCGGGGGCCGGGCAGCTCGACGGTGCTTTCGCCTTCAGCCCGGACGGCCGCCGGGTGGCCTTCGCCGGGCCTGACCGGCTCACCTTGTGGGACGGTGACGTCAGGACCCGGATCGCCGAGTTCTCCCTGTCGGCGGGCAGCGAGGTCACCATGCTGGCCTGGTCGCCTGACGGGCGCACGATCGCGACGTACGAGCAGGGCGCGCGCGTGCGGCTCTGGGACGTGCGGAGCCGGCAACCGCTGGGCGTCGTCTTCGACGGCAAGCAGGCGCTGGACGGCGGCGGCAACGGGTGGGTGGCGTTCTCGGCGGACGGCACCGAGCTCCACACCGTCACCCCCGACGGCACGGTGCGCGTGCACGACGTGGCCGAGCCGGCCGTGGCCGCGGCGTTGTGCGCACGCGCCGGCCGTGCGCTCACCGCCGGCGAATGGGCCCGCCACCTGCCCGGCGTGCAGCCGTTCGCGGTCTGCCCCTAGGTTCGCGGCGGCTCAGGACGGGATGAACAGCCACGACTTCGACCGCCCGCCCTCGTAGACCGAGTCCAGCCGCTTGGCGACCACTCCGGGCAGCCCCTGATCGCGCGCCGCGCGCCGCACCGCGTCCGCCTCCCCTGGCCACGAGGGCGCGGTCTGCCAGTGGCCGCCGTCCAGACCGAGCGCCTCCAGCGCGGCCCTCCGGACGCTGTAGGGCTCGCCGGTCAGCGCATGGCCGTCGTCGTACAGCAGGTCGTAGAAGACGAGGATCTCCGCGCCGCCGAGCGTGACCAGCTCCCCGTCCAGCATCGCCGTGCGGCTGCCGAAGGACTCCGCCAGCTCCCGCAGCCACGGGTGCTCGCGGGCGGCGCTCGTGCGGCCCCCCTCGACGGGCACCAGGAGGCGCCGCCCGCCCCACGCGAACTCGAAGGCGTAGGCCGAGGCGTCGCGCGGCGGCTTCGCGCGTTCCGCCGGGAGCATGGGGTCGAGCGGCGGGAACGGGTCGCGGGCCGGGGCGTCCATGCGGTGGATCATCCAGTTCTTGCCCCGGGTCTGGAACAGCACGAACCGGCCGGAGGCCCGCCTGCCGCGCAGGACGAACTTGACCTCGCGATCGGACCATTTCTCCGTCTCGTACGTGCCGGTGTCCCAGACGGTCATGCTGCCTCCGCCGTACTCGCCCTGGGGGATCTCGCCGTGGAAGGTGAGGTACTCCATCGGATGGTCCTCGGTGTGCACGGCGAGGTGGTTGGTGCCGGGGTCGGCGGGCAGGCCCTTGGGGACGGCCCAGGACACCAGGACGCCGTCGCGCTCCAGCCGCAGGTCCCAGTGCAGCGACCGCGCGTGGTGCTCCTGGATGACGAACGCGTTGCCGTCGGAGGAAGGGGGAGGGGAGCCGGGGACGGGCTCAGGGGTACGTTGTGCGTCGCGCTTGCTCCGGTATCGCGCCAGTTTGTCGGACACGACATCGGTTCTACCCAGCGTTCGGTCAAGACTGCGGCGAGTGGCGGAGGTCCTGGGTCCCGATGACCTTCAGCAGCCGCAGCGCCTCGTACGACGGGGAGCCGGGCGCGGCGGTGTAGAGCACCACGGTCTGGTCGCCCTCGGGCACGTGCAGCGTCTCGCAGTCGAGCTCCAGCCATCCCACGGACGGGTGCTTGAGCCGCTTGCGCGCCGACCTCCGCACGGTCACGTCGTGCCCGGCCCACAGCTCGGCGAACTCCGCGCTGGCGGCCAGCAGCCGCTCGACCAGCCGGCGGATGCCCGGGTCGTCCGGGTAGCGGGCCGAGGCGGCCCGCAGGTCGGCCACCGACTCCCTGGCGAAGCTCCACGAGCCCTCGGGGTCGTGGCGGTCCTTGGCCGCCGGGTCGGTGAAGAAGCGCCAGATGAAGTTGCGCTCGTCCGGCGGCAGCGCGGAGAAGTCCGTGAGCAGCGCCGCCGCCAGCGGGTTCCAGGCCAGGACGTCGTACTTGGCGTCCACCACGAAGGCGGGCGTGTCGTCGAGCCGGTCGAGCAGGTGCAGCACCCCGGCGCGCACGTCCTGCGGCGGGCCGGGCGGTGGGCCGGGCGGCTCGCCGGTCAGGTAGTGCAGGTGGGACCGCTCGTCGTCCGACAGCTGCAGCGCCCTGGCGATCGCGCTTAGCACCTGCCGCGACGGCCGCGGCCCCCTGGCCTGCTCCAGGCGGGCGTAGTAGTCGACGGACATGCCGGCCAGCCGGGCGACCTCCTCGCGCCGCAGCCCGGGGGTGCGGCGGCGCTTGCCGCTCTCCAGGCCCACGTCGGCGGGCCGGACCAGCTCGCGGCGGCTGCGCAGGAACCCCGCGAGCTCCACCCTGTTGACCCTGTCCATCTCTCCAGCATGCCTGGCCCCACGCGGCGTAACCAGGGACTGCCGGTCCGAGGCTCGGCGGGTCTCTCCCGCCGCCGGCCGGCCCGGCGGAGGCTGAGGGCATGACAGAACAGCAGATCGTGCTCGTCACCGGTGCCAACAAGGGCATCGGGTACGCCACCGCCCGCGTGCTCGGCCAGGCGGGAAATGTCGTCTTCATCGGGGCCCGCGACGCCGAACGCGGCGCGAAGGCCGCCGCGGCGCTGGCGGCGGAGGGGCTGGACGCCCGCTTCGTCCACCTGGACGTCACCGACCTCGCCACCGTACGGGCCGCCGCCGCCCGCATCGACCAGGAGTGCGGCCGGTTGGACGTCCTCGTCAACAACGCCGCGATCACCCGCGACTGGCAGCGCAAGCCGAGCGAGCTGCCCGTCGAGGACCTGCGCGCGGTCTACGAGACGAACGTGCTCGGCGTCGTCGCCGTGACCAACGCCATGCTGCCGCTGCTGCGCAGATCCGCCGCGGGCCGCATCGCGAACGTGTCGAGCGGCCTGGGCACGGTCGGCTTCCTCACGGAACCGGACCCCGACCTGCTCCCCTACGTGACGCTGCTCGGCTACAACTCCTCCAAGGCCGCGCTGAACGCCGTGACCCTCATGTACGCGACCGAGCTGCGCGACACCTCGATCAAGGTGAACGCGGTGTCACCCGGATTCTGCGCCACCGACCTCAACGGCCACCGCGGGGTGCTGAGCGCCGACGAGGGCGGCGCGCACGTCGCCCGCCTGGCCACCGTGCCGGACGACGGCCCGAGCGGTGTCTTCCTCAGCGAGCTGGGCGGCGTCCATCCCTGGTGAGGCCGGTCAGTCCAGCTCCAGTGCCGTGCGCAGCCACGACTCCACGCCCGCCACGTGCACGGTCGCCCAGGACCGAGCCACGTCGGCCTGGCGGGCGGCGATGGCCTCGTAGATCGCGGTGTGCTGCTCCCGCGTCTTCTCCATCGCGCCCTCCTGCGTGAGCCCCCGCCAGATCCTGGCCCGGGTGGTCGGGCCGGAGAGGCTCTCGATGAACGAGCACAGCACGCTGTTGCCCGACCCCTGCGCGATCCGCTGGTGGAACTTCAGGTCGTTGGCCACCAGCTCCTCGACCGTGGGGCGGTCGGGCAGCGACTCCAGGATCACCCGCAGCTCCTCGATGTCGGCCTCGCTCATCAGCTCGGTCGCCAGCGCGGTGGCCGCGGGCTCCAGGATGCGCCGGACCTCGAAGAACTGGATGACCGTGTCGTCGCGGTGCAGGTCGAGCACGAACGACATGGTGTCGAGCAGCAGGCGCGGCTCAAGGCTGGTGACGTACGTGCCGTCGCCCTGCCGCACGTCCAGGACGTTGATCAGGGACAGCGCGCGCACGGCTTCGCGCAGCGAATTGCGTGACAGGCCGAGCCGCTCGGCGAGGTCGGCCTCCTTCGGCAGCCGGTCTCCGGGAGCCAGCTCGCCGGAGACGATCATCTGCTTGATCTTGTCGATGGCCGCGTCGGTGACCGCCACGCTTCTCTCCCTAGACATCGGATGTCTAGGAGTCTAGGGCCTGAAAGCGAACCGGATCGACACCGGAGACGCGCCGAACCTGGCCCCGGGCCTCCAGGGCGCGCAGGTGAGCCGCGGCCTCCCCGGCGGCCATGCCTTTCAGCATGGGCGCCAGATCGTCCCATGGCCTGTTCCACGTCATCATCGCGGCGACCTCCCAGATGGTCAGCGGTTCCGGCCGCTGGGCCAGGAGTGCGCGCAGCCGGTCGAGTTTCTCCTCGTGATGGTGGCGGATCTCGGCGGCGCGTGCGGCCACATCGGGAAATATCCATTCGTGCGCCGGCAGCGCCTCGATGGCGTCGAGCTCCAGCGGCACGAGCTCGCCGACCCGGTCCAGGGACTCCATGAAGTCGCCCAGCGGGTCTATGTCGTCCCGGTCGTAGGGATAGATGCCGATGTGCGGGGTGATGTCGGGCAGGACGTGGTCGCCGGTGAACAGCCGGTCGGCGTCCTCCAGGTGCAGGCAGATGTGCCCGGGGGTGTGGCCAGGGGTGTGCACGGCCCGGAGTTTGCGCCCCTGCAGGTCCACCAGGTCGCCGTCGCGCAGCTCGCGGTCCGGTGCCGCGGGCGGCGTGGGGCGGGTGCCCATGACGTCCCGGACCTCGGAGGGGTCGGCGCCCGCCCGCCTGAGCATGTCGGACTGGAAACCGTCCTGCTCACTGGCGGCGTACTCGATCATGAGCCTGACCAGCGCCGCGTCGCTCTCGTGCATGGCGATCCAGGCGCCGGAGGCGTCCCTGACCTGGCCGGCCAGCCCGGCGTGGTCGGGGTGGAAATGGGTGACCACCACCCCGGCCACCTCGCTCACGTCGAGCCCGAGCGACGCGAGCCCGCCGCTGAGCGCCTCCCAGGCGTCCGGATGGTTCCACCCGGCGTCGACCAGCACGGGTCCCCTCGGCGACTCGACGGCGTAGACGAGCGTGTAGCCGAGCGGGTTGCCGGGAATCGGCACCGGCACGCTCCACACCCCGCCGCCGAGGTCCTGCGGACGTTGCTCCGCGTACGGCCTGCGCCTGGTCTTCTTCTTCATACGCCCCCCGATCGAGTACCTGCGGCGCGCGTCCGAGCGCCGCGTGTATGAGTGCCGTGCGTGCCCGCCGGATACGTGGTCAACCGATCCGCTCGATGATCGTCGCGGTGGCCAGCGCCCCGCCCGCGCACATCGTGATCAGCGCGGTGGCCGAGTCGGAGCGTTCGAGCTCGTGCAGCGCCGTGGTGAGCAGCCGCGCGCCGGTCGCGCCCACCGGATGCCCGAGCGCGATCGCGCCGCCGTTGACGTTGACGCGGTCGAAGTCCGGCGCGTGCACGCTCGCCCACGACAGGACGACGGACGCGAACGCCTCGTTCACCTCGAACAGGTCGAGGTCGCCGATCGTCATGCCGGCCGCCGCCAGCACCTTGGCGGTGGCGTCCACCGGCCCGTCCAGGTGGTAGTACGGCTCCGCTCCGACCAGGGCCTGCGCCAGGATCCGCGCCCTGGGCCGCAGCCCGTGCCGCCGCGCCGCCTGCTCGCTCATCACCAGCACGGCCGCGGCGCCGTCGGAGATCTGGGAGGAGGTGCCGGCCGTGTGCAGGGCGCCGTCCATCACCGGCCGGAGCCCGGCCAGCCCTTCCACGGTCGTCTCGCGTAATCCCTGGTCCTTGCGGACGTCGCCGACCGGTAGGACCTCCCGCTCGAATCGCCCGTCGGCCCACGCCTTGGCCGCCAGCCGCTGCGAGCGCGCCCCGAACCAGTCGAGCCGCTCGCGCGTCAGCCCGCGCCGCCGCGCGATCCGCTCCGCGGCGGTGAACTGGTCGGGCAGGTCGATGCTCCAGTCGTCCGGTTTGGCCGTCGCGGGCAGCACGTTGCTGCCCAGCGGCGCCCGGCTCATCACCTCGACGCCGCACCCGACGCCCACCTCGATCACGCCCGCGCTGATCATCGCCGCGGCCAGGTGCACCGCCTGCTGCGACGACCCGCACTGCGCGTCCACGGTGGTGACGCCGGTCTGGTACGGCAGCCCGGCGTACAGCCACGAGTGGCGCCCGACGTGCCCGCCCTGCTCGCCCGCCTGGGTCACGCAGCCGGCGAACACCTGCTCGACGAGCGCCGGGTCGATCCCCGACCGCTGGACGAGCCCGTTGAGCGCGCCGGCCAGAACCTGTTGCGGTTTGAGCCCGGACAGCCAGCCGGCCCGCTTGCCGATGGGGGTGCGAACGGCCTCGACGATCACAGGTGTGCCCACAGTCGCCTCCAGAATGATGCTCTGGCGTGACTGTAACGCGTTCTACTTTGGCGCGGAAGCCTCGCTCTCCAAAGTCACGGGCAGCTCGAAGGTCTCGAACAGCCGCTCCTCGAAGAACATGCCGACGTGGCTGATGCGCTCGCCGGAGAACGTCAGCACCATGATGGCGAACTGGTGGTAGACGCCGTCCTCGCGGAAATAGACCGCGAAGGCCGGCTGCCCGTTGGCCGCGATCGGGAAGAGCTTGAGGTCGCCGGCCCGCTCGGCCGGGCACTGCACCCTGGTGAGCTCCGCGATCGTCTCCGGCCCTTGGTACCAGCCCACGAACGGCGGCATCTCCCAGACCGCGTCCTTGGTGAACAGGTCGACCAGGCTGTCGACGTCATAGTTCTCGAACGCCGCGACATAGCGGTCGAGCAGGGCCCGCTGATCCTGCGTCAGCGGCTCCACCGGGTCGTCCAGGCTCGGCGCCACCTCGCCGAGCTGGGCCCGGGCCCGCTGCAGGATGCTGTTGACGGCCGCGGTGGAGGTGCCGACCGCCTCCGCCACCTCGGCGGCCTTCCACCGCAGCACGTCGCGCAGGATCAGGACCGCCCGCTGCCTGGGCGGCAGGTGCTGCAGCGCGGCGATGAGCGCGAGCCTGATGCTCTCGCGCGCGGTCACGATGGCGGCGGGGTCGCCGCCCGCGCCCGCCAGCGCGTCGGGCACCGGCTCCAGCCACGTCATCTCGGTGTCCTGCACCAGGGGCGCGCTCGCCTCGGTGCTCGGGGCGCCCAGCCCGGTCGGGAGCGGGCGCCTGGTGCGGCTGTCGAGCGCGGTCAGGCAGGCGGTGGTCGCGATGCGATAGAGCCACGTCCGCAGCGAGGAGCGCCCCTCGAAGCCGTCGTAGGCCCGCCACGCGCGCAGGTAGGTCTCCTGCACGAGGTCCTCGGCGTCGTGCACCGACCCCATCATGCGGTAGCAGTGCGCCAGCAGCTCGCGCCGCATCGGATCAGCCAGCCGGAGGAAGTCCTCGTTCGTCGGCTTGTCGGTCATACCCCCTGTATAGATGCCGCCACCGACAAACCGATGAGTTTTCCGCCCTTCGCCGGTCGATACACGTGACCGGTTACCGAACGAAGGGGACTGACGATGAGCTCCGACCGCTCCCGCTGGGTGGCGCTGGCCGTGCTGTGCACGGGAACGTTGATGATCGTCCTTGACGTCACCGTGGTGAACGTGGCGCTGCCCGCCATCCAGAACGACCTGGGCTTCACCCAGTCGGGCCTGGCCTGGGTGGTGAACGCCTACCTGATCGCGTTCGGGGGCCTGCTGCTCCTGGCGGGGCGGATGGGCGACCTCCTTTCGCGCAGAGGCGTCTTCCTGGCCGGATTAGGGGTGTTCGTGGTGGCGTCGCTGGCGTGCGGGCTCGCGGGCAGCCAGGAGGTGCTGATCGCCGCCCGGTTCGTCCAGGGGGTCGGCGGCGCGATGACCTCGGCCGTCGTGCTCGGGATGATCGTCACCATGTTCCCCGGGCCGCGCGAGCGGGCCAGGGCCATCGGCGTCTACAGCTTCGTCGCCTCGGCCGGCGGGTCCATCGGGCTGCTGGCCGGCGGCGTGCTGACCCAGGGGCTCAACTGGCACTGGATCTTCTTCATCAACCTGCCCATCGGGCTGGCCACCGTGGTCGCGGCGGTCCGGCTGCTGCCCAGGGAGCGCAGCGCCGGGATCGGCCGGGGCGTGGACGCGCTGGGGGCCGTGCTGATCACGGCCGCGCTGATGCTGGGCGTCTACACGATCGTCAAGCCCGCCGCCGAGCTGGGCTGGGGGGCCGGGCAGACGCTCGGGTTCGGCGGGGTCTCGCTGGCGCTGCTCGTGCTGTTCCTGATCCGCGAGGCCACGGCCCGCAACCCGCTCGTCCCGCTGCGGATCTTCCGCTCGTCCGATGTCTCCGGCGCGAACCTGATCCAGGCGCTGACCGTGGCCGGCATGTTCGGGATGTTCTTCCTGGGGGTGCTGTATCTCCAGCGGGTGCTCGGATATGACTCGCTCGGGACTGGGCTGGCGTTCCTGCCGGTGACGATCGTGATGGGGACGCTGTCGCTGCGTTACTCCGAGCGGCTGGTCACCCGGTTCGGCGCGCGGAGCACGCTGCTGGCCGGGCTGGTGCTGATCGGCGCCGGGCTGGCCCTGTTCGCCAGGGTGCCCGTGGACGGGACCTACCTCGTGGACGTCATGCCCGCGACGCTGCTGCTGGCGGTCGGCTCGGGCGGCTCGTTCCCGGCGCTGGCCACGCTGGCGATGTCCGGCGCGACGGCGGACGACGCCGGGCTGGCCTCCGGGCTGTTCAACACGACCGCCCAGGTGGGGGCGGCGCTGGGGCTGGCCGTCCTGGCCACGCTGTCGGCCACCAGGACCGAGCAGCTCGCGGGCGGCGGGCCGGCCGACGCGGCGGCGCTGACCGGGGGATACCGGCTCGCGTTCCTGATCGGGGCCGCTCTCGTGGCCGTGTCCTTCGCCGTCGCGCTGAGCGTGCTCAAGCGGGGGCGGACGGAGCCGGAGGAGAGCCGGGGGACGGTCCGCGACGAGCTGCCGGTCCACGCGGGCCTCTGAGCCGGCCCGCTGCCCGCCGTGCGCGGTCGTACTCGTACCGGTGACGCGGTGGAAGCGTGGATGTGGAGGAAGCGGTGGAGCGGCGGTCAGATGTCGGTGAGGAGCCGGGCGGAGGCGGTCTCGATGCGGCGCTGGATCTGGTCGTAGGTGCGGCGGCCGCGCAGCATCTCCAGCAGCTCCTGCACCCACACGCTGGCCAGCGACCCCGCCAGGTCGAGCTGCTCCTCGCTGGCCTGCTCCAGCGTCAGGCCGTCGGCCGAGACGCGCAGCAGCAGCCCCGTCATGCGGTCGCCGAACGGCGTCTGCACCTCGGCCATGATCAGCGACCGGATGAGGGCGTCGGCCAGCTCCGGCTCGCGCATCAGCCCCCGGGTCGCGCGCATCAGCACGTCCACCGCGCGGCTCGACGGCGTCGAGGCGCCGGGCGGCCGGCGCTCGATGCTGCTTTCGAGCAGGTCGATCTCCTCGCCGACCACCGCCACGACCAGGTCCATCTTGGAGGGGAAGTAGCGGTAGAGGGTGCCGAGCGCCACACCCGCGCGCTCGGCCACCGTGCGCATCTGCATGGCCTCCACGCCTCCGCGTGAGGCCAGCGCGGCGGCGGCCTGGACGATGCGCTTGCGGCGCTGGTGCTGGCTGCGCGTACGGACGCTGTGCCCGCCCGGCGGCGTGGCATGGGTCTCCATGGTCCCCTCGGTGTCGCTGGAGGGCGCGGCGAATGTCGCGTGCGAGGTACGCATAAGAACACGTTATCTGATTTCTCGATAACGCGGCTTGTTACTCGTGAGTCACAAACAAGCCGTATAGGCCCATGTCTGTGGCGTTACACGCTTATGTCGTGACTTATCGGCATCGATGGCCTCTGGACAGATATTAGAATCTGTTCTAGTTTGCGATTCGGCTTACCTAGCGCTTGCTGGAGGAGCGATGATCGCGGACACGCTCGCGTCCCTGCTTCTCGCACGGGCCGAGGACGATCGACCTGGGCTGATGTTCGAGGACGCGGTGTGGTCGTGGCGTGCCCACGTCGCCGCCTGCCGGGCCGCGGGGGAGTGGCTGTCGGGGCGCGGCACGGGGCTGCACGTCGGAGTGCTCAGCGAGAACGTCCCGGGCCTGGTCTTCCTCGTGGGCGGCGCGGCGCTGAGCGGCCACGTGATCGTCGCGCTGAACCCGACGCGCCCGGTCGACGAGCTGGTCCGCGACGCCCGCGCCACCGACGTGGACCTCCTGCTGGCGGACGCCCCCTACGCCGGCGTCGCCCGCCCGGTGGCCGAGGCGCTGGGCATCCCCGCCCACGACCTGGAGTCGCTCGGCCTGGAGCCGCCGGGCCCGGGGGGTCCAGGGCCGGAGGCGCCCGGCCCGGCGGGGGCGGCGCCCGATCCCGGTGCGCTGGTGATGCTGATCTTCACCTCCGGCACCTCGGGCCGCCCCCGCGCCGTGCGGATCACGCAGCGGAAGATCGCCGTGCCGGGGACCAGCCTGGCGGCCCTGCTCACGCCCGGCGACGTCGTCTACTGCTCGATGCCCCTCTTCCACTCCGGCGCCCTGATGGCCGCCTACGCCCCGGCGGTGGCGTCGGGGGCGGCGCTGGTGCTGCGACGCCGGTTCTCGGCCTCGGGGCTGCTGCCCGACCTCAGGCGATACGGCTGTACGTATCTGCACTACGTGGGCAAGGCGCTCTCGTACGTCCTGGCCACCCCCGAACAACCCGACGACGCCCGCAACCCGCTCAAGATCGCCTTCGGCAACGAGGGCAGCGCGGTGGCGACCAGGAGGTTCGGCGAGCGGTTCGGCTGCCATGTGATCGACGCCTTCGGGTCCACGGAGACCGCCGTCTCGCTGACCCCCGACCCGTCGGGCCCGCCGGGCTGCCTCGGCCGGCTGCCCGAGGGCGTGCGGATCCTCAACCCCTTCACCGGCCAAGCGTGCCCGCCCGGCCGCGTCGAGGATGGCCGGCTGCTCAACCCGGACGAGGCCGTCGGCGAGCTGGTCAACACGGCCGGGCTCGGGCTGTTCGAGGGCTACTACAACGACCCGGGGGCGGACGCCGAGCGGATCAGGAACGGCGCGTTCTGGTCGGGCGACCTCGCCTACGCCGACGCGGACGGCTACGTGTTCTTCGCCGGCCGGGGCACCGAGCGCCTGCGCGTGGACGGCGAGAACCTGGCGGTCGCGCCCATCGAGGCCGCGCTGCGGGAGTTCGGCGGCGTGATCGAGGCGGCCGTCTACCCGGTGCCCGACGCGGCGGCCGGTGACCAGGTCATGGCGGCACTCGTCCTGGATGGGCCCTTCGACCCGGCCGCGTTCACCGCCTTCCTGGCGTCCCGCCGCGATCTGGGCGCCAAGTCGATACCCCGATATATCCGCCTCTGTGATCGCCTGCCGCAGACGCCGTCGCACAAGGTCATCAAGCGGCTCCTCGCCGCGGAGTCGTGGCGCACGGCCGACCCCGTCTGGTGGCGGGCGCCCACCGGGCTCAGGCCGCTGACCGACGCGGACATGAAGGCGATCGAGGAGGAGTTCGACCGGCACGGCAGGCACCACCTCTTGGAGAGTTGATGGATTTCAACCTGGACGAAACCCAGCAGGAGCTGAAGAAACTGGCAGCCGAGGTCCTCTCCAGGGACGGGGGCGAGGACGGCCTGTGGCAGGCCGGGCTCATGAGCGTGTGCGCCTCGGAGGAGGCGGGCGGCGCCGGGCTCGGTCCGGTGGAGATGGCCGTCGTGCTGCGGGAGACGGGCGCGCGGGCCGCGCCGGTCGCGGCACTGCCCACGCTGGTGAGCACGCTGGCCCTGGCCCGCTATGGCACCCCCGACCAGCAGCGCCGCATCAGCCGCGGCACGCTCGCGCTCCGCGAGCCGGGCCGGGCCCTGGCGGACCCGCCGCTGACGGCGGCGCGGGAGGAAGGCGGCGGCTGGGCCCTGACGGGCCGCAAGGTCTCGGTGCCCTATCCGGAGGACGCGGTGCTGGTCACCGCCGCGGAAGGACTGTTCCTGGTGCACTCGCCGCGGACCGCCGCCGAGTACACCGCCACCGGCGAGCCCGCGGTCACGGTGGTGCTCGACGGCACTCCCGCCGAGCGGGTGGCGGGGCCGGAGGCGGTCGCAGGGGCCAGGCGGCTCTTCACCGCGGCCGTCGCCGCCCAGGCGAGCGGCGTGCTCGCCGGGGCACTGGAGCTGACCACCTCGTACATCAAGACGCGCAGGCAGTTCGGCCGGGCGCTGGCCGAGTTCCAGGCCGTGACGATGCAGATCGCCGACGTCTACATCGCGGGCCGGGCCCTGGACGTCGCCTTGTGGTCGGCGGTCTGGCGGCTGGGCGAGGGGCTGCCGGCCGAGGACGACCTGGCGCTGGCCGCGTACCACGTGAGCGAGGCAGTCAAGGCCCTCTACACCTGCCAGCACCTGCACGGCGGGCTCGGGCTCGACGTGACCTACCCGCTGCACCGCTACTTCGCCCAGGCCAAGCACCTGTCCCACCTGCTCGGCGGCGCCGACGCCCAGCTCGACGTGATCGGAGCGCTACTCTGATGCTGATCGACCTGACCGCTGACCAGCGCGGCCTGCGCGACGAGCTGCGCGAATACTTCCGCGGCTGTCTCAGCGACGAGGATCGCAGGAAGATCGCCGAAGACCCGTTCGGCGAGGCGTACATGGAGCACTGCCGCCGCCTCGGCCGCGACGGCAAGCTCGGGCTCGGCTGGCCCAAGGAATACGGCGGGGGCGGCTACGGCCCCCTGGAGCAGCAGATCTTCGCCAACGAGATCGCGCGGGCCGGGGTCCCCTATCCCATCATCACGGTGCAGACGGTCGGCCCCACCCTCATGCAGTACGGCACCCAGGAGCAGAAGGACCTCTTCCTGCCGCGCATCCTCGCGGGGGAGTGCCACTTCGCGATCGGCTACAGCGAGCCCGAGGCGGGCACCGACCTGGCCTCCCTGCGGACCACGGCGGTGCTGGACGGCGACCACTACGTCGTCAACGGCCAGAAGATCTTCACCAGCGGCGCGCACTACGCCCAGTACATCTGGCTGGCCGCGCGCACGAACCCCGAGGCCAAGAAGCACAAGGGCATCACGATGATGATCGCGGCCACGGACGATCCCGGCTACTCCTGGACCCCGATCGTCACCATGGACGGCCGCCACCACACCAACTCCACCTACTACTCCGACGTCCGCGTGCCGGTGAACATGGTGGTCGGCGAGGTGGACAAGGGCTGGGACCTGATCGTCAACCAGCTCAACCACGAACGCGTCACCCTCGGCCCGGCCGGCAACCTCGGGCAGACCTACGACCGCTTCCTGGCCTGGGCCCGCCGTACGGGGCTGGTCGAGAACCCGGACGTGCGGCGGGCACTGGCCAGGGTGTGGGCGGCCTACCGGACGAACGAGCTGCTGAACTGGCAGGTGGCCGCGAACATGGACCTCGGCTGGCTGGGCGCGCCCGACGCGTCGGCCACCAAGATCTACGGCTCCGAGCGGATGCAGGAGATCGGCCGGCTCGTCGGCGACACCCTGGCCAGGTACGGCGACCCGTCGGACCCGGAGACGGCCGAGCTGCTCGAACGCGTGGACCACGGCGTGAAGGGGGCGGTGGTGCTGACGTTCGGCGGCGGGGTGAACGAGGTGCAGCGGGAGCTGATCGCGATGCTCGGCCTGAGCCTCCCGAGGCCGCCCAGATGAGCGAGCCGCAAGAGATGAGCGAGCCGCACGCGACGAGCGAGCCGCACGAGATGACCGATGAGGAGCTGCACGAGCTCGCGGCCAAGCAGGTGGCGATGGGCGAGGTGCGCGGCGCCCCCGCGTCCGACCCCGTGAACGTCCCCATGATCAGGCACTGGCTGACCGCCATGGGCGACGCCAACCCGGCCTACCTGGAGCGGGGCCTGGCACCGCCCGCCATGGCCCAGGTCTGGACCATGCCGGGGCTGCGGTCCACGGCCAAGGACCGCTCGCCGGTCGACGACCTGATGGCCGCGCTGAACGCCAACGGCTACACGGGCGTGGTGGCGACCAACTGCGAGCAGACCTACCACCGCTACGCGCGCGTCGGCGAGCGTCTCGTCCCCGCCACCAGGTTCACCGATCTGGTGGGACCCAAGAGGACGGCACTGGGCGTGGGCTTCTTCGCCACCTGGACCATCACCTGGTACAGCGAGGAGGAGCCGGTCGCCGAGATGCTGTTCAGGGTCCTGAAATTCCGTCCGGTGACCGGGCGGGAGAATGAGGAGCGGGCGGCGTACCCGCTCCGGCCCGCGGTCAACCAGGACACCGCGTTCTTCTGGGACGGCGTACGGGACGGCGAGCTGCGCATCCAGACCTGCGCCGACTGCGGCGAGCTGCGCCACCCGCCGGGCCCGATGTGTCCCCAGTGCAGATCGGCCAACCGCACCCACACGGTCGCGCGCGGCATCGGAACCCTGTACAGCTACGTCGTCCACCACCATCCGCCCGTGCCCGGCCGCGATACCCCGTTCGTGGTGGGCGTGGTGGAGCTGCCGGAGGGCGTACGGATGGTCGGCAACGTCGTGGACTGCCCGATCGAGGAAGTAGGTGCCGGCATGCCGTTGCGGGTGACGTATCGCCAGATGGACGACCGGCTCGTCCTCCCGATGTGGGCGCCACGGGAGCCGTGATGCGGACGCTGACCGAGGACCAGATCCGGATCGGCGCGGCGCTGCCGGAGCTGTCGATCGAGCTCACGCCCACCGTGGTCATCTCGACCGCCGTGGCCACCATGGACTACACCCCGGTGCACCACGACACCGGGATCGCCAGGGCGCAGGGCTCGAAGGACATCTTCCTCAACATCCTGACGACCATGGGCCTGGTCGAGCGCTACGTCACCGACTGGACCGGCCCCGATGCCGTGATCAGGAGCATCAACGTCAAGCTCGGCGTCCCCGCGTACGCGGGGGACCGGCTGAGCTTCGGCGGGACGGTCGTGGCGCACGAGGACGGCCTGTTCACGGCCGAGGTGCGCGGCAAGGTGAGCCTGGGGGACCACGCCACCGCCACCGTCACCTTCACCCTCCCGCCCCAGTGAGCCCCCAGAAGGAGAACAGGCGTTGTTGAGCGCGCTTACGGCCATCGCCGGCATCGGTGCCACCGAGTTCAGCAAGGAGTCAGGGCGGTCCGAGCTGCGGCTGGCCGCCGAGGCGGTGCTGTCGGCGCTGGACGACGCCGGGCTGTCACCCGGCGACGTGGACGGCATGGTCACCTACAGCCAGGACGTCAACCAGGAGATCGCCGTCGCCAGGGAGACGGGCGTCGGCGACCTGACCTTCTTCTCCCGCGTCGAGTACGGCGGCGGCGCGGCCTGCGCGACCGTGGCGCACGCGGCCATGGCCGTGGCCACGGGGATGGCGGAGACGGTCGTCTGCTACCGGGCGTTCAACGAGCGCTCGGGACGCCGCTTCGGCCAGCCGAACTCCCGGCTGACCGGCGAGCCCACCTCCCAGGGGCTGGAGATGAGCTGGCACGTCCCGTTCGGGCTGATGACCCCGGCGGCGTGGGTGGCGATGTTCGCGCGCCGCTACATGCACACCTACGGCGCGACGTCCGAGGACTTCGGCCGGGTGGCGGTCGCGATGCGCAGGCACGCGGCCACCAACCCGGCGGCCTGGTTCCACGGGCGGCCGATCACGCTGGCGGAGCACCAGGCGTCCAGGTGGATCGTGGAGCCGCTGCACCTGCTCGACTGCTGTCAGGAGAGCGACGGCGCGGTGGCCCTGGTCGTGACCTCCGCCGAGCGGGCCCGCGACCTGCGCAGGTCGCCCGCGGTGATCACGGCCGCGGCCCAGGGCTCGGGAGCCGGTCAGATGATGATGACCAGCTACTACCGCGACGACATGAGCGGCCTCCCGGAAATGGGAGTCGTCGGCCGCAAATTGTGGGAAATGTCGGGCTTGTCGCCTAAAGACATCCAAACCGCCATCCTGTACGACCACTTCACCCCGTTCGTCCTGGCCCAGCTGGAGGAGCTGGGCTTCTGCGGTCGCGGCGAGGCCCCGGAGCTCCTCAAGGACGGCGGCATCGAGCTGGACGGCCGCCTCCCCGTCAACCCGCACGGCGGGCAGCTCGGGGAGGCCTACATCCACGGCATGAACGGCATCGCCGAAGCCGTGCGCCAGATCAGGGGCACCGCGGCGAACCAGCTGACGGGCGTCACGAACGTCCTGGTCACCGCGGGGACGGGGGTGCCGACGAGCGGACTGATCCTGTCCGCCGGCTGACCCGGATTGAAGATCGATTACCCAGGGTAATCAACACACATGAGTGGATTCTGGGTGATCCTGGCTCAGCCAGAGCTGAAGATCGACTGGACCAAGATGCCCACGTACAACACCATCATGGCGGTCGCCGCGGGCGCGGGGCTGCTGCTGGTGGTCTCCTTCGGGCGGCGGCTGCTGCGCGGCGACTCCCTGGAGCACGTGGACGGCTGGGCGCTGGCGTTCGGGGCGCTCGGGGCCATCCTGGCGGCCACCGGGCTGCACATGACGCTCACCTGGCCGCTCGCGGGCCAGGGCTTCCCCTTCGACAACATCATCTTTGGCGAGCCGTCACTGGCGTTCGGCGTGCTGCTGCTCGCCGCCGCCCTCTTCCTGTGGAAGCGGTGGGCGGCCGTGGCGGCGGCGCAGGACCGCAGGAAGTCCGTGGCGCGGGCGGCCGGGCCGATCTCCGTCTTCGTGCTCGGCATGGGGCTGGCGTGCTTCGGCATCGCGGCGGCGGGCTGGACGTACACGTTGTTCGCCGCGCCGCCGCAGGAGCCGATCTCGGGGGCGTTCTCGGGCCTGCCCCTGCTGGAGGCCACGTTCATCTCCGGCCTGTACGTGCTGGTCGGAGTCGGGGCCGTGCTCTTCCCGCTCGCGTTGCGGGCCAGGGGAGGCCCGCTCGCGACCGTCATCGGAGTGTGCTGGGGGATCGCCGGGGTGGCGTTCTTGCTGTTCGGGGCACTGAACTACTTCACGCACATCGGGCTGATCGTCAACACCATGTAGACCTGCTCAGCCGAGGAACGTGGGCACGGAGAAGAACACGATCATCGCGATCGCCACGCAGATCAGGAACCCGATCAGCTCCCAGGCCCAGTCGTAGTGGCGGTTCTTGCGCCGTCGCTGCTTCTGCGGCCGCCTCGTGACGGGTGGCCGCCGCTTGGGCATGGGCCTGGCGCGTACCGGACGCGGGTCCAGCATGGACGAGCCCGCCGGCCAGCCGGTCCCGGTGGCCGCCACCCTCCCAGGCGCCCTGCTGGACGCAGCCGGACCGGACGCCGCGAGACCAGGCGCCAGACCGGACGACGGCTCGCCGGGCAACGGCCCGGACCCCAGCCCGCCCAGCGACGGCCGGCCGGAAGACGGCCGGACGAGCGCCGGCCCGCCGGACGCCGCCCAGCCGGGCGGCTCCGCGGCAGGCGGCTCCGGGTAAGGCTCGGGAAGAGACTTCTCGTACGGATCCTCGGCCGGCAGCCGGTAGATCGGCTCCTCGGGCCGGCTCCCCGCCTTGTCGCCCGGCTTGTCACGCGGTTTGAACAGCGGCGCGGCCTCGCGCACCGGCTCCTCGGGCCGCGACGACTGCCGGAGCTGGACCCACGGCGACGGCCGGACCTCCGCCCGCGGCAGCGGCTGGACCCCGCCCGGCTCCGCCGGCCGGGCATCGCCCGGGAACGCCGGACGGACATCACCCGGGAACGGCGGCCGGGCATCGAAGCGCGGCGGCTCCTGGATCGGGCGGGCCGGCCCCTTGTGCACCAGCACGTCACCGGGCACGTACGGATCCAGCGCGTCCTTGGGCAGGATCACGTCACCGGTCGCGAACGGCTCGGGCGAGTCCTTGGGCAGGATCACGTCACCCGTCGCGAACGGCCCGGGCCCGCCCGGATCTTCGGGCGCGGCCAGGAAGAACGGCTGCTCCCGAAGCGGCCTGGCGGACCCCAGCGGGTCTCTGAGCGGCCTGGCCAGGTCGAGCGGGTCCCTGAGCGGCCTGGCGAGGTCGAGCGGGTCGTACCGGTCGCGCAGCTTGGGCATCGGGGCGGTGGTCGCCTCGTGCTCGGCCACCCTCGACGGCGGGGGCGGCGTCAGCAGCTCGGCCGGGAAGATCACCGTGCTGCTGGCCGGGTCGGCCTCCGCCAGCGGCTGCGGCCAGATGGGCGGGCCGGGCCAGCGCGGCTTCACGAACAGCGGTCCCGGCGCGGCGGCACGGGAGCCCGCGAAGTGGATGCGCAGCCCGCCCGGCGGCGCCGGCCACGGCAGGCGCCGCAGCACGTCGTCCAGCGGTGCGATGCCGAGCGCGCCATAGACGTCGGCGGCCCGGCTGGGCACGCGGGCCCCGAGGTTGAGCAGTGCGGTGCCGAGGGCCTGCCGGAACCGGTGCCCGGCTCCGACCGCCAGCTCCTCGGCGGTGTCGGGTGCCACGTCGAGCACCCAGGCCAGCTCGGCCTTGCTCAGCCCGCAGACCGCGCACAGCATCAGCACCTCGCGCTGATGCGGGCGCAGCTCCCGCAGGGTGCGCTCCACGAGCGCGGAGGCAGGGTCGACGAGCTGATCGACCGCGGGTGGTGAGTAGACGACGTCCCGCCGGTGGATCTCGCGGCGGGCCAGGGCATAGAGGGCAGCACGTGGAGGCTCGGCGTCGGGGACCCCGGTGAGCACGGTCACCAGGACGTCGGACGCGGAGCCGAGGTCGCCGAGCTGGTCAGCGCAGTACGCGAACAGCCCGGCGGCGTAACGGTCGTAGAGCCCTGCGATCAGTTCACCGCGAGGGCGCTGACCGGTGAGCGGCTGAGACACGGGGCCGGATCCTCTTGCTGAATGTGCGGAGGCTGAGGGTGATGAGGGGTACGGCATCGGATGTTGTGAGGGTAATCATGCCAACACCCTCGGTCCGGCGCACTACCAGATCCATATTTGGGGTAAATCTCCCAGGTCAGTGAAGCGTTTAAGCCAGGGCCAAGGGGACAGGAAGGTCCGGATCGCCGTAATGTGTGGTCCGAGAGATCATGCGGCGGTCGTGGCAAGGGGGGCCGCGGCCCCTGCCACCGAAGCCCTAAGCGAGAGTCGCGCGTGATCACATTCGACGCTGTCACAAAACGCTATCCAGACGGAACGGTCGCCGTGGACAGCCTCAGTCTGGAGGCGCCCACCGGTGAGATCACCGTCTTCGTCGGCCCGTCCGGCTGCGGGAAGACGACCTCCCTGCGGATGATCAATCGCATGATCGACGCCACGGAGGGCCAGATCCTCCTCGACGGCGTGCCCGTGCAGGGCATCGACCCGCCCACGCTGCGGCGCGGCATCGGCTACGTCATCCAGCAGGCCGGGCTCTTCCCGCACCGGAAGATCATCGACAACATCGCCACGGTCCCCTACCTGCTCGGCTGGGACCGCAAGAAGGCCCGGGCCAGGGCCATGGAGCTGCTCGAACGTGTCGGGCTCGACCCGGCGTTCGCCGGGCGCTACCCGTTCCAGCTCTCGGGCGGGCAGCAGCAGCGCGTGGGCGTGGCCAGGGCGCTGGCGGCCGACCCGCCCGTGCTGCTGATGGACGAGCCGTTCAGCGCGGTGGACCCCGTGGTGCGCACGAGCCTGCAGGAAGAGCTGCTCAGGCTCCAGGCGGAGCTGAACAAGACCATCGTCTTCGTCACCCACGACATCGACGAGGCCATCAAGCTCGGCGACCGCGTGGCCGTCCTGCGGGTCGGGGGCAAGCTGGCGCAGCTCGCCGACCCCAAGACGCTGCTGTCGGAGCCGGCCGACGACTTCGTCAGGGAGTTCCTCGGGCATGACAGGGGGATCAGGCGGCTGCAGTTCGTCTCGACGGAGCGCCTGCGCCTGCGTACCGACCTGACCGTGCCGGAGGGCTCCACTGGCCCGGCGGACGAGCCGTGGCTGCTGGTCGTGAACGGGGCCGGCCGGCCGCTCGGGTGGATCTCCGGAGCGCGCCCCGACGAGCTGGAGCCGTACGGGACGTACGTGCACGGCCGCGACTCCATGCGCTCGGCGCTCGACGCGGCGCTGCTGTCGCCGTCCGGCTGCGCGGTGGCCGTGGACGAGGACGGCAAGGCCGTCGGCGTGGCCACCAGAGAGGCACTGGACGAGGCGCTGGCGGAGGCGGCTGATGGGTGACGGTCCCCCCACGATCTGGGAGTGGATCGCGCGCAACTGGGACACCGGCCGGGTCGACAGCATCAAGAACCTGCTCACCGACCACCTGACGATGTCCCTGGTGCCGATCCTGGTCGCGCTGGTCGTGGCGCTGCCGCTCGGGCTGGCCTGCGTCCGCTTCCGCTGGCTCTACCAGCCCACCTCCGGGCTGATGAACGTCATCTACGCGCTCCCGTCGCTGCCGGTCTTCATGCTGCTGATCTCCGTGACCGGGCTGTCGCAGACCACGGTGATCATCCCGCTCACCTTCTACGGCATGGCGGTGCTGATCCCCGCGGTGGTCGACGGGCTCGGCTCGGTGCCCGACCACGTGCGCCAGTCGGCGGTCGCGATGGGCTTCACTCCGCTGCGCAGGCTGCTGACGGTCGAGCTGCCGATCGCCGTGCCGGTGGTGCTGGCCGGGCTGCGCGTGGTCGCGGTCTCCAGCATCAGCCTGGTCAGCGTGGGCGCGCTGATCGGTCAGGGCGGGCTCGGCGGGCTGTTCACGCGGGCGTACCAGAACCCGTTCATGCCGCCGGTCATCGTCGGGATCGTGCTCATCGTGGTGCTCGCGCTGGTCGCCGACGGCCTGCTGGTCCTGGCGCAGCGGCTGCTGACCCCGTGGGTACGCGCACGGAAGGGAGCGGCGTCGTGAGCTGGCTGACCGACTTCTTCGCCTGGCTGGCCGAGTTCTTCGGCAACGGCGCGAACTGGGCGGGCCCCGACGGGATCCCCGCGCGCCTGCTGGAGCACCTGGAGTTCTCGGCACTGGCGCTGCTGCTGGCCGTGCTGATCGCGGTGCCGCTCGGGCTGCTGATCGGGCACACCGGCCGGGGCGAGGTGCTCGTCGTCGTCTCGGCGAACCTGGCCAGGGCGCTGCCCACGCTGGGGCTGCTGGTGATGTTCGTGCTGCTGCTCGGCTCCTCCTCGATCTGGCCGGTGATCATCCCGCTGGTGCTGCTGTCGGTGCCGCCGATCCTGGTCAACACGTTCGAGGGCATCAAGGGCGTCGATCCCGAGCTGCGCGACGCGGCGTACGGGATGGGCCTGCGCGGCGGGCAGGTGCTCGGGCGGGTGCTGGTGCCGGTCGCGCTGCCGCTGATCCTGCTCGGCTGCCGGCTCTCCGCGATCCAGGTCGTGGCCACCACCACGGTCGCCGCGTACACCGGGCTCGGCGGTCTCGGGCGTTACGTGATCGATGGTTTCGCGACGAAGGATTACTCGAGCGTGGTCGGGGGTTCTGTACTGATTGTGCTGTTCGCACTGGTCGTACAGATTTTGTTCACGCTCGTGCAGAGGATGACGGTCTCCCCGGGGGTGAGCCAGCGGCTGAAGGTCCGATAGTCTCCGGTATTACCTCCCGCTTAGAAGGGAAAAGCAAGATGAGACGCAAGTACGGCATCGCAGGTGTGTTCGTCACGGCGATGCTCGCGCTGGCCGCCTGTGGTGGCGGCGGTGGCGGCAACACTGGGGGCAACCCGCTCGACACCACGAGTGCCGCTCCCAGCGGGTCGGCCTCGGGCGGGGGTGGCAAGGCCATCGTGGGATCCTTCGACTTCGACGAGAGCGTGCTGCTCGGGTCGATCTACGCCCAGGCGCTCGAGGCCAAGGGCGTGCAGGTCGAGGAGAAGCCGCGCATCGGCAGCCGCGAGGCCGTCTATGACCAGGTCAAGAGCGGCGGCCTGACGATCGTGCCCGAGTACAACGGCAACCTGCTCGCCTTCATCGACCTCAAGGCCACGGCCGCCACGACCGACGAGGTCAACACGGCGCTGAAGGAGAAGCTGCCCGCCGAGCTCGAAGTGCTCGACTCCTCGCCCGCCGAGGACAAGGACAGCCTGTCCATCAGCAAGGACACCCAGACCAAGCAGTCGCTGAACACGATCGAGGACCTCGCCAAGGTCTCCAAGACCTTCGTGGTCGGCGGCCCGCCCGAGTTCAAGAAGCGGTGGGAGGCTCGGTTCAAGGAGGTCTACGGCATCGAGTTCAAGCAGTGGAAGCCCACCGGGCCGACCACGGCCGACGCTCTGAAGGACGGCTCGATCCAGGTCGGCAACGTCTTCACCACCGACCCGAAGATGACCTCCAACAACCTGGTTCCCCTCCAGGACACCAAGAACATCTTCCCCGCCCAGAACGTGACGCCGCTGCTCAACAAGGCGGGGGCGAGCGACACGATCCGCACCACGCTGAACGCGGTCTCGGCGAAGCTGTCCACGGAGTCCCTGCTGGAGATGATGCAGAAGATCTCCGTCAACAAGGACGAGCCCGCCACGGTGGCCAAGGAATGGCTGACCACCAACGGCCTCGGCTGACCCCTGCCGCGAGGGCTCCTCAGGGGCCCTCGCGGTGAGCGGGTTCGCGGGCGAGTTCAGGGAGGCGATGGCGCAGCTCGCGTCCGGCGTGGCGGTGGTGACCGTACGCGACGGGCGTGATGACCTGGGCGTCACGATCTCGGCGCTGATGTCCGTCTCGATGGAGCCCCCGCTCGTCCTGATCAGCCTGGCCAGCCGCGGCTACCTCAACGAGGTCCTGCTCCGCCAGGACCGCTGGGCGGTCTCGCTGCTGTCGTCGGGCCAGGCGGCCGTCGCCAGCCGCTTCGCCACCCCGGGCCGCCCCAGCGCCCGGCTCCTGGTGGCGGGCACCCCGCACCACCGAGGGGCGCACACGGACGCGCTGGTGGTGGAGGGCGGCGTGGCCGCGCTGGAGGCCGAGACCACCAAGGTGGTCCCGGCCGGGGACCACACGCTCTACGTCGCCACGGTCCTCGCGGTCCCCTACGTCAACCTCGCCCTCCAGCCCCTGGTACGCCTGCGCGCCCGCTACCGCGCGATGGAGACGTGACGCGCGGCCGCGCAGCGGGCCGGGACCTGCTTCGCCCGGCCCGCCACGCGGTGCATCGTCGTCGTGCTCAGCGGATCGTGTACCACTCCGGGAGCAGGAGGGGACCCGCGGCGGCCGGCAGGCCGAGCTCGGCCGACAGCCGGGCCAGCGGCCCCCAGGCGTCGAGGCGGATCCTGGCCAGCGCGGCCGACTTGTCCTCGCTGGACTCCGGCCCGCGCAGGCGCTCCAGCGGATTGAGCCGCGGATAGGTGCGCACGGGGGCGTCGTCGGCGAGCTCGGCCCGCCTCCTGGCCAGGGCCAGCGCGTCCTCCAGGCCGCCCAGCTCGTCCACCAGCCCGCCGGCCTGCGCGTCGGCGCCGGTCCACACGCGGCCGCGGGCCAGCTCGTGCGCCCGCTCGCGGGTGAGGTTGCGGCTCGTGGCGACCTTGCCCACGAAGTCGTCGTAGATGCGGTCGAGCCAGGCGTTCACCCGCGCCCACTGCTCGGGGGAGAAGCCACGGGAGATGGAGAACATCCCGGCGTTGGCGCCCTCGGACACGATCTCGGAGTTGACGCCGATCCTCTCCAGCATCTCGGACAGGACGGGCTTGCCGCCGTACACGCCGATCGAGCCGGTCAGCGTGCCGGGCTGGGCCACGATCACGTCGGCGGCCATCGCCACGAAGTAGCCGCCGGAGGCCGCCAGGTCTCCCATGGAGACGATCACCGGCTTGACCTTGCGGGTCAGTGTCACCTCGCGCCACACCGTGTCGGAGGCCACGTACGAGCCGCCGGGGCTGTCCACCCGGAAGACGACGGCCTTGACGTGCTCGTCGCGCCTGGCCGCCCGGAACGCGGCGCTGATCGTGTCGGAGCCCATCGCCCCGCCGCCGCCGAGGGGGCTGCGACCGCTGCGCCCGCCCTTGATCATGCCGGTGCCGTGGATGAGGGCCACCCCGTCGGCCATCGGGTTGGGCAGCTTCTTGACGGCCGCTGATCTGGCGTACTTCGAGACGTACAGCAGGTGGGCCTCGCCGCCCGCCGAGCGCTTGATCTCCTCGTACACCTCGTCCCGGTAGGCCAGCTCGTCGACCAGCCCGGCCTCCTGCGCCTCGGCGCCGGTGAAGGGGCCGCGGTCGATCAGCTCGCGCACCTTGCCCGGGTCGAGCCGGCGCCCTTCGGCGATGCCCGCCACGAGGCTGTCGGTGACCGACTCCACGATCCGGCTCATGGACTCGCGATGCGGCTCGGTCATGTGGTCCTGGGTGAAGGTGTTGACCGCGGTCTTGTACTCGTGCCGCTGGCCGGCTTCGTACCCGACGCCGAGTTTGGTCAGGGCGCCCTTGAAGAAGCGCTGCTCCAGGGCCACCCCGGTCAGCCCGACGTCGCCACTCGGCTGCAGATAGATCCGCTCGAAGGCGCTGGCCAGGTAGTAGGGGACCGTGCCGCCGCCGAACTCGCCGAACGTCTCGGCGAACGCGACGGTCAGCTTGCCCGAGGCCCGGAAGCCGACCACGGCCTGGCGCAGCTCCTGCGTCATGGCCAGGCCCAGCGGGTTGCTCCCGATCTTGACGACGAGCGCCTTGACCTTGGAGTCCTGGGCGGCTCGCTTGAGTCCCGACAGAACGTCGGCCAGGCGCGTCTTGCGCATGGACAGCACCGCGGCGAGCGGATCCGCCGGCGGGCCCTCGGTAATGCCTTCAGTGAGATCGAGCTCCAGCACCAGCGGGCCAGTGCGCCGCTGGCGAAGCTTGTCGATGGTTTCGAAGATCGCCCTGCCTGCGTCCATAGAAGCCACCCTAAGCGACACAATTCGAAATAGTCCTGCCGCGGACCAAGCAGTGGAACCCGGCCGCCTCTTCGAGCGAGACCGGAGCGGGCCGGCCCGCGAGGGTCGGTGGCGGTCGCGGTGATAGCAGGGTCGATCTTGGCGGCGGTGGCCGCCGGGCCCGCGGGCCGGACGTGCGGTCCCGGCCCGGATGAGCGCGGTCAGACGCGGGGGTCCGCGCCCGCGGCCGAGGCGGCGGTGGCCCGCTCCGCGTCGATGCGCGCCGTCCGTACCTGGGTGCCGGACGCGTCGTAGGTGATGCCCTTCCCCGTGGCCTGCAGCCGCTGCAGGCTCTGGGCGACCGTCATGTTCGGGTACGCCTGCTTCATCAGCGCGAACATCCCGGCCACGTGCGGAGCGGCCATCGAGGTGCCGCTCTTGACGCCGTACACGTTGTTGGGGACCGAGGAGTTGATGTCCACGCCCGGCGCGAACAGGTCGAGCAGCGTGCCCCGGTTGGAGAACGTGGCGGGCACGTCCCGGTCGTCCGTCGCGCCCACGGTGATCGCCGTCGAGATGCAGGCGGGCGAGGAGACCCCGTTCGGGAAGCCGTTGTTGCCCGCGGCCACCACGGGCGCGACGCCGAGGGCGATCAGGGCGTCGAAGTCCGGCTTGACCGCGGCGGCCGTGGCGTTGGCGTCACAAGCCTCGCTGTACGGGCCGCCGCCGCCCAGGCTCAGGTTCACCGAGGCGACGTTCAGGGTCCTGGCGACCCTGGCCACGTACTCGAGCGCCAGCTTCTGATCCGAGGTGTAGCTGAGGAAGCAGGGCGCGCTGCCGCCGCCCATCGAGCAGACCAGGGCGTTGTCCACCCGGCTGAAGACCTGGATCGCCAGGACGCCCGCCGCCGGGGCGACGCCGTCGGACGGCGCCCCCGTGGTCATCCGGCCCGCGGCGATGCCGGCCACGTGCGTGCCGTGCGAGCAGGCGCTCGCGCCGTTGACCATGCACTGCGTGGTCTCGGCGTTGGCCGCGCCGACGCCGGTCTGGCTGGGCTGGTTGTTCGGGCAGAGGGAGACGGTGCCGTCGCCGGCGTCGGAGGAGGAGAAGCACGCCTCGTCCACGAGCCGGCCGGTGAAGAATGGATGGTCCCGGTCGATCCCGGTGTCCAGCACGGCGACCGTCGTGCCACGGCCGGTCCAGCCCGCGTCGTTCGCCCGGTCCGAGCGGATCAGGGCGGTGCTGACGTCCAGCGACGGCGCGCTCAGCTCGTCCTTGTAGACGCTCTGGACGCGGGCGTCCTTCTTGAGCTTGGCCAGCGTCGGCTTGTCCAGCTCCGCGACGAAGAAGTGCGACGACTGCGCCGTCTCCAGGACCCGGCTGCCCTCGGAGGCCCGTTCGAGGTCGCTGGCGACGGCCTGGACGCTCTCGCCCGGCTTGAGCTGGATGATGGAGCGGACGCTGGACTTGGACTGGATCTCCGCGACCAGCGCGGGACTGATGATGGGATCGCCGGTGTCGGCGGAGTCGGCGCTGAGCGCCGGCGCCACGCAGAGCAGGGCGGACGTCACGGCGAGCGTTGTGGCACAGGCCAGGAGAGACCGTAGCCTCACTATTCCTCCGGGATCAGACCTTAAGGCTGAAAGCCGTGAAGCGGGTACGGGCTCCCGGCTTGCGTACAGCCGCATACATCCCCACCTGCGACAACTGTGATGTCAGTGCCGTATGTAACCAGAGAAACGATGGAGGCGTTTTTGCATTAGTGAGGCCAAAGAAAAAGCCGGTCCCGAACGGACCGGCCTTTCCTGATTCGGGCTACTTCACGGTCTTGAGGATGTTCTTGGCGGCCTTCTTCAGCGCGGACGCGGAGGACTTGCCGCTCAGCCGGACCTTCTCGGAGGCGGTCAGCGTCGTGGTGCCGTTGGTGCCGTGCGCCCAGTTCAGCCACGCCGTCAGCAGCGCGCTGTCGAGCCTGGCCTTGCTGGTCTTGCTGTTCTTCAGCACCCGGTACGCCTTGCCCAGCGACGACGCCTTGGTCACCTCGGGGAAGACCTTGCTCGACTTGCTGATCAGCTTCAGATAGCAGGTGAGCGTGGCGTCGGGGATGGTGCCGCTGCTGCGGTGGATCTCCACGGCCCACTTCTTGGCCGACAGCTTCTTGGCCGTCGTGCCGCGCGTGCAGACCGTGGCCGTGGTCGCCGGGGTCGGCGTGACGGTCACCGTGACCGTGACGGTCGGCAGCGGGACCGGCGACGTGGAGGAGGTGGGCGTGGGCTCCGGCTCGGTGTCCGTCGTCGGGTCCGGCTCGGGGCTCGGGCCGCTGCTGTCGGAGGGGTCGGGCTCGGGGGCCGGCTCCGCGGTCGGGGTCTGCGAGATGGGCGGCTGCGGAGCCGCTCCGGCCAGGGCCGCCGCCAGGTCGAGTCGCGGCGTGGTGACCTGCGTGCCGTTGGCCTGGTACACGTACGGCCGGCCGGCCGTCTTCAGCGTGTTGATCAGGTCGGCGATCGGCGTGCCCGGCGAGGCCTGCTTCATCAGCGCCAGCGCGCCGGCCACGTGCGGGGTCGCCATCGAGGTGCCGCTGTAGACCGTCGTCGCGTTGTCGGGCACCGACGACTCGATGTCCACGCCCGGGGCGAACAGGTCCACGATCGCCCCGCGGTTGGAGAAGTCGGCGATGGCGTCACTGCCGTCGTTCGCTCCGACGGCCACCGCCGTGGAGATGCAGGCGGGGTACGACGCCCCTTCGAAGAACTCGTTGCCCGCGGCCACCACGGTCGCGATGCCCTTGGCCAGCAGGGCGTCGATCTTCGGCTTGAAGATCGTCCCTTCCTCGGTGGCGTCGCAGTCGGTCTCGGACAGCGAGCCGCCCAGGCTGAGGTTCACCGCGGCGACCGGCTCGGTCAGGCCGGCCACCCAGTCCATGGCCTGCCGCAGCGACGACTCGAAGGCCAGCAGGCAGGAGGGCTCGCCGCAGATGTCCTCGTCGTCCACCCGGCTGAACACCTGCACCGCCACGATGTTCGCGCCCGGCGCGACGCCGCCGGTCCCGGCCGCGATGCCCGCGACATGGGTGCCGTGGTCGCACAGGTTCACGGCGCCGGAGAGGCAGTTGGCCGTGGTCGCGTCCGCCGCGCCCGATCCGGTCTGGGAGGTCGCCCCGTTGGGGCAGAGCGACGAGACGCCGCTCTCCACGGCGGAGAAGCACGCCTCGGCCACCAGCCTGCTCCCGAACCACGGGTGGTCGCGGTCGATGCCGGTGTCGAGCACGGCCACCGCCTGGCCGGTGCCGGTGAAGCCCTTCGCGTGCGCCTGGTCGGCGCCGATCAGCGAGAGATTGGGGGCGATGTCGGCCGGCGTGTACGTCCTGTCGCTGTGGATGGAGGTGACCCGCGGGTCCTCGGCCAGCTTGGCCAGCTCCTCGGCGGTGCCCTCGACGACCATGAACGACTGGCTCTGCGGTTGCAGCACCACGTCCACGCTCTCGGCCGCCGCCTGGCTCGCCACCGGCGCGTTCTGCGCGGGGTCGGTCAGCTCGACGATGGCACGCGCGGTGCCACCGTCCACGCCTAAGCCGTCCTCGACCTTGTCCTCGGGCTCCGCCGGAGGCGTGGAGGGGTCACCCGAAGGCTGGGCGGGCTCCGACACGCTCGGCGTAGGGGTGGGCGCCGGGTCGTCTGCGTAGGCAGGGCCCGACAGCGGCAGCAGGGCCAGCGCGATCGAGGTCACGATCAGGGGGCGAAGTCGCACGCGTCCTCCGAGGGGGATGATCTCGGAGTTTAGGGTGATTTGCCGGACGGGCACAGACCCCCGCCCGGTTTCTCACCGAACTTTCAGCGGCTTCACCTCAAACGTTCAGGCCGGTCCCTCGTGCGTCAGCCAGACGGCGCCGAGCGGCGGCACCCGCAGCGTGGTGGAGCAGGGCAGCCCGTGCCAGGGCTCCTCGGCCGCATCGACCGTCCCCATGTTGCCCACGCCGCTGCCCCAGTAGTCGTAGGCGTCGGTGTTGACGATCTCCGTCCACTGCCCGGCGTACGGCAGCCCGAGCCGGTAGTTCTCGTGCGGCCCGCCGCTGAAGTTGACCACGCACGCCACGGCGGACCCGTCGGCCGCGTAGCGGACGAACGAGAAGGTGTTGCCCGAGGCGTCGTCGGCGTCGATCCACCGGAACCCCTCGGGCGAGCAGTCCTGCTCCCACAGCGCCGGGGTCTCCTTGTAGATCCGGTTCATGTCGCGTACCAGCCGCTGCACGCCCTGGTGCCCGTCGAACTCCAGCACCCACCAGTCCAGCCCGCGCTCCTCCGACCACTCGGAGCCCTGTCCGAACTCGCCGCCCATGAACAGCAGTTGCTTGCCCGGATGCGCCCACATGAACGCCAGCAACGCCCGCAACTGCGCGAACCGCTGCCATTCGTCGCCCGGCATCTTGCCCAGCAGCGAGCCCTTGCCGTGCACGACCTCGTCGTGCGACAGCGGCAGCACGTAGTTCTCGGAGTAGGCGTACAGCAGCGAGAACGTCATCTGGTGATGGTGGTACTGGCGGAAGACCGGCTCGTGGCGCAGGTATTCGAGCGTGTCGTGCATCCAGCCCATGTTCCACTTGAAGCCGAACCCGAGCCCGCCCAGGTGCACGGGCCGCGACACGCCCGGCCACGCCGTCGACTCCTCGGCGATGGTCGAGATGCCCGGCGCCTCGCGGTAGCAGACGGAGTTCATCTCCTTGAGGAACTCGACCGCGTCGAGGTTCTCCCTGCCGCCGTAGACGTTCGGCGTCCACTCGCCCTCGCGCCGCGAGTAGTCGAGGTAGAGCATCGAGGCGACCGCGTCCACCCGCAGCCCGTCGACGTGGAACTCCTTGAGCCAGAACAGCGCGTTGGCGACCAGGAAGTTGCGCACTTCCCTGCGCCCGAAGTCGAAGACGTACGTCCCCCAGTCGGGGTGCTCGCCCCTGGCCGGGTCGGCGTGCTCGTAGAGCGGGGTGCCGTCGAAGCGCGCCAGCGCCCAGTCGTCCATCGGGAAGTGCGCGGGCACCCAGTCCAGCAGCACCCCGATGCCGCGCTGGTGCAGCCGGTCCACGAAGTGGCGGAACTCGTCGGGCGTGCCGAACCTGGCCGTCGGCGCGTAGTAGGACGTCACCTGGTAGCCCCACGAGCCGCCGAACGGGTGCTCGGCCACCGGCAGCAGCTCCACGTGCGTGAACCCCAGGTCGGCCACGTACTCGGAGAGCTGGTCGGCCAGCTCCGTGTAGGACAGGCCGGGCCGCCACGAGCCCAGGTGGACCTCGTAGACGCTCATCGGCCCGCTCTGCGCCTGCTGCTCGCGCCGCCGGGCCAGCCACGTCTCGTCCTGCCAGGTGTAGTCGGACCTGTCGACCACGGAGGCGGTCATCGGCGGCACCTCGGTGCGCCTGGCCATCGGGTCGGCCTTGTCACGCCACACCCCGTCGGCGCCCAGGACCTGGTACTTGTACCGCTCGCCCGCCCCGATGCCCGGCACGAACAGCTCCCACACGCCGGACCGGCCCAGCGACCGCATCGGGTAGGCGGTGCCGTCCCAGTGGTTGAAGTCGCCGACGACCCTGATGCCGCGCGCGTTCGGCGCCCAGACGGCGAACGCGGTGCCGTCGACGTCCTGGTGCTCCATCACGCGGGCGCCGAGGACCTCCCACAGCCGCTCGTGCCGCCCCTCACCGATGAGGTGGAGATCCACCTCGCCGAGCGTGGGCCAGTGCCGGTAGGGATCACGTGTCTCGTAGGGGTCCGCGCCGGCGTACTGGACGCTCAGCGTGTATTCGGGCACCTTGTCCAGCCCCGGCACCGTCGCCTCGAACACCCCGTGGGCCAGGTGCTTCATGTCATGGGCCGTACCGTCCTCCAGCACCACGCGCACCCGCTCGGCAAGTGGGCGCAGCGTGCGGAAGACCACCCCACCGGACGCGGGGTGTGCTCCGAGCACGGAGTGTGGATCATGGTGCGCCCCGCCCGCCAGGCGGTCGAGCTCTGTCCTCATCGGCATGCTCCCAACCCTGCCCTAAGATGCCCGTCCATCCCAGGCACTGCCCGCTTTCACGGAGACAATCACCGAATGTGCAAAATCCCGGGCTTATCACAAGAGGATGCCCGATCGGATAACTGATCCTTTTCCGCTTCTTGGCTCGACATACTGGTGGGCTTGCCCGTCAACCCGGCAGAAAGGCCGAGCCCTCATGTACCCCCCACCTTCCGGCTATCCGGCACCGCCACCTCCCCCTTTACAGCCGGTACGCGGCGTCGCGCTCTTCGCCGTGGCGGCGCTCATCTGTGACTCCGCCGTCGGCGTCGTCGCGGCGGTGATCGACCTCTGGTACGCGGGCATGGTCGACCGCATGATCGTCGATCCCTACTCCGTACCGGACTCGGAGATCACCACGGGCGACCTCGTCTACGGCCTCTCCGGCATCGTGGAGACCGTCGTCTACGTCGTCGCCGTCGTGGCCTTCCTCGTCTGGCTGTACCGGGTCAGGGCGAACGCCGAGATCCTCTCACCGGGCGGCCACCGGCGCGGCAGGCCCTGGCTGATCATCGGCTGGGTGGTGCCGATCATCAACTTCTGGTTCCCGAAGCAGATCGTGGACGACATCTGGTACGCCTCCACGCGCGCCGGCCAGGAATCCGCGCCATCGCGGGGCCTGATCAACGTCTGGTGGGCGGCCTGGCTGATCGCCAGCCTGGTGTCGAACCTGGCCGGGCGCCTGCTGTTCGGGGCGGAGGAGCTGGACTCCCTGGCCGCCGCCGCGCGGTTCGACGTGGTGAGCATCACGCTCATGCTGGTCGCGGCCCTGCTGGCCATCGGCGTCATCCGCAAGATCAGCGACGCCCAGGAGCAGCACCTGCCGGCACCGGCCGCCTTCGCGCCCGGCTACCCGGCGTACTGAGGGGGATCAGGCCAGGCCCGCCCCCGCCACGCCCATCCCGCCCGGATGATCACAATGGAGCCTATTGAGGGTGATCCTCCCCGACCACCTGCTCCATCGAGATCTCCGCGCCGCGTGCCTGAGCCGCCGCCAGCCCGGCACGGCCGAGCGCCGCCTCCACCGCGGCCGTGATCCGGGCGACGTCGCCCTGCTCGCCGGGCGGCAGCGGCGCGCCCACGGACTCCCTGAGCGCCGCCGCCCGGCCCAGCAGCGCCCCCGCCTCCTCGAACCGCCCGCTCAGCGCCCGCGCGCCCGCCAGCCCTTCCAGCGCCAGCGCGGTCGCCCGCGGATCGCCGACCCGGCGCGCCGTCGCGAGCCCGTCCAGCTGGAGCTCCAGCGCGGCGGCCGCGTCACCTCGCTGCTCGGCGACGAAGCCCAGCTCGGCCAGGATCAGCGCCGCGCCGGGCTCGCCCGCCACGTCCCTGACCCAGCCCAGCCAGGTACGCAGCCGCCGTTCGGCGTCATCGAGCCGTCCCTGCCGCCGCGCTCCGAGCGCCAGCCCGATCTCGGCGAACTCCTCGGCCGGCCGGTTCGACTGGGCCACCGCCAGCCGCCTGGCCCGCTCGTGGAAATCCTCGGCCCGCGCGTGGTCGCCGGTCAGCATCGCGATCCTGCCCAGCCGGGACAGCGCGTCTGACACCGAGCTCCACAGCCCGAGCTCCTCGGCCATCCGCAGGCCTTCCACCCGTAGCGCGGTGGCCTCCGCGTAGTCGCCGGTGATCTCTGCCAGGGTGCTGAGGTTCTCAGCGGCCCGCATCTCGCCCCACCGGTCGCCGACCTCCCTGAACAGCGCCCGCCCCTGCTCCCCGTCCCGCCGCAGCGCCGCCAGGTCGCCGCGCATGGCCGCGAGCCTGGCCAGGACGTTCAGGGCGGCGGCCGTGCCCCAGCGGTCGTCCAGCTCGCGGAAGGTCGTCAATGCCCGCTCGATCAGCTCCTGGCTCAGAGACAGGTCGTCGTACCCGTACGAGGCGAACCCGACGAACCACTGCGCCCTGGCCCTGGCCAGGGGCTCCTCGATCGCCTCGTACACCTCGCCGGCGGGCAGGGCGGGCCGCCCCGCCAGCATCCGCAGCCCGGCCAGCCACAGCGTGGCCTGCGCCGCGCCGGAAGGGGGCAGGCCGGGAAGCGACAGCGCGGCCTCCAGCGCCCGCCGGCCCTCGCCGAGCCGGCCACGCAGCACCCAGTACCAGGCCATCGCATTCACCAGCCGCAACGCCTCCTCCGCCACCCCAGCGGAGTCCGGCCGCGCCACGCCTACGGAGCTCGGCTGCGTCGCGTCTACGGAGTCCGGCTGTGTCGCGTCTAGGGAGCTCGGCTGTGTCGCGAGCTGGACTGCGGTGTCCAGTGCGGCGCGGAGGTTGGCGGCCTCCGCGTCGAGCCGGGCGAAGGCGCCGCGCTGCCCGTGCCCTCGAAGGTGCGGCTCCAGCTGCTCCGCCAGGCCGGCGTAGTGGCGCAGGTGCCTGAGCTGTACGGCGGCCAGCTCTCCCGCCTCGGCCAGCCGCTCCTGGCAGTAGGCCGCCACGGACTCCAGCAGCCGATAGCGCGGCCCGGGGACCCGCACCACCAGCGACCGGTCCACCAGCCTGGCCAGCAGGTCGAGGACGTCCACGCCCGGCCCGGCGCAGACCTCCTCCGCCGCCTCCAGCGTGCACCCGTCGGCGTGCACGGCCAGCCGCCGCAGCACCAGCCGCTCGCCCTCGGTCAGCAGCTCCCAGCTCCAGTCGATCATCGCCCGCAACGTCTGCTGCCGGGCGGGAGCCCCGCGCCGCCCCGAGGCGAGCAGCCTGAACCGGTCGTCGAGCCGGTCGGCGAGCTGGCGCGGGGTCAGGGCCCGCATCCTGGTCGCGGCCAGCTCCAGTGCCAGCGGCAGGCCGTCGAGCCGGGCGCAGATCTCCGCCACGTCCGCGTCCGGCTCGATGCCCGCCCGCGCCGCGAACAGCTCCACGGCCGCCTCCCGCTCCAGCGGCGGCACGCTCCACAGCGCCTCGCCCTCGATCCGGAGCGACTCCTGGCTGGTGGCCAGGATCCGCAGCCCTGGTGCCGCCCGCAGCAGCCGCCCGGCCAGCGCGGCGACCTGCTCGACGACGTGCTCGCAGTTGTCCAGCACGAGCAGCGTCCGCTTGCCCTCCAGCGCGGCGGCCAGCCGATCGGACATCGACCCGGGCACGTCGTCCCGCAGCCCGAGCACCGCCGCGATCGCCTCGGCCACCTCCACCACGGCCGCCTGGGCGGTCAGCGAAGCCAGCTCGACCAGCCACACCTCACCCTCGAACACCCCGACCCCCACAGCCTCCCCACGAGGGCTGCTCGCGTCACCGGCCCGGAGACTGAGTGCGGCGTCCGGGTGGCCGGCGCTCGGGGTGGCGGCGGCGAGGGCGAGGCGGGTCTTGCCGACTCCGCCGGGACCCGTCAGCGTCACCAGGCGGTTGGCCCGGAGCAGCGACCGGACCTCGGCCACCGCCGCCTCCCGGCCCACCAGGCGGGTCAGCGGCGCGGGCAGGTTCGTGCGGGGCCGGGCAGGCGGCTCCAAGGCCGGGTCCTGCTCCAGGATCGCTTGATGTAGCGCCACCAGCTCGGGCCCGGGATCGACCCCGAGCTCGTCGGCCAGCCGCCGCCGCAGGTCCCCGTACCCGGCCAGCGCCTCGCTCTGCCGCCCGGCCCGGTACAGGGCCCGCAGGTGTACGGCGCGCAGCCGCTCGCGCAAGGGATGCCCGGCCACCAGATCGGTCAGCTCGGCCGCGAGCAGCCCGTGCTCGCCCAGCCCGAGCCGCGCCTCGGCCAGCTCCTCCATCGCCACCAGCCGCTGCTCGTCCAGCCGGGCGACGGCGGCCCGGACGAACGGCTCGTCCGCGAACTCGGCGTAGGCGTCCCCCCGCCAGAGCCCGAGCGCCTGCCGCAGCAGCTCAGCGCGTACGCCCAGCTCGTCGGTGCGCTGCGCGCGCCCGATCAGCGACTCGAACAGGCCGGCGTCCACGGACTCCGGCCCCACCCGCAGCACGTATCCGGGCGCCTGGTACGCCACCAGCTCCCGCCCGCCCAGCACCCTGCGCAGCTGCGACACCTTCACCCGCAGCGCCGCCAGCGGGTTCACCGGAGGCCGGCCGCGCCAGAGGTGCTCGATCAGCCGGTCGGCGGAGACCGGCCGCCCCGGGTTCGTCAGCAGGGCCGCGAGCAGCGCCCGGACCTTGACCTCCAGCACCTGGACCGGTTCCCCGCCGGGCGACCACACCGTGAGCGGGCCCAGCACCCCGAACCGCATTCGCCCCCCATAACCGACTCCGAATCAGACCATAAGCGCCCGCCTGCAAGGTGAAGACAGCTCCACTGAAGGAACGCCTCACAGAGGGAACACTGAAATGTCGGAAAATATCTCCGTTCTCGGCCTCGGCCTCATGGGATCCGCCCTCGCGGAGAGCCTGCTGGCCGCCGGCCACCGCGTCACCGTCTGGAACCGTTCGCCGGACAAGGCCGAGCCCCTGGTCGCGAAGGGCGCGACCCGCGCGGCCACCCCGGCGCAGGCGGTCGGGGCGAGCGAGCTGGTGATCGTCTGCGTGCTCGACTATCCCGCCGTGCGGGAAGTCCTGGAGGACGCCCCGCTCCGGGGCCGCGTCGTCGTCAACCTCACCACCGGCCGGCCCGTGGAGGCTCGCGAGACCGCGACCTGGGCGGCCGGGCGCGGCGCGGACTATTTGGACGGCGGCATCATGGCCGTGCCCTACATGATCGCCAAGCCCGGCGCGCTCATCCTCTACAGCGGCTCCAGGACCGCGTACGACCGCCACGAGGAGGTGCTCGCCGTCATGGCCGAGCCCCGCTACGTGGACCCGGACCCCGGGATGGCCCCGCTGCTGGATCTGGCCATGCTGACCGGCATGTACGGCCAGATCGCCGGCTTCCTGGCCGCCGCCGCACTGGTGACGTCCGCGAAATACCCGTTGACGGAGTTCACCGGCACGCTGCTGGTCCCGTGGCTCAACGCGATGGCCGCGAGTGAGCCCGCCACAGCGGCGGCGATCGAGTCGGGCGACCACCGCACCGAGGTGTCCAACCTGGAGATCAACAGGGTGGGCATGGACAACCTGATCCGCACGTTCAGGGAGCAGGGCGTCCGGCCGGATCTGCTCATCCCCATGAAGACGATCCTCGACCAGCGCGTCGCCCGCGGCCTCGGTCACGAAGGGCTGTCGGGCCTGGTGGAAGAGCTCCGGATCGGCTGACAAGCCGGAAAGGTCAGAGATCCGGGGGAAGGTCCGGGTCAGATGCCGGGGGAGCGGAAGGCCGGGGTCGGATCCTGCGGGG
>NZ_VCKX01000681.1 GCF_005889725.1 Nonomuraea zeae
AGATGTGTATAAGAGCCAGGGCCAGCTGCCGGGCGGCGGCGGGGGAGCGGTCGATCATCGGGGCGATCTCGCCGAACGGCACGGCGAACATGTCGTGCAGCACGAAGGCGAGCCGTTCGGCCGGGGTGAGGGTGTCGAGCACGATGAGGAGCGCGAGCCCGACGGAGTCGGCCAGCACGGCCTCGTGCTCGGGGTCGGCGCCGTCCTCCCGGCTGGTGACCGGGTCGGACGGGCGGGCGTCGAGCGGCTGCTCGCGGCGTTGCTCGCGGGAGCGCAGGACGTTCAGGCACACGCGGGCGACCACGGTGGTGAGCCAGGCGCCGAGGTTGTCGACGTCGGTGGTGTCGGTGCGGTCGAGGCGTAGCCAGGCGTCCTGGACGGCGTCGTCGGCCTCGCCGGCGGAGCCGAGCATGCGGTAGGCCACCGCACGCAGGTGGCCGCGGTGCTCCTCGAAGCGGTCGGTCAGCCATTCACGCTCGTTCACCGGTCACATTCCTTTCGCGTGGCGTGTCACAGGAGAAGACCCGCGAAAGCCGGGGGGTTGTGACCGGGAGCGCGGCTCCCGTCCGGAACGAGTAGGTGGAGTGGTCATGACGTCATTGATTCTGGTCACCGGTGGCACGGGTACGCTCGGGCGGCTCGTGGTGCCGCTCCTGCGGGAGGCCGGGTGCAAGGTGCGGGTGCTCAGCAGGCGGGATCGGGCGTCCGGTGACGGGGTCGAATACGTGACCGGTGACCTGGTGCAGGGGACCGGCGTCGAGGCGGCGGTGGACGGGGCCGAGATCGTCGTGCATCTGGCGGGCGGCGCCAAGGGCGATGACGTGGCGACGGAGAACCTGGCACGGGTGGCGTCGCGGGCCGGGGCGCGGCATCTGGTGTACATCTCGGTGATCGGCGCGGATCGGATGCCGCTGGGCTACTTCCGGGCGAAGCTGGGCGCGGAGCGGGCGGTGGTGGCGTCCGGGGTGCCGTGGACGATGGTGCGGGTGGCCCAGTTCCAGGATCTGGTGGTGAAGGTCGTGGAGATGATGGCCAGGTTGCCGGTGCTGCCGGTGCCCGGCGGGCTGAGGTTCGAGCCGGTCGATGTCCGTGAGGTGGCGGCGCGGATGGTGGAGCTGGCGCTGGGGGAGCCGGCCGGTCTGGTGCCGGATCTGGCGGGGCCGAAGGTGTATGGGCTGGCGGAACTGGTCCGGGTGTATCTGGGGGCGCGGGGGAAGCGGCGGTTGCGGATGCCGGTCCGGGTTCCGGGG
>NZ_VCKX01000682.1 GCF_005889725.1 Nonomuraea zeae
CCCTTAAACCCCCCGCCTGTGTTCCCCCCCTCCTCTATCCACAGCCCTGGACCACCCCGAGCCTCTCCATCCACAGAATCCCGTTCGCCCTCTCCTCACCCCACCCTCCCCAGCAAAGGTTGGCCTCCCAGCCCGCCACCATCCAATCCTCCTCACCCCACACTCACCACCACTCGCCACCGGGAGGCCGAGATGCACCGACCCTTGGTCATCACCGAAGACCACGCCCTGCTCGACGACCTGGTCCGCATAGCCGCCGCAGCCGGCGCACAACTCGACGTGGCCCACGTCCCCGCCCACGCCCGCCCGTTCTGGAACCTCGCCCCGCTGGTAGTCGTGGGCGCCGACCAGGCGGACGCCGTGGCCGCGACCTCCCCGCCCGTCCGCGACCAGGTCCTGCTCGTCACCCGCGATCACGAAGACCCGGACACCTGGCGAAAATGCGTGGCCGTGGGAGCCCAGGCCGTCGTGAGCCTCCCCGGCGACGAACGCCACCTGGTGGAGCGGCTCGCCGACGCCATGGAGCCGGACCCCCGCTCGGGCGCCGTGATCTGCGTGATCGGGGGTCGTGGCGGCGCGGGCGCAAGCGTGCTGTCCGCCTGCCTCGCCCTGCGCGCCTCGGGCGATCACCTACGCACACTGCTGGTGGACGCGGACCCACTCGGTGGCGGCATAGACGCGCTCTTGGGTCGTGAGGAAGCGCCCGGCGCCAGATGGGGAGACCTGGTGGCACGAGAGGGCCGGATCAGCTCGAGTGCGCTCCAGGCCGCACTGCCATCGTTCGGGGACCTGGCCGTCCTCTCCTTCCACCGAGGCGAGGTGGCGACGATCCCGGCGCAGGCCATGCGCTCGGTACTCGAAGCCGGCCAGCGAGGTTTCGACCTGGTGGTCGTGGACCTCCCACGTCACCTCGACCCAGCCTCGGTCGAAGCTCTGACGCGAGCAAAGGTCACCCTGGTGGTGGCGACGGCAGACGTACGCGGGATCCTCTCGACCGTCCAGGTGCTGGGCGAGGCCCGCAAACACACCTCGGACCTGCGAGCGATCCTCCGTCAGGGAGTGGTGGACGAAGACCTGGCCGCCACATCCCTGGGCATCCCGTCCGCCGGAAACCTGCCCGACCAGCCAAGGCTCACGACCACCCTCAACCGCGGCGAGCTCCCCAAACTCGGCCCCCGCACGGTGCTGGGCGCCCTGTGCACAACCCTCCTCCGCGACCTCCTCCCATGACCACACCCAAACCCTCACCACTCCCCGCCCCCCGCAC
>NZ_VCKX01000683.1 GCF_005889725.1 Nonomuraea zeae
CGCCCGCTGAGCCCGCCGCCCTCGCCGAGCGCCGCCGCCCTCCCGCCGGGCGTCGCCGCGCGTATGGTTGTGGCCAAGCGCTTGTTCAAGAGGCGGGAGGCGTCGTGCGGCGGATCAGGTTCGGGGCGGTGGTACGCGAGGCCGGATCGGCCAAGGAGTGGGCCGAGAAGGCCAGACGGCTCGAAGGAGCCGGGTTCGACGTGTTGCTGGTGCCCGATCACCTGGTCGGGCCCAGGTTCGCGCCGATCGCCGCCCTGACCGCGGCCGCCTGCGCCACCGAACGGCTGCGGGTGGGCACGCTCGTGTTCGCCAACGACTTCCGGCACCCGGCCGTGCTGGCCAAGGAGGCGGCCACGCTCGACGTCCTGTCCGGCGGGCGGCTGGAGGTGGGGATCGGGACCGGCTGGATGGCCGTCGACTACGCGGGCGCCGGGCTGCCGCTGGAGCCGCCCGGCGTGCGGGTGGATCGGCTGGAGGAGGCGCTGGCCGTGCTGAAGGGCCTCTGGGGGGACGGGCCGTTCACCTTCGAGGGCAGGCACTATCGCATCTCGGGCCTCGACCAGCGGCCCAAGCCCGTACGCAGGCCGCATCCGCCCCTGGTGCTCGGCGGGGGCGGCCCGCGCGTGCTGCGGCTGGCGGCCCGGGAGGCGGACGTCGTGAACATCGGGATGCGGGTGAAGGGCGACGGCAGCGGGCCCGACGCGCGGGACGCCGGGCTGGAGGCGTTCCTGGGCAAGCTCCGGACCGTGCGCGCGGCGGCCGGCGACCGCTACGCCCACCTGGAGCTGGGCACGAGCGTGGTCCAGGTGGGCGAGCGGAAGGCGGAGGAGTCATGGAGCGCCGCCGACAGCTCGGGGCTGGACGAGACACCCCAGGCCCTCTTCGGCACTCATAGCGACATAGTGGACAAGATCCGCTATTGGCGGGATGAACACGATATTTCGTATTTCGTGGTGCACCATGAGCGCGACCTCCCCGCCTTCACCTCCGCCGTCGAGGAGCTGGCTACGGGACCAGGATGACCTTGCCCATGGTGTTCCTGCTCTCCAGAGCCTCGTGCGCCTCGGTGGCCCTGGCCAGCGGGAACGCCTGGACGGCCGGCCTCAGCGACCCGTCAGCGGCGGCCGCGAGCGCCTTGGCCTGCAGATCGCCGAAGCCGCCCGCCCGCCCGAGCAGCCGGCCGATCCCGTCGATCACCGTCACGCCCCGCGCCGCCGCCTCCTCCTCGGCGGGGAAGAACCACTCCCCCGCCGCCGACCCGTACAC
>NZ_VCKX01000684.1 GCF_005889725.1 Nonomuraea zeae
GGACGGGCGGTCCTACCGGTTGCGCGCGCCGGTCGTCGTGGGGGCGGACGGGCGCCGCTCGGCGGTGGCCCGGCTGGTCGGGGCGGCGGAGCCGTACCGGCGCAGGCCGGACGGGCGGGCCTGCTACTACGCCTACTTCGATGATCCGCACGAGGAGCTGCGGCCGGTGGCGGCGCAGTGGCGGCAGGGGGCGGAGCTGGGCACGGCCTTTCCGTGCGATGGCGGGCTCACGCTGGTGCTGCTGATGCCGCCGGAGACCCGGGCCGCCGACTTCCGAAAATATCCGGAAAAAGAGTACGAACGGACGATTGATGAGCTGCTGCCGGACCTGGCGGTGCGGCTGTCCGGGTGCGAGCGGCGTTCCAGGGTGTTCGCCGCGTCGGGGCTCGAATCGTACTTCCGGGTCTCGGCCGGTCCCGGGTGGGCGCTGGCGGGGGACGCGGGCCACTTCAAGGACCCGGTGACCGCGCAGGGCATCAGGGACGCGCTCCGCTTCGGCCGCCTCCTCGGCGAGTCCCTGGGCGAGCTGCCGGTCGCGTTCCCCGGCGACGGCGGACGCGACAAGGAGGTGGACCGGGCGATCGCGGCCTGGCAGGAGCGGCGCGACCGGGAGTGCCTGGAGACGTACTACTGGACCGACCGGACCGGCCGCGGCGACCCCGTCGGGCCGCTGGACGTCGAGATGCACCGGGCCCTGCGCGCCGACCCGGCCCTCATGACGCGCTTCCTGGACGTCTACTCCCGCATCGTCCGCCCGTCCCAGGCCCTGACCGCCCCGAGGCTGGCCGGCTGGACGATGCGCGCGCTCCTCCGGCCCGGCACCGACCGCGCCGCGCTCGCCGGGCTCGTCCTCAGGACGGCCCGCGAGCTGCGCCGCGAGCGCGCGTCGGTCCGCGAGCTGACCAGGCGGCACCGCGTGCCGCCGTGACCGGGCGCGAGACCCCCGCAGGTACGGACACCGACCTCATCGCTGACGAAATCATCCCGAACCTCTAGGCTCAGCGACGATGGACCTCGAAACTTTCACCCCCGGTTCGGGCCGACTCGAACCCAGGGCAGCGCTCCGCTCCGACGCCCCCGCCCTCGACCTCAACGGCACGTGGCGCTTCCGGCTCTCGCCCACCGCGCAGGCGCCGGAAGACTTCGCCCAGCCGGACTATGACGACACGGGCTGGGACGACCTGCCCGTCCCCTCCCACTGGCCGCTGCACGGCCACGGCGCACCCGCCTACACGAACGTCTCCTACCCCTTCCCCGTCGACC